>CAMNII010000004.1 GCA_946540435.1 uncultured Prevotella sp.
GAGGAAGACAAAGTCAAAAGGTCGGATGAAATCCAAAATAAAAGGACATCCGAAGTTTTAATGTTGAGAATACGATGTTCATGGGAGGAATTCTGCCGTTAACATTTATTATGTTTTTCGGCTGTAACTTTTTGTATTCTCCGTCGTCTTCGAGATAGATATGGACTACAAGTACATCGACCAACTACTGGAACGTTACTGGCAAGGCCAGACGACGCTTGAAGAAGAGAGCATCCTGAGGACTTTCTTCAGCCAGACAGACGTGCCCGCAGAGCTTCTCCGCTACAAAGAGCTCTTTGCCTACCAGCAATACCAGCGGCAGGCAGCAGTGCCGGGTGCCGATTTCGATGAGCGCATCCTTGCTGCCATCGGCCAGGAACCGTCAGCCAAAGCGGCACCTGCCGTGAAGGCGCGCACCATTTCGCTGAGCAGCCGTCTGGCTCCGCTCTTCCGTGCCGCCGCCGTCGTAGCCATCATCCTCACGCTGGGCAACGCCCTGCAGATGCCGTTCAGCGACAACGGCTACTACCAGCCGTCAGCCTACGAGGAGACACAGTCGGGCGAGGCTGTGGCCATGGCCGGCGACTCAGCGCGCATGGGTGTCGACCGCATCGACACCCTCAGCCAGACCCTCAACGTGCCATAGGCGTCAGACCGGGCGAAGGGATACCTGTCAAGACTTTTTTTCTGAACAACTCTCTATAAAAAATCATGTTTAATTAAAACACTGGAACGTCATCGCTGCGAAGCCCCGACAAGTTCCAACTAACCATCCCAAACGGTTAATATTTTTACAGAAGGACTGTTGCATGACGATGTGCAGCAGTCCTTTTTCTTTGTGCCGGCAGCGACAAAGGTAAGGGTTGGCTGCGGCAAAAGCAAGGGTTGGCTGCGGCAAAGGTAAGGGTTGGCAGCGGCAAAGGTAAGGGTTGTGAAACCAAAATCGGCGAATTTGCTCAGCAAAATCGGCGAATTTGGTCAGCAAAATCGGCGAATTTGCTTTCAGAATGCTCACCATACCTCCCCGGTATGTCCGTCTTTGTAGCGCATGATGCGGGGGAATGGTCGCCGGTTTCGTGGCTTTCGTTGTTTTTGATGAGCTACTGTCATACGGACATAGCTTTAGACTTCTGTTATAAAGATGGAACATCGAAAACAAGTTTTCAGAAGATTTTGTCCGGTTAAGGACTAAATCGTGTATTTCGCTCATTTAATCGTACCTTTGGATAAGGTACTCACACTCAACGGGCTCACTTAATCGTGTATTTCGCTCACTTAATCGTACCTTTGGATAAGGTACTTGCGTTCAACGGGCTCACTTAATCGTGTATTTCGCTCACTTAATCGTACCTTTGGATAAGGTACTCACGCTGACTGCGTCGACCTCTATCGCGACTCGGCCATTAAACAAGTTTGTGGCTCTCGCTGCTCTATCGGGTGACTACGTCGACCTCTATCACGACTCGGCCATTTAAACAAGTTTATGGCTCTCGCTGCTCTATCGGTTCGGAAATAAAAAGAAAAACTAGTTTTCAGAAGATTTTGTCCGCTTAAGGACTAAATCGTGTATTTCGCTCATTTACGTTCGGCAAAACATAAAAAAACATAAACAAGTTTCTGTTTTTTTTGTTTTGCACTCACTTAATCGTACCTTTGCAGGGAAGTTAGAAAAAGGTAAGAGTACTAAACACAGAAGGACGATGACAAACATGTGGCACTGGTTGACAATCACGCTGCTGTTGGTACTCCCGACGGCAGGCTGGTCACAGACGGCTGAGAACGGCGCTGCGCCTGCTGCTCCGCATGAGACGGTGGCAGGCGACGTGCTGCGTTTCGTCCCGCTGGTGGGCGTATATGTGATGAAGGGTTGCGGTGTGGAGAGTGCCAGCACGTGGAAGCGTCTGCTGGTGAACACGGCGACATCGGTGGCCGTCTCTTCGGCGGTGACCTACAGCATGAAGTACAGCATCCATTCCGAACGTCCTGACCATAGCGACGACCATGGTTTTCCTTCCGGCCATACGATGTTTGCCTTTGCCGGTGCCACAATGCTCAGCAAGGAGTATGGCCACGTGTCGCCATGGCTGTCGGTGGCGGGCTATGCCACGGCGACGGCTGTTGCCATCGACCGTGTGCGCTGCGACCGTCACAACTGGCTCCAGGTGTCGGCAGGCGCTGCCATCGGCGTGCTGGGCACGGAGCTGGGCTATTGGCTTGGCGACCGTCTGACGGGTGAGCACTCGCAGCTGTCGTTGTCGGCCACGCCATCGGGAATCTCACTGTGTTATGAATTCTGAAGAACGATGAAGATACTAAGATTTGAAGAGCGTGTGACGCAGTCGCCCGAGGGGCTTGCCGCCATGCGCCATATCATTTCCGAGGCGTCGCGCGAGGGCAGTCTCATCGCCGTGGTGGGGCGTTCGTCGGGTCTCAGTGCGTCGGCCTTTGCCGATGCTGCCTGGGTGGATGCCCATGAGGTGAGCAGCGACACAGCCATCGACCTGCCTCGCATCTCTCTGGTAGCAGGCAACGACTATGCCGCAGCCATCATCGCTGCCGAGACGGGTGCCGACGTGTTGGAGATCTGGACTGATGTCGACGGCTTCATGACTGCCGACCCGCATCTCGTCCCCTCCGCCTATCCGATACCCCATCTGAGTTATACGGAGGCCATGGAGCTCTGCCATTTCGGAGTCTCCATACTCTATCCGCCATCGGTCTATCCGGTGTGTGTGAAGAATATCCCCATCCATGTCCGCAACCTGTTCCGTCCTGACGAGGGCGGCACCATCATCTCGTCGTCGACGCGCGAGGGTGCCGACCAGCATCCCGTTCGCGGCATCTCGAGCATTGCCCATACGGCCCTGATCACGGTCAGCGGTCTGTCGATGGTGGGTGTGGTAGGTGTGAACAGCCGCATCTTCAACGCGCTGGCCTCAGCGCGCATCTCGGTGTTCATGGTAGCCCAGGCCTCGTCGGAGAACAACACGACGATTGCCGTCAGGCAGGATGATGCCGACACGGCCGCCGCCGTGCTGAACGAGACGTTCCACAGCGAGATAGAGTCGGGTGCGCTGAATGCGGTAGCGGTGGAGAAAGGTCTGGTGACGATAGGTGTGGTGGGCGAGCAGATGAAGCATACGCCGGGCACCGCCGGCCGTATCTTCTCCATCCTCGGCCGCAACGGCATCAATGTCATTGCCTTTGCACAGGGTGCCCGCCAGAACAACATCTCGATCGTCATACACTCCGCCCTGCTGAACAAGGCACTGAACGTGCTCCACGACTCGCTGTTCCTGTCGGAATATAAGGTCCTCAACCTGTTTGTCTGCGGCATCGGCACCGTGGGCGGCCGCCTGCTGGAGCAGATCAGCCAGCAGAGCGACATCCTGATGCGTCGCAGCCGTCTGCGTCTGAACGTGGTGGGCATCGCCACGTCGCGCACCGCCATCTTCAACAAGCAGGGCATCGACCTCAGCAGCTACCGCGAACAGCTGAAGACAGCGGCGCCCAGCTCTCCGCGCCGCCTGCTCGATGCCGTCACGTCGATGAACCTCTACAATGCCGTCTTCGTTGACTGCACGGCCAGCAAGGAAGTTGCCGAGCTCTACGCTCCCCTGCTCGAGCACAACGTGAACGTCGTTGCCGCCAATAAGATTGCCGCCTCGGGACCTTACGGGCAATACCGCCGGCTGAAGGACACTGCCGTCAGGCAGGGTGTGAAATTCCTCTTCGAGACGAACGTCGGTGCCGGCCTGCCCATCATCGGCACGATGAACGACCTGCGCAACTCCGGCGACCGTATCATCAGCATCCGTGCGGTGCTCAGCGGGACGCTGAACTTCATCTTCAACACGCTCTCGGCCGACGTGCCACTCTCCGAGGCAGTGAGACAGGCCAAGGAGCAGGGCTATAGCGAGCCCGACCCTCGCATCGACCTGACAGGCAAGGATGTCATCCGAAAACTCGTCATCCTCACCCGCGAGGCCGGCTACGCCATAGAGCAGGAAGAGGTGGCGCAACAGCTGTTCATCCCTGCCGACTACTTCGACGGTTCGCTGGACAGCTTCTGGCAGCGTCTGCCGCAGCTTGACGCGGACTTCGAGGAGCGTCGCCGGCAGTTGGAAGCCCAGGGTCAGCGTTGGCGTTTCGTGGCGCAGATGGACGAAGGTCGTGCCCGTGTGTCGCTGGAAGCCGTCGACCGCAACCATCCGTTCTACAACCTTGAAGGCTCCAACAATATCATTCTTCTGACTACCGAGCGCTATCACGACTATCCGATGCAGATACAAGGCTACGGTGCCGGTGCTGCCGTCACCGCCGCAGGCGTCTTTGCCAACATCATGTCGATAGCAAACATCTGATTACCAACAGCCTATTACGTAAAAAAACAAACAAGAATCATGGAATATATGTCACAGGAAGGTTACGACAAACTCGTAGCCGAACTCCGAACGCTGGAAAACATCGAACTGCCCCGAGTGAGAGACGCCATTGCCGAGGCTCGCGACAAGGGCGACCTCAGCGAGAATTTCGAATACCATGCCGCCAAGCGCGAGCAGGCACGTCTGCTCAGCCGCATCAGCTTCAAGCAGAAAGTCCTGGCCAATGCCCGTGTCATCGACACCTCGCGGCTGAGTTCCGACAGTGTGCAGCTGCTCTGCCGGGTGGAGATGACGAACACCGTCAACGGGCGGCGCATGGCCTACACCATTGCCAGCCCCCACGAGGCCAACCTCAGCGAGGGAAAGATTTCCATCAAGTCGCCCATCGCCCAGGCTCTGCTGAACAAGAAGGTAGGCGACGTCGTTGAGGTGCAGGTGCCTGCGGGTCGGCTGAAGCTGCGCATCGAGACCATCACCCGCGAGGCCTGAAAGGGTCAGGAGTTGCTGGTCAGTCCGAAGGTGAGGATGCTGACAGCCGACGGGCGGCACTGCATGAGCGCCTCGGCGCATGCCGTCAGCGTGGCACCCGTCGTCATGATGTCGTCGATAAGCAGCACATGGCGTCCGGCCACATCATCGGCTTTTCTATACCAAGTTGACGTACAGGGTGCAAAAGCATCCTGTACATTTATTCTGCGTTCTTCGGGAGTGAGATGCGTCTGCGACCGGACGAAGGTCCGCCGTTCCACGGCATGGTCGGCAATGGACAGCCTCGTCACCGCTGCCACGCCGCGTGCCATCGACAGGCTCTGGTTGTAGCCCCGCTGGCGTTGCCGTTCTTTCGCCAGCGGCACGGGAACGATGACGTCCATCCCTTCGAAAAATCCTGATGCCGCCATCTCTCTCGCCATGAGTGTTCCTACCTGTTCACACAGCTTGTCGTTGCCATAGTATTTCATGTCGGCAACGAGATGGCTGGAGAGGTTCTGCTGTCCGTAGTGCACGTAGGCTGCCGCGCGGTCAATGGGAAAGTGTCCCCAGAAGCATCGTGCCATAACGTTGTCGGCTGGTGTCAGCCAGAGGTTGGTGCGCGGCAGATGAAGGTTGCAGGCGGCACACAGCGTCTGCTCGGTAGCTGCCAGGCGGTTGCCGCAGCCGGCACAGAGGCGCGGGAAGAGCAGGTCGGTGACGGATAGGAGCAGGGACGTCATTTATTCCTCATCGATATTATTGATACACTGCCTGATGACATCCATGGTGAAACCCCTTGATGCGGCAAAGCGCATGAGTTTCATATTCATCAGATAGGGAGTATCGGCTTTCAGCGTGCGGCGTTTCTGTTCGAGCAAGGTCCGCAGCAGCGCCGCCTGTTCGTCGGTGTCGATGCTGCCGAGCGCTTCGTCGATGATGCCGTCGGCGATATGTTTCATCCGGAGGGCCTGCTCTATCTTCCTGCGTCCCCACTTACTATAAGCCGTCTTGTCGTGGACGAAGGCGGCAGCATAGCGGCTGTCGTCGACGTAGCGGCCTGCCACCAGGCGGGCCATCACCGCAGCCCGGTCGTCGGCTGTCACTCCCCATCGTCGCATCTTTTCGATGAGGTCGTGTTCACAATACTCGGCCCGTGCACAAAGTGCCGTCAGGCGTTTGAAGGCTTCCTGGGCTGTTGGCTGGTTCATGGCTGCAAGAGGTGTAGGAAACGTTGCCGGCCATACTGGTCGGATTGAAGGATGATGTCGCTGAAGCCCTCGTCGGCCATCAGGCGGCAGAGGTCATCGGCATAGCGCGGATTGATTTCGAAGAACAGGCTGCCGCCGCGCGTCAGCGTCTGTCGGGAATAGCGGCCGATAGCCTCGTAGAAGCACAGCGGCCGGTCTTCGGGAACGAAGAGCGCCTGATGGGGTTCGTGGTCTACGACAAGCGGCTCCATCAGCGGTTGCTCGTCGGGAGCAATATACGGCGGGTTCGACACGATGAGGTCCCATGTCTCGCCGCTGCGCACCTCGGGGGCGAGGGCGTCGCGCCGTTCGAAGGTCACACTGACGGCGTTGTCCCGGGCGTTGTCGCGAGCAACGGCCAAGGCCTCGTCGGAGATGTCCCACGCCACCGTCGCTGCACCGGGAAAGGCGGCAGCCATCGTGCAGGCGATACACCCGGAGCCTGTGCCGACGTCGAGGATGCGGCGTGGCGTCGACTCTCCCACCCTGCCGACCACCCAGCGGCACAGCTCGGCTGTCTCGGGACGTGGGATGAGGACTGCCGGCGACACCCGGTACCAGCGGCCGCAGAACGAGGCCTCGCCCATGACATACTGCACAGGCTCGCCCTGAGCCAGACGGTCGACCTGTGCTGCCAGTTCCTGTCTGCGGGCTTCTGGCAGGCGGCAGAGGCCATCCGTCAGCAGGTCGGCCAGCGACAGTCCGTAGACCCGTTCGCACAACAGGCGTACGACGGCCTGCGCCTCGCCGGCATCGTAGCGATGGAGGAGGCTCCGCCACAGGGTTCCGTATTCAGGATTATTACTCGTCATCGTGCTCCTGCTTGCAGTTCACGGTTGATCATCTCAGTGAGTGTGGACATATTGTCGGCCACCAGCAGCTGGTCACGCCACTGGCCGCGTATCATTCCCCGCTGCTGCAGGTCGTCCATCAACACGATGAGCTTGTCCCAGAAACCATCCATATTATAGAGGATGACACGCTTGTGATGATAGCCTATTGATGCGGCGGAGAGCACGGTGAACACTTCGTCGAGCGTCCCCACCCCTCCGGGCAGTGCCACGATGGCATCGGCCTGGGCAATCATGACGGCCTTCCGGTCGTTCAGGTCGTTGGTCCAGACATGATTATGCAAATAGGCTGAGGTGCGTCCGCCCCGTTCCACAATCTCGGGGATGACGCCGGTGACCTGTCCGCCGGCTTCGTAGGCAGCCTGTGCCAGACATTCCATCAGTCCTTGGTTCGTACCACCGAATACGACGGTATGTCCCTGTCCGGCACACCAGCGTCCCAGTTCCTCCGTCATCCGGAAATATGCTTCGTCAATCTGATTGTTTGCCGAGCAGAAGACACAAATATTCATGCGTGTAGGAGAGTTTTATTGTTTAGACGAATAATCGCGATAGGGCTGGTCGAGGTTGAGGTAGTGGAAGTTATGGCTGATGCGGTGCTGCTCGTCGGGCACCTGCATATAGTCGCCATAGACGCGCGTCAGATAGTCGTCGGCATGTTCTACGCCCATCAGTTCGCAGTCTTCGAAGGTGACGGGCGTCGGAGTGCCATAGACCGCTTTTGGCATCACGCTGCTCAGCCGTGTGCAAGGCACGATGGTATAGGTGCTGGAGGTGAAGCTATGCCGATGGTACATGCGCGACATGCTGCGCTGTACGCTGTCGGCCCGGAACAGGCGCTGCACGAGCAGGGGTATCCATGAGCTGGGTCCGTGACCGTGCTTATACGGGTCGCGATGGAGCAGGTAGAGGATTTTGTTGTAGCAGTTGCCCCGGAAGTGTTCCCACCGCTGTGAGAGTCTGTTGGCTGATGCGCCATCGATGGGGAAGATGTCGATATACACCCCTCCGAGGTAGTCGACATGGGCGCGCTCGATGAGTGTCGTCGAGGCATCCTGAATCTTTCCGATGCCTCCGAGAAAACGGGGGTCGGTCTCGTGGCATACGAACTCATAGGGTGCCGGCAGCCATTCCTTGGCATGACGGATGAGGAGGTCGTACTCCGGCCTTGGCAGGGCGATGTCGATATCGTCGTCCCATGGAATAAATCCCTTGTGGCGCACGGCACCGAGGAGTGTTCCGTAGACGAGGTAGTAATGCAGGTTGTGTTCGCGGCACACCAGATGGAAGTCGCGCAACATCCTGAGGATGTGCTGCTGCAGGGCGTGCATATCGTAGTTGGGCATAGACATTATCGTTTTGGACGTATTTTACACATGAACAGTTGGAAATAGAGTCGCGGCAACAGGCGGCACTGCCACCAGAGGGAGTCTACCTCGCGTACGACCCGGATGTTGTCGCTGATGCCTGCGCCGCGGCGTGTGGCCGATACGCCCCCGGTGTCGAAGTTGGCAATGGCGAGGGGCAGCTGCACGAAACGGTCACCGGCCAGGAGGCGGGTCTTGAAGAATTTGAAGTCGGCCGAATAGGGATGACTGACGTCATAGGGATGGCTCCTCAGCAGTGCCGTCCGTATGAATGCCGACTGATGGCAGAAGTACATACGGTGGGCATTGTGCGGCGGCTCAGCGACGACCACTCCCCTTCCCTCTTTGTACACATCGCCATAGATGACGGCCACGTCATCGTCGTAGGGTCGGCAGAAGACGTGTTGAAGGGTGTCGTCGGCAAAGAACCTGTCGCCCGCATTCATAAACACCACCCACCGTCCGTTACACTGCTTCACGGCCTTGTTCATGGCGTCATAGATGCCGTTGTCGGGTTCAGACAGCCATGAGAGTCGCGGCATGTCGAGATGCTGCAGATACTCCGTCGTACCATCGGCTGACGCTCCGTCGACGATGATGTGCTCGTAGTCAGTGAACGTCTGCGCAGCAACGCTTGCTACCGTCTGCTGCAGCAGTGGCAGTGCGTTGCGGCATACGGTGACCACCGACACCATGGGTTGTGGGGTTCTGATGTCATCGGTATTCGTCATGGCAAGGACAACACTTTATGGTATTCGTCAATCACTTGGCGGGCGACATCGGCATTCTCGAACCGCCGCACATACTCGCGGCTCTTTGCCACACGCTCATCGCGCTCATCGATGGCACGGATGATGGCATCGGCCATTGCCCGGTCGTCGTCGGGGTCGACATAGAGGCTCCAGGGTCCGCCAGCCTCTTCGAGACACGACCCTGTGGCAGCCACCACGGGCAGTCCGCTCTGGATGCCTTCGATAATCGGTATGCCAAAGCCTTCGTAGCGTGAGGGGTAGACGAAAGCCTCGGCCATCTGGTAGATGGCAGGCAGCGCATCGTTGGGAACGCCGTGGAGCATCAGCACCCGCTGTTGCAGTCCCTGCTCACGGACGTAGCGCCGTATCTCCTCGGCATACCGTGTGGGGCGTCCGACGATGACGAGCGACATCTCGTCGGGCAGGTGGCGCAGGGCTTTCACGGCGAGGAGCACATTCTTCCGTTCCTCGACGGTTCCAACGTTCAGGATATATCGTGACGGCAGGTTGTATTCGGCATGGATCTTCAGGCATACCGTCTCGTCGGCATGATGGGCAAATCGGGTTCCGCAGCTCTGATAGACGATGTCGATGCGATCCTCGGGGAATTGTCCGTAGTGCAGGATGTCGCGCTTGGTGCATTCGCTGATGGCGATGATGCGGTCGGCCTCTTGGAGTGTGCGGAGGAACTTCCGGCGATAGAGCATGACGTCCCACCAGTGGTAGTATTCCGGATGTCGCAGGAAGATGAGGTCGTGGATGGTCACCACGCTACGGATGCCCGCTGCCTTGAGACCTACGGGCAGTTCGCCGGACAGGCCGTGGAAGAGTTCCACGCCGTCGGCCTTCAGGTCGGCAACGATGCCCCTGCTGCGCCATCGTGCCGCCATTCCCAGCTTGCCGTTCAACGGCAGTGGCTGTGCGGGTGTCACGAATGCCACGTTGTCTCTTGCCTCCACCTGTCGGCGCAGCTGTTCGTCGCCCATGTCAGCAACATAGAGCCGCCACTCGTCGGCGGTATTGAGTGCCGACAGCGCATTGACCAGTGTGCGGCCATAGCTGCCCAGTCCCGTGTGGTTGTGTACTATCCGTTTGGCATCAAATCCTATCTTCATCGTCCTAACTCAATAAACTCTCAACTTGAAACTCTCAACTTTTATCTTTTATCTTTCAACTTTACAATATTCCCTTTCCTATCACCTTTCCGTCGCGATATTCAAACCGCCGGTTGAACTCCTCGCGTGTCCGTTTCCATCGGTTATGGCTCCATAGGTAGTACTGCGGTGCGCGCCGGATGGTATTCTCCAGTTCCCGGAAGTACCGGTCGGTGATGTCCCACTGCTGCGCCTCTTCCGGATGGTCGGTGATGAGCCGGATCTCACACGTATAATACCCTCGTCGCACGCGCCGCATGTCGCCATAGAACACGGCATGTCCCACCTTTCTGACGATGCGCTCGACTCCCGTGAGCACGGGGGTGTCGTGATGGAGGAAGTCCACCCAGTGGTGGATATTCACCCAGTGCGGGCACTGGTCGGAGATATATCCTATTGCGACGACCGTTCCCTCCTGCTGGAAGCGTACGATTTCGCGAAGGGTATCGTTCATGGCGATGCACCGTGAATGGAAGTGCTGCCGTAATTTCAGGAACAGGCGGTTGGTGGCCTCGTTCTCCAGCGGGTGGTATATCTGTCCGCACTGTACCTGTTCCGGGACCCACAGCGGGAGTGAGGTGAGCCACTCCCAGTTGCCATAGTGTCCGAGATAGATGGCGCACGACTGTCCGCTGTTGAGTACACGGTTTATCTCTTCCATTCCCGTGAATGTCATCCGGCGCTTGAGTTGCCCGGCACTCATCGATGCCAGCTTGATGGTCTCGAAGAAATAGTCGCAGAAGTAGCGGTAGAAGTCCCGCTCGATCTGCAGCTGTTCCTCCTTGCTCTTTTCGGGGAAGGAGGAGGCGATATTCTTTCTGATGACCTTCCGGCGGTAGTGCAGCAGGTGGGCGACGATGAGATAGGTGATGTCGCTCATCACATAGAGCACCCGCAGGGGTAGCAGCGAGAGCAGATAGCACAGGGCGTAGAGGGTATGGAATGCGATAGTGTTCATTTCAGTTGGTCGTTCACCATTCTGTACATATACTGATAGATGATGGCTTTCAGCTCGTTCTCCATCTGCTGCAGCAGTGCCTTGTCGACGGTGGCGACGATGTTGTGGCGCATGGTGCGGTCGGAGAGCCGATAGACGGCCTTTGTCTTTGTGCCGTCGAACTGGATGACATATCCGTTTTTGACATACTGGTAGTTGCCGTTAAGGTAGTTTACGGCGAAGGTTTCGGCAGGCGGTGTGCGGAGCAGGTCGTTGCCGAAGGCCATGTACGGCTTGTCGTAGCCGATGATGCCGAGCAGTGTGGGCATGATGTCGATCTGCTGGGCAACGGCATCGACGGTGCCGCGTGGCAGCCGCCCGGAGGGGTCGAAGATGATGATTGGAGCAGCATAGGTTCCGATGTCCGAGCGGAACTCGTCGTGGCAGGTCTGGTTGGTATGGTCGCAGGTAATCACGAAGACGGTGTTGCCGTACCACGGCTGCCTGCGGGCGGTTTCAAAGAACCGTCCGATGGCCATATCGGTATAGCGTATGCACTTATGGATGGGCAGCGTCTCCTCCTTGAAGATGTCGCGATACTGCTCGGGCACGGCGAAGGGATGGTGTGAGGAGACGGTGAAGAGAGCTGTCATGAAGGGTTCCTTCATCTCTGTCATCTTCGTGCAGTAATACTGCAGGAAGGGTTCGTCCCAGATGCCCCAGTGACGGTCGAAGTCGGCTGTTCCGCCGAAGCGCGTGTCGGCCTCGTAGTCCTGCCGCCCGTAGTAGTCGGCAAATCCAATCTTGTTGGCAAAGGCCAGGAAGCCCATCGACCCTCTGTTGGCCCCATGGAAGAAGGCGGTGTGATAGCCTTCGCCGGCGAGCAGCCCAGCGATGCCGATATAGGTGTTCATCGATGCCGGTGTGAGGACGAAGGGTTCTACGAACATGGGTATGCTGCAGAGTACCGACGGCATGCCGTCGATGGATTTCTTTCCGTTGGCAAAGGCATTCGTGAAGGTGAGGCTCTCTCCGATGAGTTGGTCAACGTGGGGCGTATATCCCTTGTAGGTGCCGCCGTCGAGGTCTTTGTTCAGAGCCCCGATGTATTCCCTTCCGAAGCTCTCGACGATGATGACGACGATGTTCGGCCGCGGGTTGAGGGCTGTAAGGGTGTCACCGGCAAGGGTATTGAGGGTGTCGGCCGTGATTGATGTCGCCAGGGTGTCGGTGGGTGCCGTAGCGTTATGGACAGGCGAGAAGATGGTTGCTGCCTCGTCGATGCTATGGAAATAATCAGGCACTTGGAAGACGCTTTTCCCGATGGTTCGGATGAGGGCGAAGGGTGTGTTCAGCACGATGGCACACTCCGTGGGTCGCTGAACATACTGGTTGGCGTTATTGATGGTGATGGGTCGGATGCCGGTGCTCAGTCCGCCGCGGATACCCCCTACGACGAGGGGCACGGCAGCCAGGAGGAAGAACAGATACATTCCGGCGAAGGTCAGCCGTCGCCGGTGTGTACGGAAATATTTCTTCTCGGTCAGCGGCATGACATAGAGCTTGCTTGTCAGCCATACCAATGCCACGGCCAGCAGTACCAGGTACCAGTGGCTGAGGAGTTCCGTGAGGAAGATGCCTCCGAGGTTTCCTTCTGCGGAGAATTCCTGGAAGACGCTTGTCGTCGTCCGGCGGAGGGTATAGGGGAAATAGACGGAGTCGCAGAGGTTGACGACGAGTGCGATGCTGTTGATGACAACGAAGAGTCCTTTGCAGAAGCGGTGATAGGCGGGGGTCTCCTTGCCATACCAGGGGAGCAGCATGAGTACGAGCCACAGCATGTTGGTATAGAGGATGGCGGCGCGGTCGAACATATATCCTCCCTGTGCCATGGTCAGGAGAGCTGCCGAAGAGAAGTCGCTGTCGGCGAAGAGGCTTCTGTTTTCCAGGACGAACTCCACCCGTGCGACGAAGTACAGGCCGAGGGCCAGCAGCAGGTCGGCCAGGAGTGCCAGGAGCGGTCCCAGTGGTGTATGCAGGATGGTCGCTTTGTTTGTCTTCATGGTCATATCTGTTGCATGTCGTGCAGCCGTTTGTAGTAGCCTTCTTGTGCGATGAGCTCGTCGTGGGTTCCACTCTCTACGATGCGTCCTTCATGGAGCACGTAGATGGTGTCGGCATTGCGAATGGTGGAGAGCCGGTGGGCAATGGCGACGGTGGTGCGTGTCTTCATCAGCCTTTCGAGTGCGTCCTGCACCAGCCGTTCGCTCTCGGTGTCGAGGGCGGAGGTGGCTTCGTCGAGGATGAGGATTGGCGGGTTCTTCAGGATGGCCCGTGCGATGCTGACACGTTGCCGCTGTCCTCCCGAGAGTCGGCTGCCGCGGTCGCCGATGCCGGTGTCGAAGCCATGTTCTGACTCGGTGATGAAGTCGTAGGCATTGGCGATGCGTGCTGCCTGTTCCACCTCTTCCTTGGTGGCTGTCTCGACGCCGAAGGTGATATTGTTGTAGAAAGTGTCGTTGAAGAGGATGGCTTCCTGGTTGACGTTGCCGATGAGTGCCCTGAGGTCGTGGACGCCGAGGTCGCGCACGTTGATGCCGTCGATGAGCACCTCACCCTCCTGCACGTCGTAGTAGCGTGGTATGAGGTCGACGAGTGTGGACTTTCCGCTGCCGCTCTGTCCTACCAGTGCGATGGTCTTTCCCTTTGGTATGACGAGGTTGATGTTGCGGAGCACCCATTGGTCGGCATATCTGAAGCTGACGTTGCGGAACTCTATCTGATGCTGGAAGTCGGTGATATGGCGGGGTTGGTCAGGATCCTGTATGGCAATTTCAGCCTGCAGGATTTTGTCGATGCGCTCCATGGAAGCCAGTCCCTTGGGAATGCTGTACCCTGCCTTTGAGAAGTCTTTCAGGGGCTGTATGATGCTGTAGAGGATGACCATGTAATAGACAAAGATGGAGCCGTCGAGCACATGCTGGTTGAGCACGAGCATGCCTCCGAACCACATCACCACGACAATCATCACCGTCCCGAGAAATTCCGACATGGGGTGGGCCAGCTGCTGCCGCGTGTTCACACGCATGATCTGCCGACGGTATTCGGTGTTGATGCGGTTGAAGCGGTCGTTCATCTTCTCTTCGGCACAGAAAGCCTTGATGATGCGCAGTCCGCCGAGCGTCTCCTCCACCTGGCTCATCGTGTCGCTCCAGAGTGTCTGTGCCTTGATGCTGCGGGCTTTCAGCCGTCGGCCCACCAACCCCATGAACCATCCGAAGACGGGCACGAAGAGGATGGTGAACAGGGTGAGCTGCCACGAGATGAAGATGAGCATGCCGAAATAGACGAGGATGAGGATGGGGTTTTTGAACAGCATGTCGAGCGATGCCATGATGGAGTTCTCCACTTCCTGCACATCGCCGCTCATGCGTGCGATGATGTCGCCCTTGCGCTCCTCGGAGAAGAACCCCAGCGAGAGGGAGGTGATTTTCCGGTATAGCTGGTTGCGGATGTCGCGCACCACACCGGTACGGATGGGGATGATTGTTGCCGACGAGAGGAAGTAGGCTCCCGTCTTGAGGAAGGTCATCACCATGAGCACCACACCGATGATGAGCAGTGTGGTGGTGGCTCCGGTGAGGTCGATGAGCCTGTTGACATAGTAGTTCATGTTGTTGAGCAACACGTCCTGCACATCGGCCCAGTCCCATTCCATCAGCGTGACGGCCTTCTCTGTCTGCCCGGTCTGGAACAGGATGTTCAGCATGGGCACGAGGGTGGCAAAAGAAAAGATATTAAGTACTGCCGACAGGATGTTGAACACCACCGACAGTATCAGATATTTCCTGTAGGGCGGGATGAACCGCCTTAACACCTGTATGAATTCTTTCATCTCAAATGCAAAGGTAGTGCAAAAAGCAGACAACACAAAATAAATTAAGGTTTTTTGATATACTCCCTTAATTTCCTGCGGTTGTCATGGAGGCTCACCGTTGGTTAATACTCGAAAATGCTGCCGCCGAGGAATTCGCGCAGCAGACTGGTGGGGGGCAACGAGTCGTAGGAGAGTTTCGGGAGGTAGCTCAGGAACTTGCGCAGCCGATAGGCCTCGGCATATTCCGGGCAGTCTTCCCTGACTTCTTCCAGGATGGGTTCTGCCTGGCTCTTGATGACGGCAAGCTCGTAGATCATGGCGGTGTTGAACATCACGTCGGCCTGTTCCTGGAAGGGGAATATCCATCGGTTCTCACCTCTTCTCACGCTGGGCCACCGACGGATGGTGTCGGTTGCCGAGCAGCCACGGTATTTATAGTCGCGGATGATGCGTCGCAGCAGCCGGTTGTCGGTGGTGGGGATGTAGTTGTGGGTGTCGAGGAGGATGGTGGTCAGTGCCGAGGCGTAGACGCGGAACTTCATATTGTCGGGGATTTGTGCGGTGAGCTCGGGGTTCAGGGCATGGATACCTTCGACGACGAGAACGTCGTTGGCCTGTAGCTGCAGGCGCGGTCCGTCTTCGCTTTGTCCGGTCTGGAAGTTATAGTGGGGCATCTGCACCTCCTCGCCGCGGAACAGTGCGGCCAAGTGCTTGTTGAGCAGTGGGATGTTCAGGGCGTGTAGGTGTTCGTAGTCGAAGTCGCCAGAGGCATCGCGCGGGGTATGCTCCCGGTCAACGAAATAGTCGTCGAGCGAGATCTGCACGGGGCGTATGCCGTGGGTGAGCAGTTGCACGGAGATACGCTTGCAGGTGGTGGTCTTTCCGCTTGATGACGGTCCTGCGATGAGCACCATGCGCACGTCCTTGCGCTGGGCGATGAGGTCGCCGATATGTGCTATCTTCCTCTCTTGCAGTGCTTCCGCTACATTGATGATGGTGTTGGCATAACCGTTCTTCACGGCTTCGTTGAAGGCTCCGATGGTTCCGATGCCGAGGATGTTCTGCCACTGATGGTGCTCGCGGAAGATCTCGAACATCTTATCCTGTCGGATCAGTTCACCCAGATGGTCGGGGTCGTCGGCAGCGGGCAGCTGCAGGAGGGCACCGTCGTAGTAGGGCACGAGGTCGAAGAGGGTCAGCTGGCTGGTGTTGGTCAGCATGGCGCCGTAGAAGTAGTCCACGTAGCCGTCGATCTCGTAATAGGTGGTATAGAGTTTCCCCACGGTCTCGAGGAGTTGTACCTTTGAGCGTGTGCCGAGGTCGCGGAACATCTTCTTCACCTCTTCCGTGGGTGCTTCGTGGCGTCGGATGGGCAGCGCGGCATCGACGATCTGCTGCATGCGGCGGCGCAGGCGGCTGACATCGTCGGCTGTCACCTGATGGCCGAGCTTCAGGTCGCAGTAGTAGCCGTTGCTCACGGGAATATCGATGACCACCGACGCCCGTCCCTGATACTCGTCGTGCACGGCCTTGGCGAGTACGAAGAAGAGCGTGCGCATGTAGGTGCGTCGCCCGGAGGGATGGGTGATGTCGAAGTATTCGATGTCGGCATTTTGATAGAGGCGGGTATGCATGCCCTCCACCTTGTTGTTGATCTGTGCGATGAGGGGTGGGCGTTCCATGTCCACGCCGAAGGTTTCGTAGCACTCTTCGAGTGAGGAGCCCACGGGGATGTCGCGTTTCTGACTGTTGTTCTTACACCGGATGGTCAGTAGTTCTTTCATCTTCTCAGTATGTCTGTTTATTGTTGTTTCATATTCCGCAGTCCCTGAACGAGGAAGTCCAGGTATTCGGGGATGTCTTCCTTATAGCTGTGGGCAGGAGCCAGCGGGCGGTTGTCGGCATCCACGGCCACATAGAACGGCTGTGTGTTGGCACCATAGACGGTGGCCTGCAGATAGCTCCACTTGTCGCCGATGGTGCGGAGGGTGCGTGAGCGGCCATTGCCGAGGTCCACGGTGATGGGTTCTGCCAACGGCGTCTTGTCGTCGACGAAGAGCGATACCAGCACGTAGTCGTTGCGCAGCCGGTCGGCTACACGCGGGTCGGTCCATACGGCAGCCTCCATCTTACGGCAGTTCACACAGCCGAAGCCGGTGAAGTCCAACAGCACGGGCTTGCCTTCGCGGCGGGCAGCAGCCATGCCTTCGTAGTAGTCGGTATAGCGGGCCTCAACGACATGGGTGTTCAGGTTGAAATCCTGCGTATTCATCGGAGGAGCAAAGGCGCTGACAGCCTTACAGGGTGCGCCCCACAGGCCGGGCACCATATAGATGGCGAAGGCCAGCGACACCAGGCCGCCCATGACACATACCACGGGCATGGGTTTCTGCTCGCCAATCATATCGCTTTGGAATTTCAGGAGCCCCATGAGATACAGGGCCAGCAGTGTGAAGATGGCTATCCACAGCGAGAGGAACACCTCACGGTCCATCAGATGCCAGCCATAAGCCAGGTCGGCCACCGAGAAGAACTTCATGGCGAAGGCCAGCTCGATGAAGCCCAGCACGACCTTGATGGTGTTCATCCACGACCCCGACTTCGGTGCCTGCTTCAGCCACGAGGGGAACAGGGCGAAGAGGGTGAAGGGCAGCGCCAGGGCCAGGGCAAAGCCGAACATGCCGACGGTAGGCCCGATGATGTTGCCCGACGTGACAGCATCGACCAGCAGCAGTCCGATGATGGGAGCGGTACACGAGAAACTCACCAGCACCAGGGTGAAGGCCATCAGGAAGATAGAGAGGATGCCGCTGGTGTTGGATGCCCGCGTGTCGACGGCATTAGCCCACTTGGCGGGCAGCTTGATTTCGAACCATCCGAAGAACGACAGGGCGAACACCACGAGCAACAGGAACAGGAAGATGTTGAAGACGGCATTCGTCGACAGGTCGTTCAGCGTACTCGGCCCGAAGAGGGCGGTGACCACCAGTCCCAGCAGCAGGTAGATGACGACGATCGACACCCCGTAGGTGCAGGCATCGCGAATGCCGCGGCGACGGTCGTCCTTGGCCCGCTTCAGGAAGAAGCTAACCGTCATCGGGATGATGGGCCAGATACAGGGCATGACGAGGGCGAGCAGCCCACCGACAAAGCCCAGCAGGAAGATCGACCACAGCGACCGCTGGCTCAGGTCGGTTGCCGTAGAGCCACCCAGTGCGCGCAACTCGTCGGCCACCGGCTGCGGCCAGTCACCAGAAGCCATCTCCCCAGCCGTCATCACAGCTGCCGTTGCCATGGTATCAACGGCCGTCGTGTCGCCTTCCGGCTGTGCGGCCTGCTCCGCTGCGGCTGCCATGGCAGCGGTCTCCTGCACGGGGGAATCATCCTTCGCAGCGGCGACAGGGGCTTCGCCGGCCGACTGGAAAGGTGCTTCCTGTGGCGGCAGACACATCTGGTCGTTGCAGACACCATACTGCAGATAGCAGTCCAGCGCATAGCGGGGCTTGGTGAACTTCACCTTCTGCACAAACTGCGCCCGCTTCTCGAAATACTTCACGGTAGCACCGAACATCTCCTCATACTGTTCAATCTCCTTCCCGCGAGGCATCAGCGTGCCCACCAGCTCCACACCGTCGCTGCTGTTCACGACGAGCTCTGCCTCGATGGGTCCGGCATCGTTCAGACGCGTGCTGTACACATGCCAGCCGTCATCAATAGTGGCAGTAAACACCAGCTCGGCGGCACCATGGCCGTCGGGCTTCAGCTCCGAGGAGAAACGGACGGGATCTATCACTTGTGCACCGGCTGCCATGCATAGCACAGCCAGCATCAGAATTGTCATCAATCGCTTGGTCATAGTCGTACTGTGTTCTTTTGTCCTGCAAAATTACATCAAAAAACCGAATAACACTCACTTTCACAAAAGAAATATAACGTAGCAAATATCAAATAATCTTAAAAAAAACGTTGCATTACGCTACATTATAAAAATAACTCGTATCTTTGCCCACCCAAAAGCCCCATAACGGAAGTAATTACTAATTTATTAATAACCAAAACAAAATCGTATGAAGAAATTATTTACTCTTGTTGCTGCATCAGCAATGGCTCTGGGCATGAGCGCACAGAGCATCACCATCAGCAAGGTCGACGAAGGACTCGCCAACGACTATGCTGCAGGTTGCGAAATTGATATCGACAACGACGGTATCAAGGAACTCGTCATCGGCGGTTCACCCAACTGGCCCGCTGAAGGATCCATCGGACAGGTCATCTACGACGCCGATGGTAACGAAGTGAAAATGGAAAGCCGCTGCTCATGGATCATTAAATTCAACGGCACCGACTACGAAGCCACACAGCTCTCACAGGAAGGCGTCATCGGCATCCGCTCACACGTCATCCCGGCTGACTTCAACGGCGACGGCAATGTTGACATCTACATCGCATCAGGCGGCGACGCCAACACCCTCAACGGCATCTTCCTCAACGACGGCAACGGCAGCTTCGTCAAGGACGACACCTTCAAAGTGCTTAACGAAGACGGCGAACCCATCGTCGACGAAGAAACAGGCACACAGCTCCGCTGGCTCCCCCGCGCCATCGACGTAGCCGACTTCAACAACGACGGACTCGTAGACATCGTCTCCTGCGGATGGTGGCTCGGCGCCAACAGCGAGACAGCCATGAACGGCGTGCTCATCAACCAGGGCGACGGCACATACAAAGTGACCAACCGCTTCCTCATCGGTATCGAAGACGAGGAATACGCCTATCCCATGGCCCTCTGTACCATCAAAGCATTCGACCTGAACAACGACGGCTATGCCGACTTCATGGTACAGGGTAACGTAGACGGCGAAGGAGCAAAACCCGAAACCAAGAACGGCGTTAGCGTAGGACGTACCTTCATGGCATTCCTGAACATCGGTGCCGACGGACCCGGCGAGTTCTACGACCTCGGACTGGCACAGGGCGTCAGCCACACCTTCGGAAACGGTAACTTCAACGTCGTCGACTTCAACAACGACGGCACACCCGACATCTTCGTCACCGGCGAGTCACCCGACGACGCACGCGGAGGTGGCCAGTGGGAATACTATCCACAGCTCCTCATCGGTAAGATCACCAAGAGCGCCGACGGCAACGAAGTCAGCTACACCGACAACTCACAGTTCCCTGCCAGCCACAAGGACATCCGCCCGCTGAACTCATCGAACAACGGCACACGCGCCATCGACTACAACGGCGACGGACTCTACGACCTCTTCTACCTCGGATGGAGCACTCAGATGCTCGACAACTCCGACTGGACACAGGTAGGATGGTTCTTCCCAGGCTCAGCCAACGGACTGACCAGCTACCAGCGCATCCCCGGTGCCTCTGAGCAGGGTGTCTTCTTCCTCGACTACGGCGTAGAAGGCGACCTCAACTACACGTTCACCGGCTACCATGGCGACGGCAACTACTTCGGCGACGCAACAGGATTTGCCAGCGGCCGCTCAATGGTGTTCACCAAGAACCCCTGGACCGTAGCCGGACGCCCCGAAGCACCCACCGCTCCCAAGGCTGAAGTCGACGACCACACCGTCACCCTCTCCTGGACAGCCCCCGCTGCCGAGAAGAAGAACGTCACCTACGAATACTTCCTCAAGAAAGACGGCAAGGTATACAACGCCTGCACATCATTCATCGGCGGCGACAAGGACGGTGTACGCAAAGTGCTCCGCGAAGGTAACGCCTACATGAATACCTCCATCACCCTGAACCTCGCCGACGGCGACTACGAATGGGGTGTGCAGACCATCAACGCTGCCGAGAAGGGCTCCGTCTTCGCAAAGGGCGAGACCTTCCGCGTAGGAGCCGGCTCCGGCATCTTCGAGAAGAAAGCAGCAGAGGCCGTCGAGGTTGCACGCTACAACGCTGCCGGCCAGGCCATCGCAGCCCAGAAGGGTCTGAACATCGTGAAGATGAGCGACGGCACCGTACAGCGCGTCATTGTGAAGTAATCCGCAACAACCCATTCCCCACGCATCTCTGTATTGACGCATGGGGAAACACCAAGACGGGGTGGCAGAAATCAGCCACCCCGTCCTTTTTGTGGGTATCCATAAAGGCTACACCACACCTTTATTCTTAATGATTGAAGTTTCGGAAGTATGATAACAATCTGTATAAGAGAGCCCCAAAGGGGCAATGAGATGTCAGCCCAGGGCAGCGCCCTGGGTACGTGGTGCGCATCCATTCTACGCCCTGAAAGGGCAAAAGAATTGAAACAAAAGAGCATTCTTTTGCCCTTTCAGGGCGAAATATACGATTGTCCGCGTACCCAGGGTGCTGCCCTGGGCTGACATATAGCGGCCCTTTCAGGGCGTTATTTACTTCCGAAACTTGAATTAATGATTATACATTAATGCCCCAGAGATACGATTTGTTTTATGTCTTCTACGATAGCAAGCATCGGTCTACACAAAGGTAAGCATCGGTCTACACAAAAGTAAGGAACGCTTTTCACGAAGGTAAGGATCGTGCGACCAAAATAAGCTATTTTGATGACCAAAATAAGCTATTTTGGTGAACAAAATAGGCTATTTTGGTCAGCCCAATGCCAGACAGGACTCTGCGAGAGCTTACGAAGGGTGCTGTCTTGATTATCTACGGGCTTTTTGAATACTAAGGACTATTTGAATTCAAAGAGCTTTTTTAATTCTAAGGACTTTTCGGACTATTAGGACTCTTTGTCCTTGAAGTCCTTAAAGTCCGTAGACATTACATCACAAAAGTCCGTAGACGTTACATCACAAGAGCCCGTAAACGTTACATCACAGGAGCCCGTAGACGTTACATCACAGGAGTCCTAATTGGTTGAGGAAGATAACCAGGATGCACAGCGGACAGACAATGCGGATGAGGAAGAGATAGACGGGGAAGAGGCGTCTCGACACCGTTCCCCAGTTGGTGAACTCATCCTTGACGAGTTGCTTCGGAACAAACCATCCCAGAAACAGACAGGTCAGGAAGCCTCCTATGGGCAGGAAGATCTGGCCGGTGACATAGTCGAAGAGGTCGAAGAGCAACTTCTCGCCAATGCTCAGCCCGCTCCATGCACCGAGCGACAACGAGCAGACGATGCCGACAAGCATTGTGCTGACCGACACGATGGTAGCGCCCTGTCCGCGCGACAGATGGAACTCCTCATGGATGAACGACGTGCTCACTTCGTGCAACGACATCAGCGACGTCAGCGCCGCCAACGAGAGCAGCGCATAGAACAGCAGCGAGACGACCGTCCCCAGCCAGGGCACGGCGGCAAAGGCTTCGTTGAACACGTTCGGGAGCGTGATGAAGATGAGCGATGGTCCGGCATCAGGCGTCACACCGACAGAGAAGGCTGCGGGGAATATCATCAGTCCTGCCAACACGGCAATGAGCGTGTCGACACCTGCTATCTGCACGGCAGAGGTGACCAGGTTGGTCTGACGGCTGAAATACGAGGCGTAGGTGCATACGCACCCCATAGCAATCGACAACGAATAGAACGACTGCCCCAGAGCACCCAGGAATACACCGCTGTTCATCTTCGAGAAGTCGGGCTTCAGCAGGAATGCCACGCCCTTTCCGGCGTCGGGCAGCATGCACGATGCCACGACGATGATGAGCAGGAGTACGAAGAGCAGCGGCATCAGCAGCTTAGAGAAACGCTCTATGCCGCCGCGCACGCCGCGAATGATAATCAGATGAGCCATGAGCATCATCACCACCGTCCACAATATCGGTCGGAAGACATCGGTGGAGAATGCGGTAAAGTAATCACTCACGTAGGTAGCATCGCCGTTGAGCTGCCCCATCAGCGAGGCATAGATATACTGCAGGCACCAGCCGGCAATCACCGTATAGTAGCCGGTGATGAGGAAGGCCGTGAGTACCCCCAGGAACCCCACGTATTTCCATGCCGACCCGCCCGACAGGCGCTCATAGGCCCGAGCGGTGTTGGCCGCACCGTGCCGGCCGATAATAAACTCGGAAACCATGCAGGGGATCCCCAGCAGCAGTACACAGCCCAGATAAACCAACAGGAAGGCGGCACCGCCGTTCTCTCCCGTCATATATGGGAAGCGCCATACGTTGCCCAGCCCTACGGCGGAGCCGGCAGTGGCCAATATGACCCCTAACTTGCTGCCGAAATTTGCTCTTTGCTCTGACATTTTATAATCTTTTCACCTTACAGGCTGCAAAATTATAAAATATCCAGCAAAGAAACAAACAATTTGTAAGCAAACTGACAAAAAAACACTTAAAACCACAACATAAAGGTCACCAAACCACCAAACGACCAAACAACCAAACAACCAAACAACCAAACGACCAAACAACCAAACCACCAAACAACCAAACCACCAAACAACCAAACCACCAAACCACCAAACGACTAATAATTGTCGATCGACAACCCCGGCCACTCATCGGTCCGGAACGGCGTGGCCGGCAGACCGGCGCTGTTCACAAGGTTGCAGTCGGGATTGTTGGCCCATCCATAGCGCACGGCGACAGGCATCTCCACCTCGGGTGAGCTGACCACCACAGCATCGCCGTCGACATGTGCCTCAGCCCAATGGAAGCGGCGGTCGGGTCCGGCAACGACAAATCCCTTGAGTGCATCGCCTGCTGCCCGCAGCCCGTCGGCATGGGTGAAGAAGAGACGGATGACGCGACCCTCCTGACGATAGCCGGCATACTGCGGACCGGCATATTCGATGGCCTCGCCATAGGTCAGCGCACGTGCCACGAGTCCCAGCCGACGTCCCACCTCCTGTTTGTTCTTCGGGTGGATGTCGTCAGCCTCACCGATGTCGATGGTCGTTGCCAGACCACTGTTGGCCATCGTCTGCGACACCTTCAGCTGCGACTCGCGCAACTCAGCCCAGGTAGACTCCTCGGCGGGGTCGGTCTGTGGCGTCATGTGGTTGGCCATCTGAACGATATAGAAGGGGAAGGTGCCACGGCTGTCGGAGGGAGCCGTGAAACGGGAGCGCCAGTCGTTGATGAGTACGGGTAGCAGTTCCCGATACTGATGGGCACGCCCCACGCTCGACTCACCCTGATACCAGATGGCTCCCCGCACGGCAAAGGGCGTCAGCGGATGGATCATCCCGTTGTACAGGGCTGTGGGCACGTTCGTGTCGTGGTTGAGGTTGGTGGGATAGAACGGCAGCTCCTTCTCGTCGAGCGACGCCATGAAGCGCCATGTCCCTGCGAGGGCTACCGGCGATGCCTGTTGGCCGTCGGCCCGTTCGATGCGCATCTCCCGGCTATAGAACCCGCCGAGGCCTCCCGTGTCGTGCAGACGGACGGCGATCTCTGCCTTGCCGTCCTTCACCAGTGCTGCCGGCACGCGGTACTCGCGGTTGAAGGCCACGCCGAGATGTGTGCCCACCTCCTCTCCATTGAAGAATACCACATCATCGTCGTCGATGGCACCGAGCTTCAGTATCAGGTCGCTGCCCACCCATTCCGCAGGCAGCTCTACCGATCGCCGATACCACACCAGGCCGTCGAAAGCACCGTAGCGGTCTTTCAGCTGGTCTTCGAAGAGTCCCGGCACCTGAATGTCGCACCAGCGGCTGTCGTCGGCAAAATCCTTATGATATAATAATGTATGGTGGCCGCCGGCATAGCGGGTATTGCCGTCGAGGGCCGCCACACGGCTGTTCCAGTCGTCCAGGTCGCTACGGTATTGCTCCTCGCGCGCCAGGCTGTCGGCGGGCATCGTCTGCACCTTTTCCAGGGCTTTGTCGAAATAGGGCATCTGGCGCAGCGCCCCCGCGCTCACCCACGGCTCGGCAAAGGTAGAGCCGAGGCACGACTCGATGAGTCCTACGGGCACGTTGAGTGAAGTCTCTAACTCCCGCCCGAAGAAATAACCCGCTGCGGAAAACAGCCGCACCGACTCCGAGGAGCACACCTGCCAGCCCCCGTCGACAACATTCAGCGTGGTCGCAGGCATAGCGGCAGCAGTGGTCTGCACGTGGAGCAGACGGATATTCGGATGGCTGGCAGCCTGACGCACCTCCTCCTGATAGTTCCTTACGCGGTCCCACTCCACCGACATCTGCATGTTCGACTGGCCGCCACACAGCCACACCTCGCCAATCATCACATTCCGCAAGGTGAGCACCCTACCCTTCTGGCGCGAAGGACGACACTCCGTGAACGTGATGTCGTAGGGGCCTCCGGCATCGGGTGTCGACACGCGTACCATGAACCGGCCGTGGGCATCGGCCGTGGTGACATATTCCCGGTCATCCCACGACGTATGCACACGTACCGTGTAACCAGCCTTGGCCTCGCCCCAGAGCGGAGCGGCGGCATGCTGCTGCAAAACCATATTGTCGGAGAACAGCGGCTGGAGTTTCACTTGTGCCGACACTGCAGCTGCCGACAGTATTCCCATGACGGCTATCAGCCATCGTCTGTTATTATTCTTCATCATGATTGATTGTTATTTATTCGTTTTTTGTAAAAGCCAACGGCGCACGGGCTTGTCATAGTACTTCATCAACAGCCAGGCCAGTATGGGTGTAAAGATAACAGGTAGCAAGGCCACTGCCCAGTGGTCGAAGACGGTCTGTATGGGCATGAGATTGCCGTCGAAGCCAAGCCGGAAGAAGAGCAGGCTCATGAAAGGATAGTGCACCGTATAGAGGGGATAGCTGAGATCGCCCAAGCGTCGACTCACGGTGCTCACACGCTGTGAGGTATGTTTATCGGAGGCTGCCAGCCAGACGAGTGCAGGGAAGAGTACGATGACGACCAGAGCGTCTGACAGTCCGTTCAGCCAAGGGAATCCCTCGCCTCCTGCCACTGGCATGAGTCCTACCGCCAGCACTATCGCTGAGCACCACCAGAAGGCATGTCGCACCTGCAGGGGACGAAAGTGGCGGGCCATCAGCATACCCATGCTATAGGGAAAGAGCATACGCATCAGTCCCTGCCACCAACCACCATCGGCTGCCGACCATCCGACACCCAGATACCCTTGTGTCATGGCGGTAGACACCACGCAGCAGCCCGAGACCAGTGCCACCACAGACAGCCAGCGAGAGGTGAGCCTGCGCAGCAACAAGGCATAGAGCACGTTGCCGATATATTCATAGAAAAGAGACCAAAAGGGTCCGTTCAGCGGAAAGAATTCACCAAAGCCACGCACCTCTGTGGGACAGCCGGGCAAAGCGGGAATCATCAGGATCATACCCAGAAAGGCCAGCAGCGCCCACCCCGTTGCCACGGCTTCGCCGTCCCAGCGTTGTCCGCCGGCTGCCAGGAAGCACATGCAGCCTACGACGGCTCCCGCCACCACCATCGGGTGCAGACGGATGAGCCGGCGTCGCAGGAAACCGCCGATGGTGAGCCCCTGCTGCCAACGGTCATCGTAGGCATATCCGATGACAAAGCCGGAGAGTACGAAGAAGAAGTCGACGGCCAGATAGCCATGAGGCAGGATATTGCTCTGGCAGGCATCGAAGACATGGAAGACGAGGACCATCAGTGCGGCCACGCCACGCAGTCCGTCGAGAATCTCATAGTGCGGCTTCACCGGAAACGTGTCGGCCTTGGGTAAGGATGATGGATGGAGACTCATTGTCACGCCGACGCTATTCCGTACACTTCAGATTCTGAGCCAGCTGCTCCACGGAACTGGCACCGACCAACACGGAGGTGACGCCCTCCTGGGCGAGCACCCATCTGAGGGCCTCCTCGGCCGTGGTATGGCCTGCTGCCCGGGCTTGTTCGCGGAGCCTGCTCACATAAGCCAGCAGCTCAGGCGTCAGCCGGTCTTTGGTCAGGACGGTGCCGCGCGCCATCCGTGAGTCGGCAGGGATGCCGTCCAGATAGCGGTCGGTGAGCAAGCCCTGGGCAAGGGGCGAGAAGGCAATGAAGCCAATGCCCTTCTGGCGGCAGAAGTCCAGGATGCCGGTCTCCTGCGGCTTGCGGTCGATAAGGTTCAGGCGGCCCTGATAGATGAGCAGCGGCACATCGTGCCTGCGCAGGTATTCCTCGCCCACCTGCAACTGCTCCAGCGGCCAGTTCGAGATGCCGACATAGAGAGCCTTGCCCTGTCTGACGATGTCGACCAGTGCCTGCAGCGTCTCCTCCAGCGGCGTGGCCGGATCCAGACGATGGCTGTAGAACAGGTCTACATAGTCGAGATGCATGCGGCGGAGGCTCTGCTCCAGGCTGGCAAAGAGGTATTTCCGCGAGCCCCAGTTGCCATAGGGTCCGGGCCACATGTCATAGCCAGCCTTGCTGCTGATGAACAGCTCATCACGGTAGGGCCGGAAGTCATCGTCCATCAGCCGGCCCATCGTCTCCTCGGCCGACCCATAGGGCGGTCCGTAGTTGTTGGCCAGGTCGAAATGGGTGATGCCGTGGTCGAAAGCATAGTGGGTGATGGCCCGGCTGCGCTCATACGGGTCGTGGCCTCCGAAGTTATGCCAGAAGCCCAGGCTCACACGTGGCAGCAGCACACCGCTACGCCCGCAGCGTGCATAGAAAGCCTCATCGTCATACCGATGGGCGTCGGCCAGATAAGTACCTTTCAGGATCATATTGTCTAATTCGTTTCAAAAGAATAATGACGAGTTCTTTACATTCTCTGTGCAAAGGTAGTGATAATCTATTAAAAATGTGTTGTCAGAAAGATGAAAAATATGCTTGCCGTCAGTTTTTTTCCAAAAACCGTCCCGGCAAGCACAAAAACAACCGGACGATGATGTGGGGAAGGAGGCTACAACTCCTCCTCGCACATCACCGTCCGGGCAGACAATTCACGCAAGAGGCGACGCCGGCGGTCGGGAAGCACTACATACAGGTATCGGCAGTGGTTGCATATGCGCCGGCGGTTGCCCGAGGGCAGCAGGCCGAAATGCACTGCTGCCTGAAGGGTTCCACAGATGCGGCACCTCAGCATCTCCTCCATCATTTTCCACCTCCTTTCTCCGCACGGTAGTTGGGGAATGCCTGATGGCGGTTCATTGCCATCTCCATCCTGCAGCTGACATGGATCCACATAGTCCCTCGCCTGTTGTATTCGAATAACAGCTGGTCGAAGTTCGTATGGTTGAGCAGGAAGCGATAGTATGCCCTTCCCGTCTCCACATCGGCAATACGGATGTCGGCAGCCTCGCCGCGCAGGTGGCAGCTGTTGCCCACTCCGCCAACAGCCTCGTTGAGTTGCTCGCAGCGGTATCCGCTGTTGATGCGTATCGGACCGAACTGCCGTCGCAGCGGCTCCAGCACCTCTGTACACAGGTTTCGCAGGTTGTCAACATATCCGGGCAAGGGAGTGTTGTCGATGTTTAGCTTTTCGGCCACTGCCGAGCGTGTGAATTCACTGAGCATGAAGTGCTCACTTAGTCTTGTGTCTTTTTCCATGGTGTGTTGATTAAAGGTTAATGATAATTGGTTGTTGCCGGCGAGGGCGACCGGTGGCCGCTGCCTGTGGTCTCGTTCGTCCGACGCTGCAAAATTACGACATTCCGTCAACCTCGGCAAATTTCATCACTATGTAAATACATGGTAATTAAGAGCCTTGGGAAACATGTTTATGAAAAAAAAACGGCCGAAAAGGAGTGTTTCTCCTGTTTTATTCGTACCTTTGCCTTGTCTTTCAAGACTTAATAGCCACCTGGCACAAAAAGAAAAAAGAATACTGACAACAATAACGACTATCATCATGAGAAAGTTTCTTGTTATGACCACACTGCTCCTTGGAGCTCTTACCGCTCAGGCTCAGGAGAAAGTGATGAATATTCAGAAGACGGACGGGACCTGCTCGCAGACCCGCGTGGCCGACTTGGAGCAAATCAGCTTCCTCGCCGCTGATGCCGGCGAAGAGGGCCTGCTGGTGAAGACGGCAGGCGGAGCGACCACCGCCGTGCTCTTCACGGCCAATCCCGTCGTGACGGTTGCCGACGGCAGGCTGGTGGTCAAGTCGACTACGGCCGACGCCATAGAAATCGAGATGAATGACATCACCGAGATATGTTTCGGAAAGGCCACCGGCGACACCTCCGTCACGCTGCCGAGAGATTTCGACTGTGTCGTACAGGACGGCGGTCTGCTGCTACGAAACATCCCCGCTGGCGTCACAGCGCACATCTACACCCTCGACGGCCGCAGCCTCCCCGTTCCTCTGGTCAGGAGTGGCGAGCTCCTCGTGAACCGCACGACAGTAGGCTCCGGCATCTATATCGTGAAGGTCGGCTCGTTCTCCACGAAGATACAACTTTAAAAAACTCATCCTCCCCCATCAAATCAATACACGATGAAAAAGATATTCCTTTGGGCAACCACCCTGCTGGGAGCAACATCCCTCATGGCCCAGCAACCCGCCACGATGATCACCGACCTCAACAATGGTGCCGTCATACGTACCGACGTGGGCGAAGTAGCGAAAATCACTTTTGCCGACACACTGTACAACCTCAACAGCAGCGGCCTGCGCATCCTCGAGTACAACGAGGTGGAATGGCCCGACGACTGCCTGCTGCCCTGCTTCCTGCCACCGGCATCATCGGTCAGGGCTCTGGACATGAACAAGGCATCGCTGAGCGATGAAGAACGCGTGATGTTCTGTACGCTACAGGGTATCGTCAACCGCACCCGGCCACGCATCCTCCTCTACAACCACAACGAAGAACCGCAAGCCACATGGCCGTCGGCACACAGCCTGCGAACCGTTGCCGTATCCAACACCGCGCCCTACTCGCTGGTGAAACTGTTCAAAGAGGAAATCAAAGGACTCGTGCTCTACAGCAACGAACGCTCCGAGCATTACTCCAACCTCGCCGTCACCATTGCCGGACTGGACCGCCTGCTACCCGTGACAGCAGACATCAAGAACAAACTCGAGGACAACGGCATCGACCTGCCCGTCGTAGAAGACCTTACCACGCTCACGATGACCAACGCCGTGGGCGTATATACCTACCTCTACAACAATTACTGGAGCCGCTGCAACCATCGCCTGCTCATCAGCGAACGCCCGAAGATTCCCTACGTCCATGACATCGGCGCTGCCTGCGGCTCGGCATGCGTATGGCTCGACCCGCGCAACTCCAGCGAACGCCAACTGCTCGACAAGATGCTCAAGGACATGACGCCCGGCCGCGACTTCGTGCTGGGATGGTATCCCGAGGAACGCTCAGGCGTAGGCGAAGCTACCAAATACGGACTGTCGTCGGTGCCCGCCGACTTCTTTGAGAACGCCACCGTCTATTCGGCCGTTCACAAGCCCGTCAAGATATCTCCCGTGCCCAAGCGGCCGAAACTGGAAAACAAGGTTTATGCCGCCGTATACATCAGCGATGGCGACAACATCCAGTACTGCCAGCATGCCATGGCAAAAATCTTCCAGCAGAACGGACGCGGCAAGATGGCACTGAACTGGACCATCAGCCCTTCCCTGGTCGACATCGCACCCATGATGCTGAACTACTACTACGGCAAGGCAACGACCAACGACTGCTTCGTCTGCGGACCCTCCGGAATGGGTTATTCCATGCCATTCAACGGGCTGGGGGCCGGCAGCGGCACCTACTACTTATCGGCTGGTCCGAAACTTGTTCCCTACATCCAGCTGACGCAACGCTACATCGAGAAGGCTGGACTGCGCGTCATCACCATCTGGGATAATATCAGCCCGGCTCAACGCAAAGCCTTTGCTGACAACAGCCCTTACCTCTACGGACTGACCATCAACGACTATGAGAGACAGAGTGGCAGATTACCCTACGAAGTACAGTCCGGCTGGCTGCCTATCGCACCTCAATACCCTTGCTATCGCGGGAGCACAGACGAGATGGCAGAATTCTTCAACCGCGACATCAAGAACTTCACCGGTGCAGAACCGATGTTCGTCACCGGACAGGCTGACGTATGGAACTTAGGTCCCGACAAACTTATCGCCTTGAAGGACAAACTCGATGCCCTCTCACCCGGAAACGTGAACATCGTCCGTGCCGACCACTGGTTCAGCTACTATAACGAAGCCCACCACCTGCCGTTCAACCTCACCCTGCTGCAGGATATGACCATCACGTCTTCACCGACGAAGACCAAGACTGACTACGCCGCCAACGGGTCGCCCTCTGAAGGATATATGTGGATATCAAAAACCGCTGACAACAACGGCTGGGTTCAGATGGACTTCAAGGACACCTACCAGATTAGCCGCTATGTAATTCGCCATGCCGAGGCTGCTGGCATGAGCCCGACGCTCAACAGCCGTACCTTCACCGTTGAAACCAGCCTCGACGGAGAGACATGGACGACGGCAGGCACTCACAGTGCCAACACCGCACCCGTCACCGATGTCTCGTTCCCTGCCGTTGAAGCCCGATACGTACGTCTGACGGTCACCGACGGCGGCGCCGACGGCATCGTGCGCATCGGAGACATCGAGGTCTACGGTGCGCATTAATCAAAAAAACAGATTGGAAGGACCACCCAAAAAAGGAAAAACAATTAGGAAGGACCACCAACAAAAGAAAAAACAATTAGGAAGGATCACCAACAAAAGAAATCATAATTACTAATTACTCATTACTAATTACTAATTAAAATTGTTAGGAAGGACCACCAACAATAGAAATCATAATTACTAATTACTCATTACTAATTACTAATTATTCATTCGTGTAATGCGCCGCGTCTCCTTGCGAGCTTCACGCCAACGGGGATAGTAGCGGTCCATCAGTGCATGGAAGCGGGCATTATGACTGGGCTCCAGAAGGTGGCACAACTCATGGACGACCACATGCTCCACACACCATTCGGGTAACAACAGCAGATAGGCCGAGAAACAAATGACATGGGTCTTCACATTACACATCCCCCAGCGGGAAATCATCGCCTTGTAGCGGATGCCTGCCGGATGGACATGTAGCGCCTCGGCATGACGAGCCACCATAGGCTCTATCAGCGCTTTCAGCCGACAGAGTGCATCGTCAGCCTCGGCACGCGTACACAGTGGCAGTTGGCCGAAGAATGCCGCTCGCTCCTGCTGACGCTCAGCAGTATTCTTCCGTGCTTTGACAATCCAGTCACGATGGTCGTTGACGAAACGCTCGACTTCGGCCTTGGGCAGTCCTATCGGGGCTGACACATGCACATCGCCATTCTTTGCGATGCGCATGGACAGACGTCGGGTTCTACGGTATGTGACGAGTATGGCCATCTACACTATTCTCTACAAAACGTATTCTTCACAGCATCTTCCTGATTTGTTTCTCTGATGCGTCGGGCAGCAGACGCTGCAGATGGGCAACCATACGCTGCAGTGACTCCTCGGGGGTGCGACGGCAACGACAGGCCTCACGGCCGAGGAGCTGCTCGGGTGTCGTCAGCAACGACCAACCCCAACCATATTCACGCCCATGCTTGTCGTGAGGATAGACAAAGTCCTCAGTGACGATATAGCAGCCCATCTGCAGACGCGTCACATAAGCGTCGAAACGACTGCGCATCTTCGGTCCGTCGAAACCACAGGCGGCACGCAGCTCGCGGGTAATCATGCTGCCGTTCTCTTCCAGGGTAAGCAGGATGGCTTCCTCGACAGAACCCTCTTCGGGCTTCGGATGGGTGCTTCGCCGGTAGTTATAGAAGTCCGGCCACCAGTCACGGCTGATAAAGCCTGCCTTCGAGGCAAAGAACTTGCCATAGACGCAGTTGCCGTCGCTCACCACTGGTCCTTTCCACTTCCACAGCGGCCACTCCCACCCGCCATCGGGAAGGACGACATAGCGGCAGTCGTCGTCGACCAGCGCATCGGCAGAAAAGCCGTTGACACCAATATCAAACAAAGGAAGGAAACCCATCTGTGCTATGCACTCCATGAGTTCTATCTCGGTATGTATCGTTCTCGTCTTCATAGCAACTGACAGATGAACCTACTTGCAGCAACGCTCCAGCCACTCCCTGTCGGCATCGGCCAGCAACGGTGAGAGCTGCTCGCAGACTCGCCGGTTATAGCTGTTGAGCCAACGACGCTCCTCGCCTGTGAGCATCGAGGCGATGACGGGACGTGTGTCGATGGGACAGAGAGTGAGCGTCTCCATACACAGGAAGTCTCCGCTCTCCGTGGTGACATAAGGCCGGATGAGCAGGACATTCTCTATACGCACGCCAAAGCGTCCTTCGAGGTAGATGCCAGGTTCATCGGTGATAGTCATGCCGGCATGCAACGGCGCCGGCACATGGTTCATCCGCACCTGATGCGGTCCCTCATGGACACACAGGCAGGAGCCTACGCCATGCCCCGTCCCATGCAGGAAGTTCATCCCTTCGCGCCATAGCGGCTCACGGGCGAGGGCATCAATCTGCGTCCCTGTGCAGCCGTCAGGGAAACAGGCAAGCTGCAGCTGGATATGTCCCTTCAGCACAATGGTATAGACTTTCTTCTGTTCCTCGGTAAGCGGTCCGAGAGGGATGGTGCGGGTGATATCGGTAGTGCCGTCGGAATACTGCGCTCCGCTATCGACGAGCAGGAAGCCCTCCGGCCGCAGAGGAACATTGGTGGACGGTGTAGGCTCATAGTGTACGATGGCACCATGTGCCTGATAGGCTGAGATGGTATCGAACGATGGCTCTATATATCCTTCCTGCTCGCTTCGCAGCTCTTCCAACTTTTTGGCTGCCGACAGCTCGGTGGGCCATTCACCGACAGAATGCTGCATGCGGTCGTCGAGCCAATGGAGGAAACGCACCATTGCCACGCCGTCGCGCACCATCGCACGCCGGTAGCCCTCCTGCTCCACCTCGTTCTTTACAGCTTTCATGGCAGGAATGGGCGATGCTGCCCTGACCACGGTATGGCGGGCAGCCTTCTGGAAGAGGGTGTAGCACACCTCTGCCGGATCGACGAGGATGTTATATTCGAAATAGCTACGCAGAGCCTCACCAAGATGGTCGTAGTCATCGATATCGACATGGCAGTCGGCAAGATAGGCCCGCACCTCGAGGGGCACCTTGTCGGGATGTACAAACAACGTGGTCTGCGTAGAGGAGATGAGCAGATAGGCCACGAAGACGGGGTTGCAGTGGATATCGGCACCACGCAGGTTCAACGTCCATGCTATATCGTCGAGGGCGGCCACGAGCATGCCGTCGGCATGCTGTGCGCGCAAGGCCTTCCTGATGCGCTGCAGCTTCGACGGGGTGTCCTCACCGGCATATTTCAGCGGATGCAGGCGCAGCGGTGACATCGGCACCGGCGGACGGTCGGTCCATATCGTGGCAAAGACATCGAGGTTGGTCCGCACGGTGATGCCGCCACGGTGGCGAAGGTCGGCAATGAGGTCCTCTACATCGGCAGCGCACGCCACCATGCCGTCGAGGGCCACCTCCGTGCTGTCGCTGTGCTGCAGCTGGTCGGCAATCCATTCCGCGATGGTCGGCGTGCCATCGACACGCTCCTTCATCAGTTGGTACTCCGTGCCATGCAGCTGCTCGGCGGCAGCAATGAAATAACGGGAGTCGGTCCACAGGGCGGCAGCCGTCATGGTAACCACGACGGTGCCGGCAGAGCCGTCGAAGCCGCTGATCCACTCGCGGCATTTCCAATGGTCAGCGACATATTCCGAGGCATGGGGGTCGCTGCTCGGTATGATATACGCAGCCAGATGCTCGCGTCGCAACACGTCACGCAGCGCAGCCAGTCGGCCGGCAATCACGTTCTTGTCCATAGCTTCAATCATATAAATGCTGTCTTGTTATTCTTTAATAATAGTGTGGCAAAGGTAACAATAAAAACTCAGAAAAGAGAACAAGTAGGGAAAATAATTGGCCGTGCCAAAGGGAGACAGCAAAAAAAAATCACACCGTATGCCTATGGACACGAAAGCCACAGACCATCCGATATGATCGATAGAATGATGATGCCCGTATATAATATGGTAGCGAGACCATGGCGGTCTCGCTACCGATATAAAAGAGGTTAGTCGGCCAGCTTTGCCTTGATGAACTCGCGGTTCAGGCGGGCGATGTTGGCGATGGTCTCGTTCTTCGGGCAGACAGCCTCGCAGGCGCGAGTGTTGGTGCAGTTGCCGAAGCCGAGCTCATCCATCTTGGCCACCATGTTCTTCACACGGCGGGCAGCCTCTACGCGGCCTTGCGGGAGCAGGGCGAGCTGGCTGACCTTCGACGATACGAAGAGCATGGCAGAGCCGTTCTTACAGGCGGCCACGCATGCTCCGCAACCGATGCATGTGGCGCAGTCCATGGCCTCGTCGGCGTTCTCCTTGGGGATGAGGATGGCGTTGGCGTCCTGAGCCTGTCCGGCACGGATGCTGGTGTAGCCGCCGGCCTGGATGATCTTGTCGAATGCCGAGCGGTCGACCATGCAGTCCTTGATGACGGGGAATCCTGCTGAGCGCCAGGGCTCTACGGTGATGACGTCGCCGTCGTTGAAGCGGCGCATGTAGAGCTGGCAGGTGGTGGCGCCACGCTCGGTCTTGCCGTGGGGCGTACCGTTGATATAGAGCGAGCACATGCCGCAGATACCTTCACGGCAGTCGTGGTCGAATACGAACGGTTCCTTACCTTCGTTGATAAGTTCTTCGTTGAGGATGTCGAGCATCTCGAGGAACGAGGTGTCGTCGGGGATGTTCTTCATCTCACGGGTCTCAAAATGTCCCTTTTCCTTGGGACCATTCTGCTTCCAGTATTTGATGGTGAATGATATGTTACGTGCCATAATTAATTCTTGTAGTTACGGGTTTGAACTTTGATTGCTTCGTACTCCAGCGGCTCCTTGATGAGTTCGGGGGCGGTGTCGTCGTTGCCCTGATACTCCCAGCAGCCTACATAGAAGAAGTGCTCGTCGTCGCGCTTGGCTTCGCCTTCCTCGGTCTGGTGCTCCTCGCGGAAGTGTCCGCCGCAGCTCTCCTCACGGTGCAGGGCATCGTAGGCAACGAGCTCACCCATGGTGAAGAAGTCGCGCAGATGGACAGCTTTGTCGAGTTCGACGTTCAGGCCTTCCTTGGTGCCGGGCACGAAGAGGTTGGTGTCGAATTCCTTGCGGAGTTCCTTCATCAGTCTCAGTCCTTCTTCGAGTCCCTCCTTGGTACGTCCCATGCCGACGTGCTCCCACATGATGTGTCCGAGTTCCTTGTGGATGCTGTCCACGGAGCGCTTGCCCTTGATGTTGAGCAGACGGGTGAGTTCAGCATCGACGCCCTTCTCGGCCTCAGCAAATTCGGGCAGGTCGGTGGAGATGCGGGGCCATACGCTCTGGTCGGCCAGATAGTTCTGGATGGTGTAGGGCAGCACGAAGTATCCGTCGGCCAGTCCCTGCATGAGGGCGGAGGCACCGAGACGGTTTGCTCCGTGGTCGGAGAAGTTGCACTCACCGATGGCGAACAGGCCGGGGATAGTGGTCTGCAGCTCGTAGTCTACCCAGATACCGCCCATGGTATAGTGGATGGCGGGGAAGATCATCATCGGGTTGTAGTACTTCACGCCGTTGATTTCGTTGGCGAGCTTGCCGGGGTTCACGTCGGTAATCTCCTCATACATGTCGAAGAGGTTGCCGTAACGCTGCATAATCTCGTCGTAGCCCAGACGGTTGATAGACTCCGAGAAGTCGAGGAACACGGCCAGACCGGTATTGTTCACACCGAAGCCATGGTCGCAGCGCTCCTTGGCGGCACGGCTGGCCACGTCGCGGGGCACGAGGTTACCGAATGCCGGGTAGCGGCGCTCGAGATAGTAGTCGCGGTCTTCCTCGGGAATGTCGGAACCCTTTATTTCGCCGCGCTGCAGCTTCTTGGCGTCTTCCAGCTTCTTGGGAACCCAGATGCGGCCGTCGTTACGCAGCGACTCCGACATCAGTGTCAGCTTCGACTGCTTGTCGCCGTGTACGGGGATGCAGGTCGGGTGGATCTGTACGTACGAGGGGTTGGCAAAATAGGCACCCTTGCGATAGCACTGTACGGCAGCTGTGCAGTTACAGCCCATGGCATTGGTGGAGAGGAAGTAGGTGTTGCCATAGCCGCCGGTAGCGATGACGACAGCATTGGCGGAGAAGCGCTCGAGCTTTCCGGTGACGAGGTTCTTGGCGATAATGCCGCGTGCGCGACCATCGACGATGACGACGTCTTCCATCTCATAGCGTGTGAAGAGTTTCACCTTTCCGGCTTCCACCTGACGGCTCAGCGAGGAATAGGCGCCGAGCAGCAGCTGCTGACCGGTCTGACCCTTGGCATAGAAGGTACGGCTGACCTGTGCGCCACCGAACGAACGGTTGGCGAGCATGCCGCCGTATTCACGTGCGAAGGGAACGCCTTGTGCCACGCACTGGTCGATGATATTGTTCGACACCTCGGCCAGACGATACACGTTAGCCTCACGGGCACGATAGTCGCCACCCTTCACGGTGTCGTAGAACAGACGGTAGACGGAGTCGCCGTCGTTCTGGTAGTTCTTAGCAGCGTTGATACCACCCTGTGCAGCGATGGAGTGTGCACGGCGGGGTGAGTCCTGAATGCAGAAGTTCAACACGTTGAAACCCATCTCTGCCAGCGACGAGGCAGCACTGGCACCGGCCAGTCCCGTACCGACGACGATGACGTCGAGCTTCAACTTATTCTTGGGGTTCACCAGTCGCTGGTGGGCTTTATATTCCTTCCATTTCTCGGACACGGGTCCGGCAGGAATTTTTGAATCTAATACTTTTGCCATAATCTTGATTGTTTATGATTAATGATGGTTAGCATTTGCAGTCGGTGCACTGGCAGGGGTCGCACTGGCAACCCTCTTTCTCTGCGCACTGGCAGGGGTCGCACTTACACTCTACGCACTTGCAGGCTTTTTCCTCTTCGGTGCAAGCAGCTGCTTTTTCACAAGCCTTTTCACAGGCCTGCCCTTTCTCGCAGTTATCCTGCATCACGCATTCCGTCTGAGCCTTGCAGAGGCTGGGAGCCGTCTTCGTTGCGAAGCCGAGAACGACGACGAAGAAGCCGAGCATGAGCAGGGTGACATAGGCGATGCCGATAACTTTCCAACGGCAGAACCATGTCTTACCATTCCATCCGAAGGTCTGGATAGCCGACCAGAAGCCATGTGAGAGGTGGAACCAGATGGCAGCGATCCACACCACGTAGAGCACCACGTAGATGGGATTTGAGAAGGTGTTCACAATCTTTCCGAAGCCGTCGGCGGGAGCCGGGTCGAAATGGATTGCGGGGAACAGCTCTGCAAACATCATGTTGTACCAGAAGTTGAAGAGGTGCAGGAGCAGTCCGAACAGGATGATGATACCCAGCACGAGCATGTTCTGCGATGCCCACTCCACTTTCTTCGGACGGTCGGTCACCTCGTAGCGTGAGCCGCCACGGGCTTTCCTGTTCTGTGCCGTCAGGATGAAAGCATAGACAATGTGAATTACCGCAAGGAGAGCCAGACCCATGGTTGCCGCTACGGCATACCAGTTGGCTCCCAGCAGCTCACAGATGGTGTTGTAGGCCTCTCCTGAGAAGAGTGCTACGACGTTCATGCAGCAGTGGAACGTCAGGAATAGAACAAGAGCCATTCCCGTTACGGCCATGACTACTTTTCTACCGATTGATGAGTTGTTTAACCACATAATAATTGAATGTTTAATATTTGAAAATTATTTGTTTCCTTATCCGGCTTTATCATTGCGAAACCCAGAGGTTAGCAGTTCAAAATACCTAATAATAATTACGGGCGCACGAAATGCGTTGCAAAAGTACTACATTTTTGTGATATTCCAAAGGGTTTTCCTCAAAATCGTCCAAATAAATCTGCTTTCTCGCGCAAAAACTGCTGAATAGCTGTGAACAGCATGTGTTTTATAAAGAAAAGGAACCTGCCGGGACGATGCGGCAGGTTCCTTCTACGGGTCGGGAGGACGGCACGCTTTATCTCTTGATAAACTTGCCGCTGCTGACGATGTTCACCCCATGCAGGGGAGCCTCATGGCGGCGTCCCTGAAGGTCGTAGACAGGACCTGACAGCGCGAGGCCCGCCTGGGGGCTGACGATGCCCGAGCCGTTGCCGACGGTGAAGGTTCCCTTGGTGAACTTCGAACCCACGCGGCGCCCGTCGACGGCCTGCACGCCCCATTCGTACTGTCCCTCGGGAAGGGTGTAGGTGATGGTGGTCACGCAGCCCAGCTTTCCGAAGTCCTCACACTTGCGCAACCCCTCGTTGGTGCCGTCGATATAGGCTCGCGGACAACCCATGAGCGTGCCGTCGGCATTGCGGAAGTAGAGCTCGTAGGTGGTGCTCTGCGGGGCACCGTCGGCAGGTGTCCATGAGAGGGTCACCGTGTTGCCTTCCACCTTGGCATCGACAGCGCGCGGCGGATTGGGAGCCTCGGTGGCACGCTCGTCGCTATAGGTGACACGCATGTTGCGGCCGGTCTGGTTGGCGGCGAGGAATGTCAGGTTCTCGCACTTGCCGGTATTGACGAGGTCTTTGCGGCCGTCACCGTTCCAGTCGACGAGGCAGCTGGCCGACTCAGAGCCTCCGGCCCAGTGGTAGATGCGCTGGAAGGCCGGTCCTACGCCTCCGGCATTGTTCTTCCAGATGTATCCCTTCTGTGCGTTCTCATCCGGGCACCATCCCTGATAGATGATGTCGATGAGGCCGTCGCCATCCCAGTCGTAGGTCTGCGCACAGCCCGACGTGCTGTTCCAGTTGCGCACGATGTGTCGGTCGAAATCTCCCGGTTCCATCGGGGAAAAATGTCCCGTGCCGTCGTTCATGCAGACGAACGTATGGTCCCAGTAGTAGCTGAAATATCCGCCGGAGCCCTGGAGGAAGATGTCGAGGAAGCCGTCGCCGTTGAAGTCGGCGATGGCCACGCCACCGTCGGACACCGATGGGTTCTGCAGGGTGTTGTCGTCGCCGAGCGACATGGCGAAGTGTGTGCGTGTGAAGCCCGTGCCGTCGCCGTTGTTCAGATAGACCTCGGTGAAGCGTTCCCAGTCGGCATCGTAGTTCTGCCGGTTCCAGTTGTTGGCCGAGATGAGGATGTCGGCGAAGCCGTCGTTGTTGAAGTCCTGAGCGAACACCATGCCGCAGTCGAAGTTGCGGCCGGTATAAGGCTTGCCGTTGGCGATGTCGCGTTCGGGGTTGGTGATGCCGCTGTCGAAATAGACGGGCTTGAGGGTAATCATGCTGTTGGTGACGCCTTGGTTCAGCAGGACGGCGGTGGGCGACGCCTGGTGTCCCAGGGCGACGATGTCCATCAGGCCGTCGTTGTTGAAGTCGGCGATGTCAGCAGCCATGACGTCGGCCAGGCCGGTAATCGGACCGGTGTAGTTCTCGGGCAGACCGTCGCGGGTGGCAATCAGCCTGTAGCGCAGCTTCGTGAAGGAGCCGTCGCCCTTGCCGAGGTAGATGCCGTCGCTGGCGCTGCCCGTCTGTTCGAAGATGACAAGGTCCATGTTGCCGTCGCCGTTGATGTCGCAGGGCGAGAACGACGGCCGGTCACCGATCGTGAAGGGTGCCTTCTGCTCTTTCCATGTGCCGTCGCCGTTTGGTTCGAGGACGACGGTATGGCGCGGCGTTTCCGTGCCATACTTGAACCAAGCGCCGATGAGCAGCTGCTGGCTGCCGTCGTTCTTCATGTCGACGGGGATGAGGTTGCCATACTGATAGCCCCAGTTGGTGGTGACGAACGAGGGGTTGAGGATGATCTCCTGGTGGTATTCGTCATAGTCTTCGTTGTGAAGCCAGACGAGCATCTTCCCTGCCGAGCGGTTGTCCCAGGCATAATAGGGTATCAGCGTCAGTGTCTTGCCGTCGGTGGTCGCCTTGATGCGACGGATGCCTCCGAGGATGGCGGCAGCCTCGTCGGTATAGGTGGTCGCTGCGGTGGTCCGGAAAGAGCCGAACACGTCATTCGTGTTGTCTGCACCTTCGGCACAGTACACCAGCGGTCCGCGCTGGATAGCTCTGCACCCGAGGTCTTCCAAGACGCGCTGGTCAGCCTGCACCACCTCCACGGGCATGTCGAGGTTCAGGACAACGGTGGTCTCCGAACCCAGCGTCAGCACGGCATAGCCGTCGTCGGTCTCGGGCACGACCGCTTCGCCCCCAGCGGTGAGGGTGTAGTGCTTACACCATGCCGGGATATGCAGGCGCAGCTGCTTGCCGTTCAGGGCGTGGTCGAGGTTGATGGTGACGGTGCCTTCCCATGGATACTGCGTCGTCATGGTCACTTTCACCTCGTCGCCGCCCACCTTCACCGTCGCCTCGTTGCCGATGTACAGGTTCACCCAGAGGGCCTCGTCACTCGTACCATAGATATAGCTGCCGAGGGAGGGCAGGAAGCGCGAGAGGTTGCTGGGGCAGCAGGCGGTGCCGAACCAGGCCTGCCGGTGGTGGCCGCCTGTCGACTCGAGCGGGTTAACATAGAAGAAGCGGTCGCCGGCCAGGTTGATGCCTGCCAGGAGACCGTTGTAGAGTGAGCGCTCGAGCACGTCGACATATTTTCCTTCGCCAGTGAAGAGGTTCATGCGGTGGTTCCAGAGCACCATGCCCACCGAGGCACACGTCTCGCAGTAGGCTGTGGCATTGGGCAGGTCGTAGTCGAAGGTGAAGCCCTCGTTGGCTGCCGACGACCCGATGCCGCCGGTGATATACATGTTGCAGTCGACGGTGTTGTGCCACAGCGCATCGAGGGCCTGCATATAGTCGGTATCATCGAGATAGGATGCCACATCGGCCATGCCGCAGAACAGATACATGGCTCGCACGGCATGTCCGCCAATCTTCCGCAGGTCCTTCACCGGCACGGCGTCCTGATAGTAGTTCTTGTTCCAGTCGTTGTTGCCGTTGCCTTTCGTGCCATGGCCATGGCCGCGCTCTTCGAGCAGCCAGTGGGCAAAGTCCAGGTATTTCTTCTCGCCGGTGACCTCATAGAGTTTCACCAGTGCCAGCTCTATCTCTTCGTGTCCGGCCACCCAGTGGCGCTTGTCGGGTCCGAAGAGGGTCATCATGTGGTCGGCCATGCGCTGGCCCACGTCGAGCAGCTTGCGCTTGCCGCGTGCCTTGTAGTAGGCGATGCCTGCTTCTATCAGGTGGCCTGCGCAGTACATCTCGTGCTTGTCCATGTCGGTCCAGCGCGGGTTGGAGGTCAGCGTGAAGTAGGTGTTGATATACCCGTCGGGCTGCTGGGCTCCAGCGATATTGTCCACCCACTCGTCGAGCTTCGCCTCGAGGGCATCGTCTGGACGGACGACAAGGGAGTAGGCCATGCCTTCCATAGCCTTGTACACGTCGCTGTCGTCGAAGAAGATGCCGGAGTGTCCGCCGCTTCCCTTGCCGGCATTGATGAAGTTCTGCATGCGTCCCGTCTGGTTCTCTATCTGGTCGATGCAGACAGGCAGCGTTGCCGTGGCATGCTTTTCAAGGCGCGGTCCCCAGAAGGCATCCGTGATTTTCACTTGCGAGAAGTCCACCTGGTTGACCTTCCGCGTCGGTTGACCTGCCTGCCCCCATGCCATCAGGGGTAGCGAGGCGGTCAGTAGCAGTACTAGATTCTTTTTCATCGCTATAGGTTATGTAAATAATAAGGATATATTCATCTCTTCAAAAATCATCGGTTTCATCGGGGAAAAACGACATCTTCGCGACAGTCGTTACGGCAAGCTGCTTGACAGGGCAGAGCGTATGACGGGTGACGGCAGACGCTATCACCACTGTCCCTTTCCTCCGCAGGAGATACAGGGTGCATGATAGTGTGACTGCGACACGACCTGCCGACATTCCTCGCAGTATTTTGTTCCGCCAAAGTCAACGGCATCGTTCTTGACCATCCGTCCGCTACCGTTACACAGGCCGCATTGCTTGGGCTGTCGCGTGGTGCCTACCGTTGTACCGCTGCTGCCTACCGACGGCAGGCCGGCTCCGGTGGTCTGCATCTGCTGGGCCTGTGACAAAGCCTGGAAGTAGATTTCATAGGGTGCATATTCGTCGGGAAAGGCTGTGTTATAATGGCTCCGGCAGTAGTCCGGCTTGACGCATGCAGGGGCGTTGGGCGCTGTCGGACAGTCGATAAACGAATTATAGACATACCATCCGGCTGATGAGTCGTAGCGGTACATGCGCAGGAAGTAGCGGCCGTCGTCCGTGGACAGCGTTATGCCTGCCGACACGCCGGGAATGGGATAGTAGGGCAGTCCGTCCATGGTGCCTCCGCGTGTCAGGTTCACCCAGTGTTCCCGCTGTCCGAGGATGAGGGCGACGCTGATGTCGGCCGTCATATTGTTCGACTGCACATAGAACAGCCTGTTGTAGTCGTCGTGATAATAACGTCCTTCAAACTTCATGTTGTTGATCATCTGTGTCATCGAGTTCATCATCTGATTGAACATGTCCTGCGCCGACATACCCATGTTGACCTGCGCGTGCAACGCCGATGAGGCGGCAAGAGCCATGGCGAGGACAGCCATGCGTACCGTCCTTGTCCCTCCGAGGGGGTTTCCTTTTTTGAGTTTAATCATAAATCTGTTAATTTAATGTTGTTGTAATGGATTAGCGGGTCCTACAGAGGTCATTCAGCCGTTTCGTGGCTGTGGTGACCATTGCTTCCACATCGACGTCGGCAGCCATGTGCGTAGCGCGGAAGGGTGTGAGGATTTCCTCGATTTCATCGGGAAATTCTGCCTTCAGCAGACGTATCTTCTCAAAGGCTTGGATGCCTTCCATGAGGCGTTCCATGCGGATGCTGGTGCCGTCGGGATAGACCATGAAGCAGTCGCCCGAAGGCCACGTGCGGAAGCGGCCGTCGGTGCAGGGATCGGCCACCCAGCTGTTATAAGCCCAGCGTAGGTAGCCGTCGTAGCCCACGGCAGCAGCATGCCATCCCATATAGGCGGCCTCAGCGGGCGGCGAGAAGGTGAACGTGTTGGGGCGGTCGGGTCCGCAGCAGGTGTAGAACGTCACGGGCTGCCCTGCTTGGTTTCGCTCTGCGATATAATGGTCTTCAATGATGGCGTTGTTATAGAACACGCTGATGTCGTGCACCTCGCTGTAGAACTCGGGGAAGTAGTTATACGCACCCTCCATGCGCCAGCCGGCATCGGCTTTTTTCATCACGGCATGGGCAGCCTTGAGCTGGGCCGTGGGGCGCTCGTCGATGGCGATACAGGTCTTCTGGAACCATCCCTTCGCCTTCAGATGGGCAGCGAAATCCTTGAGGAACGGCAGGAGGAAGTCCTCATAGCCTTTGTCGCCCGGCTCGAAATGGATATACCTGACGCTGTTCGATGCCTGGTCGTAGTAGTCGAAGCGGTAGTGCCAGGGCAGCAGCGTATAGCAGTCGATCTGGCGGTCGATGCCCATCGACATCATGAACTCCACCCAGCGGTCGAAGACGGTGTAGTCGTAGTGCCACCGGCCGTCGACGCCCTTGGTCTTGCCAATCATGCTCTCGAAGGGGTCGAGGGTCTGCGAGTTCCACGGGTGCTGGATGATGCTGCAGGTGATGACCTTCTGGCCGGCATCGGCGAGGGTCTGCATGATGGGTCGCATCAGGTCGAAGTGCTGCTTGCTCCACAATGGCACGTCGTAGTAGCGGGCCACGGCATAGGGGTTCTGCCACAGGTCGAGGTGGAACGCCCAGTCGTGGGGCTGCGGGAGTATGCGGTCGAGCACGTCGACCGTCAGCGGCAGCCGGTGGCGCTGGCCGTCGCAGTCGATGGTCACCGTGCCGGAATACCTGCCGGCCTTTGCTCCCTGAGCGATGCTGACGGTGAACCAGACGGGTCGCGTCTGGTGGGCGTCGACGGCAAAGGCTGCTGTCTCGACGAGGCGGTCGGCGACGAGGGCGGAGTCGTTCTTCTGGAAGTTGTCGGCAATGACATATCCTACCTTATATATACGTATGTGCGAGGACGGGATGATGTTGCGGCCGTTCTTCAGGTCGGACACCGACACCTTCACCTGTCCGATGGCCTCGGCGGCGGCGATGACAGCCTGTGCCGACACGCGCTCGCCGCGCCATGCCGTGAGCGCGAGGGGCTTGCGGCTCACCGTGGGAACCTGACTGCGGGAGTAGCGCTCATCGGTGGTGCCCCACCCCACGATGGTTTTCTTCACTGCCGTCCATGCGGTCTGGTCGCCGGGATAGGGGTCTGCCTTCTCGGTTGTCTGCGCCACTACACTCGTCTGTGCCATCAAAAAGACGGAAACAAGGAATAAAAAAGGTTTTCTCATCATCATGTCTAAGGTTGTTTTTGCAAAGTTACTCTTTTTTTTATAAAAACCCATCATTGTTCCCGATTTTTTCTTTCAGAAGCGACCTACACAAGGGTGGCCAACGGACATAACAAGGGTGGCCAACGGACATAACAAGGGTTCGCAACGGATATAACAAGGGTTGGCAACAGACATAACAAGGGTTGAAAAAGACCTTCATGAGGATCGGTTTTGACGAAGGTAAGGATCGTGCGACCAAAATAAGCTATTTTGATGACCAAAATAAGCTATTTTGATGACCAAAATAGGCTATTTTGGTAGACCGATGCTAAGGATGGCTATATCAAAGGGTTAGGAAAGGCTTGCGCATCGACTATTTTGGGACTTGCGCGCAGCCACTCCTTCACACCATTACTCCATAGAGATTTGTTGTTGTTATTGTTCTAAGGAGTTTGGGAGTTAAGGAGTTTTTTTCCTCTGCGCGCAGCCACTCCTTTACTCCATAGTGATTTGTTGTTGTTCTAAGGAGTTTGGGAGTTTGGGAGGTTTTCCCTCTGCGCGCAGCCACTCCTTTACTCCATAGTGATTTGTTGTTGTTCTAAGGAGTTTGGGAGTTTGGGAGGTTTTCCCTCTGCGCGCAGCAACTCCTTTACTCCTTTACTCCTTAGAGATTTGTTGTTCTAAGGAGGTTGGGAGTTTAGGAGTTTTTCCCTCTGTGCGCAGCAACTCCTTCACTCCTTTACTCCTTAGAGATTTGTTGTTCTAAGGAGGTTGGGAGTTTGGGAGTTTTTCCTCTCTGTGCGTAGCCACTCCTTTACTCCTTTACTCCATAGAGATTTGTTATTGTTCTAAGGAGTTTGGGAGTTTGGGAGTTTTTTTCTCTGCGCATCGTGCGGCAAGACGGTGTCGTGGAACGCACCAACCACTACTACCCTTACGGCGGCCTGCACGGCGGAAGCATCATGAAATTTTCGTGTTTTTTCGTGTTTTTTGATGTTCCCTGATTATTTGTTGTTTTTTTGAACATCTAAAGACACGAAAGGAACGAAAGGGATGGGGATGCGCTCCGCGCAGAAATCTGAGATAATCTTTTGAAAATCTATGCTGATGCCAAGGGCATCATAAAAAATTCGTGTCTTTCGTGTTTTTCGATGTTATATAATCTAAGATAAAGATTTTCTATGATTTTTTCCAGATTTTCTTAGATTTCTTGCCGTTAGGCAATCCCATTAATATTGATGCGCTCCGCGCAGCCACTCCTTTACTCCATAGAGATTTGTTGTTGTTCTAAGGAGGTTGGGAGGTTTTTTCCTCTGTGTGCAGCCACTCCTTTACTCCTTTACTCCTTAGTGATTTGTTGTTATTCTAAGGAGTTTGGGAGTTTGGGAGTTTTTGTCCCTCTGTGTGCAGTTACTCCTTCACTCCTTTACTCCTTAGAGATTTGTTGTTGTTCTAAGGAGGTTGGGAGTTAAGGAGTTTTTGTCCCTCTGTGTGCAGTTACTCCTTCACTCCTTTACTCCTTAGAGATTTGTTGTTCTAAGGAGGTTGGGAGTTAAGGAGTTTTTCCCTCTGCGCGCAGCCACTCCTTCACTCCTTTACTCCTTAGAGATTTGTTGTTCTAAGGAGGTTGGGAGGTTTTCCCTCTATGCATCGGCTTTTTGGACTTGCCGATGAGCATTCTTCGGGGCAGCGACAGCCTGTTCCCGTGCTGCCGCCAACCATTTATCGAGTCTGTGAGGGTTTATTTTTCTGTTGCCGAGCGTTCTTCGAGACTGCGATAGTCTATTTTTCCGCGGTCGGTGCGCGGCATGACGTCGAGCACGTGGACCTCGACGGGCACCATATAGGCGGGCAGGCGGTCGCGACACCAGTCGACGACGGCTTGCGCTATTGCGCCTCCTTCTTGTCGGGTGCCGGGCGTGAGGACGACATAGGCTACGGGCAGTGAGATGCGGTCGGGGTGAGGCTTGCCGACGACACAGCACTCCTCGATAGCGGACATCTGCGAGATGATGCTCTCGATGCGCTCGGGGAATATCTTCGACACCATTCCGTTGTTGTCCTTCTGCATGATGAGGCGCTTGATGCGTCCGGTGATGAAGACGACACCGTCCTCGGTGATATAGCCTACGTCGCCGGTATGCAGCCAGCGGGTGCCGTCGGCATCGGTCTTGATGATGTCTTCCGTGGCCTCGGGGTTGTTGTAGTAGCCGGGCATGATGGTGGGTCCGGCGAAGCACAGCTCGCCCTCTTCGTTATACGACAGTTCCTCGCCCGTATTGACATCTTCCACGCGGCAGTTGGTCATAAAACCGGGAATGCCCACACTCCCTTCGGGATTACACCATGGATAGGTGGCAGTAGCTCCGCTCACCATCTCCGTCATTCCCGTTCCTTTTATCAGGTCTACCGGCGAACCGCCAGCCCTGACAATCCTGTTCACTTCCCGCTCAACAGCAACCTCCAGTTTTTCTCCTCCTGATACCAAGAAGCCGAATCGTGAGAAATCATTGTCCTCGATATGTGGTATCGACAATAATGCCGTCCAATAACTTGGTATGGAATACACATGGTTCACCTTGTAGCGGTTGACATACTCCACGAACTTCTGCGGCTCATATCGCGGAATGAGCAATGTCTTGAATCCGCAGAACAATGGTTCTATCATGGCATTCACCAGACTGTAGTTTATAAACGGCGGAAGGGTTGCCATCATACATTCCTGACGTTGGTGAGGCCGGTCGGCAATCTGCACGAAGATGTTTGCCAGGATATTGCTGTTTGTTGCCACGCATCCTTTGGGCTGTCCCGTCGTTCCGCCTGTATGCGAAATAATGGCCCAGTCGCCATCTGCCCGTTGCGAAGGTGGCAAATCCGCCCCTTGTCCACGGCGGATGAAGGTCGTCCATGTCATCACACTTGCACTGTCCTTCACCCTCTCCTTGCGGTTCTTCATGTCATAGAGCCAACGGATGACGGGCGAGAGAGCCTGTGCCGGCGACACCACGACAGCCTTCTCCACGTGCGTCCTTCCAAGATGGTGCTGCATGATGGCATAGGTCCCGGTAAACATGAAAAAGTATTTGCTCCCCACCTCATTCAGGTAGTGACAGGTATCTTCCGCACTCGCTAACGGATGGATCATGTTGGCGACGGCCCCTATACGGTTCAGGGCAAACACCAGGTAGAGGACCTCGGGAATGCTGGGCAACGCCAGGGTGACGATATCGTTCCGCCGGACACCCAGTGCCGAGAGGCTCCGGGCACAACGGTCTATCTCAAGGAATAAGCTCGCATACGTCACTTTGACTGTCTGATAGAGGATTGCCACGTCATCAGGATAATCTTGATTGCATTCCAGCAGATAGTCGTAGAGCGTACAACTAGGAATCACTGTCTTTAGCGTCGCCTCGGAATAGTGCTTCAGCCAAGGGCGGACAACGGATGGCAACTGCTTATCATTCTGTCGCATAGCTTGCCTCCTGTCTTTGCCCATGAACACCATATGCCAGACATCTCACTAAGAATATTGCCAACATCAATTCATGCGCCCATTCCATCCTGCCGGTATACAACGACCAGAAAAGCATAAAGCCTGCGATGACGACGGCAAAGAACAGGAACCCTTTCCGGTAATACGCTTTCTTCCTGCAACAGATCCACCAGAACAATGGTATCGGATTAAACACGATCAGGAACCAGTTCCAGAATAGTCCATACAGTTGCTGACACGCTACATAAAGCAGATACAGGGAAAACAAGACATGGATGCAGAACAATACCGTATCGACTGCCTTTGAGACCTTTGAAACTGGGACAAACGCCAGCACGACGGCCACCAACAGCAATACGCCAAAGGCCATGACGGGTGTCACTGCCGCCGGCTTATCGAAGAAGGTCTTTGGAAGCAACTCCACAGGCTCGCCAGACATTCCCGGCCGCCGCGTACCATCCATCCCGACAATTTCGCCGTATGGGAGGACGGCAGCCCAAACCTGGGGATACATCTTGGCATAAAGCGGCATGTCACGATGAGCATAGTCAGACACCATAATGACGGTTATAAATTCCAGCCAAGGCGAGTTTACGGTCATCAGATGCAACTTCTCACGCGTATTCAGTGTTAACGGGTAGACATCGGGGTATTCAAAATGTTCACCCTCCATAATGGCGTTGACCGAACGGAACAGGGGACCCGTACAATTATTGAAAATAAAATCAAACTTCATCGTCGGGCCCTTCATCATCAGGTTGTCCATCTTCCGCCACAGCTCGCGCTCCTCGGAAAGCGTCAGGTTCAGGGGATACTCCACCACGCCGCGGCCGTCCTTGCGGAACGTGTCGAGATACTCGTCATAGGGCAGCGCCTCATAGCCCGCCTTCATCTTGCCGGAGAGCAGCAACAGGTTGAACTCCGGACCCGGCGGGACAATCGTGCTGAACGAGAAGCAATAGTCCAGGCCCTTCGACGGACACTGCAACCGAAGGCCGCAATGCCCCAAGGCAAAGAACAGCTCCTTGCCGGGAGAAGAAATCAGGATGCTCGCCGTGACAAAGTTACTGCTGTCGGGCAACACCTCCACGGCACCAGACCCGTCTGCTTGGGCACTCGCATCACCAGCCTCCGCAACCTGCGCCATCGACACAGAAGCCAGGAGAGCCAGGATGTATGTAAGAAACAATCTGCGCATAGATACTTACTTCACTTTAGAGATGCAAAATTACATAAAAAAAGCGAGACCGTGGCATGTCGTATCAAGAAAAATCATTCGCCCTAAAAGATTTTGGCGGCCAACTCAGAAATTACCTCCTTTTCACTAAACCCAAATCTGTCATTAGAACGGTACGTTAGCGTTTCCACCTTCATAAATCCTAACGACCGATTTGGGTTAAAACGGAAAAAGAAATCCTCCCCCAATCCCACCTTCCGTAAGGGAGTCCCAACAGGGCCAATGCTGCCTGTTAAAACTCCTCTCCTTCAGGAGGGGTTGGGGGAGGCTGTACTTGCCCAAGCTCGTTCACGTTCGGAAGAGCTCGAGCATAGTTCAGCTCTTCGCTTACTTAATCACGACCTTGGGCTAAAGCCCGAGCTCGTTCACGTGCGATAAAGCATGAACAAGCTCATGCTTTATACTTACTTAATCACGACCTTGGGCTGAAGCCCGAGCTCGTTCACGTTCGGAAGAGCTCGAGCAAGGTTCAGCTCTTCGCTTACTTAATCACGACCTTTTTGCCATTCTGGATGAGGAGGCCCTTGGCGGCCTTGCCCACCTGCTGGCCGGCAGCGTTGTAGACGACACCGTTGCTGGCGGTAGCTGCCTTCGGGGCGAGTACACCAGTGGTCTTGTGACCTTCGAACTCAGGATCGAACTTCGGCAGTTCGGCGCCTACCTCGCGGAAGATGGCATAGACCTTGGTGTCGGGCTCAGTGTTCCAGAGGGACTCGTCGGCCAGACACTCATCACGTGAGGGATATTCGGCATCGTCATTGTTGGAGTCACCGGTCTGGGGAGCATCAAGGCTGTTGACGTTGATGAGTTCTGCTTCGCCGGTCCAAGTGAACGACCATACGCGGGACGACTGGTTATCACCAGTGAAGGTGGGATAGACATCGCTCTCACCATAGATACCATCCTCATAGACGGCGTCGGCATAGCAAACCAGTTCATAGCCTGCATTGGCAGCGGCGTTCATCTTTACCTCGAAGGTTCCGTTGGGGCTGGCGGGGTTCTCGGGCTTGTTGCAACCCTTGACATCGTCACCATTACCGTTTTCACCACCTACATACTTGAGGTAGGCTGTCTCACCCCAGTCTTCTGACTGATCGAAAACATAACCTGCGTCTTCATCGTTCTTGGGGTTGATGTAGACTTCACCGGCGCCTGTGGGAGATACATAAGCCTCGACATAGAGGTTCTTGAAAGGCGTCACGGCGCTTGCGCTTACTGCGAAGGCAGCAAATGCCATCAGTGTAAAAATTTTCTTCATACGCTTTTGTTTTTAGTTAATAATGTTATTAATATAAATCATTTATTACTTACTTAACGATAATCGATAATCTCACGGTTGCAAAGTTACGACTTTATTCAGAAAGAAAATACAAAAAATGAATACTTTTTTATTAAAATCGGTTCATTTCTGCTTTATTTTACAGGTTTTGCCCGCCCCTGTGGGGTGACAGGGGCGGGTTTTGCCTGTTTCGTTATTTCTTCATGATCAGAAGCCGAGGGCCACACCGAAGTTGAGGACACGCTGGTTCATGTAGGCGTCACCGGCGGTATTGGTGGAGATTTCGGGGTCTTGCTGATACTTGTCGTAGCTGGTCCACGTGAACAGGTTGTAGGCGTTCATGTAGATGCGTGCGGAGTCGAGGAACTTCGGGAGTATCTTCCTCGGCAGGTCGTAGCTGAGGTCGATGGTCTTCAGTCGGATGTACCAGGCATCGACGAGCCAGAAGTCAGACATGTATGCCTCGGCAGCATTGACGGTGGTGGGGTTCGACGTCAGGCGCGGGAAGTTGATTTCCTCGCCGTTGTTGAACCGTTCTTCCGTCCAGCGCTGCAGGTGGAGGGGCTGGAACTGGCTCTTGAAGGGCTCGATACCTGTTCCGACGACGGAGAAGCTGTAGTTGAAGGATCCCTGGAAGAGGATGCTCAGGGTGAGTCCTTTCCATGAGCCTCCGATGGTCCATCCGAGGGTGGTGTTGGGCAGGTTGGGCTTGCCGATGGCCTGCTTGTCGTAGTCGTCGATGACGCCGTCGTCGTTGAGGTCCTTATACTTCAGGTCGCCGGCCTGCACGGGTGTCTCACTGACGGGGATGGCGGGTGCATTGTCGGCACCGGCAGCAATGGCAGCAATCTCGTCAGGGGTATAGAAGCCGTCCCATGTATAGCCGAAGGGCTGGTTGATGGGCCTTCCGGTCTTGGTGAGCCATGGGAAGCGCTGCATGGCCTCCTGCTGGTAGAGGATGCGGTTTTGTGCGTAGGAGAACACGAAGTTGGTGTTGAAGCTCCAGTCGCCCCATGACTTGCGGTATCCGATTTGTCCGTCGAAACCTCTGTTCATGGTCTTGGCCACGTTGACGGGCGAGGTGCCGATACCGATGAGCTGTGGGATGTCGCCGCGATAGACGAGCTGGTCGTAGCGGTGGTCGTAGAAGTAGTCGATGGTGAGGGAGACGCTGTTCCAGAGGTTCAGGTCGATACCGATGTCGAACTTGCGTGCCTTCTCCCAGGTGACGTTGTCGTTGCCGAGAGCTCCCTCGCGGTATCCCTGCCAGTTCATGGCGCGGTCGCCGAAGTAGTAGGTGTCGCCGACCTCATAGATCTGGTTGTAGAGGTAGCGGTCGCCCATGGCGACGTCGGAGCCTACGATACCGAATGAGGAGCGTATCTTCAGGTGGTCGACGCTCTTCTCGAAGACTTTCCGGAACCATTCCTCCTCGCTGATGACCCATCCGGCGCCGATGGCGGGGAAGATGCCGTAGCGGTGGCCTGCCGAGAAGCGGTCGGAGCCGTTGTAGGCGGCGTTGAAGTCGACGAGGTACTTGTTCTTGTACTTATAGCCGAGTTTGAGGGTCATGCCCATGAACTTCTCAGGCACTTTCTGTCCGACATTCTCGTTGGTCGTGCTCTCGCGGTTGAAGAGGAGCATGCCGCTGACGTCGTGGTCTTCGTTGAACACGCGTGCATAGTTGAGGAAAGCCTGCAGGTTGAGGTCCTTGCGTGCGGTGTTGGTTCCTGCTGTGATGGCGTAGGAGCCGTTGGTGTAGACGTGGTCGGGGTTGATGTTGTAGTATCCGCCACCCTGTCCGTCGGAGTTGAAGTGGTAGGTGGGGAACTCGCTGCGCCATGCCGACCTCCAGTTCTCGTCGATGGTGGAGTAGGCCACACGGATGTTGCTCGACAGTCCTTTAGTGATGAAGTCCATCTTCCAGTTGGCGCTGTAGAGCAGGTTGTTGTCGTTGCGGCGCGTACGGCGGTAGCCTTGGTTGGCCAGGCGTGCGTTGAGCGTCGGGCGGCGTGCGGAGGTGTCGTAGAGATAAGCCCACGAGCCATTGGGGTTGATGACGGGAGCCGAGTAGGGATGCATCTCCTCCCAACTGTAGATCTGCCCTGTGGCGTTGAGGTTATAGGGCTCGTTGATGTTCATGAAGCGCGAGGTGACGTCGAGTCGCATCGAGAGGTTGTTGGTGACCTGGAAGTCGATGTTCGAGCGGTAGTTGAAACGGCGGTAGAGGTAGTTGGAGTTCACGTCGGTGTTGGCGGCTCCGAAGTCCTTGACCAGACCGTTCTGCATGAAGTATCCCACGGAGACGAAGTACTTCAGGCGTTCGGTACCGCCGGAGACGTCGACGTTGGCATTCGACTGCTGTGCGGTGCTCTTGAAGATCTCGTCATACCAGTTCACGTCGGGATGTCCGTAGGGGTCGTCGCCGGTGCGGAAGTGTTCGAGATCGGCATCGGTGAACAGGGGCTGCATGCCGTCGTTGGCATAGGCCTCGTTGACGAGCTGTGCCGTCTGGTAGGATCCCAGGAAGTTGGGTTCGCGTACAGGCATCTGCAGTCCGCTCTCCACACGCACGTTGATGCGTGGCCGTCCGTCTTCACCGCGGCGGGTCTTGACGACGAGTACGCCGTTGGCGCCCTTGATACCGTAGATGGCTGTCGTGGAGGCGTCCTTCAGGATGGAGATACTCTCGATTTCGTTGATGTTGATCTGTGAGAGCTGTTCGTAGGTGTACTCCACGTCGTCGACGATGATAAGCGGTTTGTTGCCGTCGCCGTTGAGGGAGCTGACGCCACGGATGAAGAAGTCGGAGGCGTCCTTACCGGGCTGTCCCGAGCGCTGCTGCGAGAAGAATCCCGGCAGCTTACCGGCGAGGGTGTTCTGCACGCTGCTGACGGGTACCTTCTGCAGTTCCTTACCATTGATGGCACTGACGGCACCGGTGAGGGTGATACGCTTGGCCTGTCCGTAGCCGACGACGACGACTTCGTCGAGTCCGTTAGCATCGGGCTGCAGCTGTACGTCGAGCGTTGCGCCGCGCACCACCATTTCGCGTTCTGCATATCCCACGTAGGAGAACAGCAGGTGTGTGCCGTTATTGGCAGCTATCGTATAGCGGCCGTCGAGGTCGGTGACGGCGGCTGTCTGTGTGCCTTTCACTTTCACGGTCACGCCGATGAGCGGTTCGCCGTCGTCACTACCTGTCACGACGCCGCTGACGGTCTGTGCCATCATGAATGCATATGTGCAAAGGCACATCAAAAGCAATAGATATCTTTTCATAGTTAATCGTTCCAATTAGGGTTTTGCACCATGTTACTGTTCTTGTTTACTTCCGTATAGGGGATAGGATAGAGATACATCTTGTTGCTCCAGTTGACGGTGAGGATGTCGATGGGTGTATAGGCCGTCTGCTGGGTGCCCTTCACCACCTGCATGCCCTGCAGGGGCTGCTGGAAGATGGTCTCGGCCTCACGCCAGCGACGGATGTCGTAGTAGCGGTGTTCCTCGAAGGCCAGTTCGCAGCGGCGCTCGTTGTGGATGACCTCACGCATCTGCTCACGCGTCATCGTGGGGTCGAGTCCGTAGCGCTTGTCGGCACCGGGCTCTATGCCTGCACGGTGGCGGATGGGGATGAGCACGTTGATGATATTGTCCATGTAGGCATCGCGCTGGCTGCTCTCGTTGGCGGCCTCGGCATAGTTCAGCAGCACTTCTGCGAAGCGGAAGTAGGGCCAGAGTTCGTTGTGGTTGCTGTACTCGGTGCTGTTGCTGAAGTCGCTCATGAACTTACACATGTAGTAGCTGGTCTGGTTGAAGCGTCCCGACCCTGCCGGGTTGTTGGTGCCGCCCTGATAGGTGTCGAGCTGGGTGTTGAGCCATTGCGAGCCCTGATGCAGGACCGTGTACTCCAGTCGCGGGTCGCGGTTGTCGTAGGGGTGCTGCGGATCGTAGGTATAGGCGCTCTGTCCACGGGGCTTTCCGTCCTTCATGACGAAGGCATCGACGAGGTTCTGCGTGGGGTTGGTGCGTCCGTTGCCCAGCTTGTTGCCGGAGAATCCGAGGGGCCCGTTGGCACGCTCTATGGATGTGCCGTTGCCGTTGTTGCGGAAGAAGATTATCTCGCGCGTATCGGTGGAAAAGTAACTGGAGAATACATTCCTGAAGTTGGCCATGAGCTGGAACTTATTACGGTTCATCGACGTGCGGGTGCTGAGCACACCATACTTGTCGATGAACTCCCATGCTGCGTCGGCAGCCTTGTCCCATCGCGACGGGTCGTAGTCGGTATATCCCACATAGGGGTTACCCTGCTCCAGTGTCTTTCCGTTGAACAGGGGGCTGGCGGCATAGAGCAGCACGCGTGCCTTGAAGGCCAGGCAGGCCTGCTTGGTGGGAACGTGTGCGAAGGCCGTAGCGTCGCGCATGGGCAGCGAGCGCAGGGAGTCCTGAATGTCGTCGAGCTCGCTGACGATGTAGTCCACACACTGTTCGAAGGTGTTGCGTGGCAGCTCCATGTTGTCGTTGATGTCAAACACCTGGTCGCCCACCAGAGGTACGCCGCCGTAACGCTCGAGCAGCTGGAAGTAGAAGAAGGCACGGAGGAAGCGGGCCTCAGCCTTGTAGGAGGAGCCCATCGGGCGTGTCTCGCCCACTACGGCGTTACCATCTTCGTCGGTGTACTCCTTGGAGTTGACGTACGTGGTGTTGAACGGTACGCGGTCGATATTATTAATAAAGATGTTGCAACGTCGGATGGAGGCGTACCAGGTTCCCCAGTTCATGTTCGACGACACCTGGTTGCTGGCGGTGTAGCGTCCGGTCTGTAGTCTGAGTACGTCGGGGTCGGCATCCATGTATAGCGACACGGCATCGTCGGAGGCAGCATCGAGGAAGTCGCTGCCTACGCGGTTGTAGCCGTTGGGCAACGTGGAGTAGATGGCATTCAGGAAGCGCACAGCCTGCACGCCTGCCGAGTCAGTCTCTGAGAACACATACTCTACGGTATACTGGTCTACCGGCAGACTCTCATAATCGTCGGTGCATGCCGTTGTCAGGGCGAAGAGTGCGCCGGCGAGGAGGATGGTATTCTTGATTGATTTCATACTGTGCATAGTTTTAGAAGTTGAGTTTGACACCGGTGAAAATAGTACGCTGCAGGGGCGAGCTGGTGAAGGTCACCTCGGGGTCTACGAGGTCGCAGGCCGAGAAGGTCAGCAGGTTCTGTCCTTCGAGGAAGATCTTCACGCGTACGCCGCCGAGCACGTTCCGACAGAAGGTCTCGGGCAGGTTATAGGCCAGCGAGGCATTCTTCAGGCGGATGAAGTTGCCGTTCTGCATCCAGAGCGACGAGCCGTAGTAGCCACCGTAGTTATAGGTGTTGCCGCCGGCGGTGAGTCGCGGATACTTGGCGGTGGCTGCCGTCTCGGGCGTCCATCGTGCCAGGATGTTCTCGAAGGCCTGTCCGTAGCTGTTGCCGATGGGCTGGAAGCCTTCTACGAGGTGACGGTCGTTGACATAGATGTCGCGGTTGTAGACGCCCTGCCAGAGCATGGAGAACTCCAGTCCTTTCCACTCCAGTCCGAGGTCCAGTCCGAAGAACTGCACGGGCTTGTCGCCGCCGATGGCGGTGCGGTCCCACTCGTTGATGACGCCGTCGTTGTTCTGGTCGACATACTTCACGTCGCCGGGCTGCACGTCGTAGCCCACCATGACGGGATAGTTGTTGGCGATGTCCTGTGCGGTGAGGAATCCGTCGGCCTGCAGTCCGAAGATGAGTCCCTCGGGGCGTCCGGTCTGCCGCAGGTAGTTATAGGGCATTTCCTGCTCGTCCATGAAGAGGAGCTTGGTCTTGGCGATGCTCCAGTTGCCGCTGATGTAGTAGTTGGCGGCACCGATGCGGTCTTGCCAGGTCAGGGTGACGTCCCATCCTGTGCGGCGTGTGCGTCCGATATTCTCGTAGGGATATTCGGCGCCGAGGATGGCAATGCTCTTTCCGCGCTGCTGCAGCAGGTCGAAGTATTTGTCGTTGTAATACTCTACCGTGGCATTCAGGCGGTTGCCGAAGAATGCCATGTCGAGGCCTACGTTGAGCTTGTTGGCCTGCTCATAGGTGATATAGGGGTTGGCGAGTCCGTCTTCCGTCACCCAGTAGCCGTTGCTGCGCTCGGAGCCCAGCGGATACAAGGTGGTGAGGTTAGTGGAGTAGGTCTGTCGCCAGATGTAGTATCCGGAGTTGCTGACGCCGTTGCCGGTGCCTCCCCATGTGCCGCGGAGCTTGAGTTTGTCGACCCACGTAGCATCGGCCATGAAGTTCTCCTTGCTGATGTCCCATCCGAGTCCGAGTGCTCCGAAGACTCCCCAGCGATTGCCGGGTGCATAGCGGTTATAGTAGCTCTCGGTGAGGCGTCCCTGTACGAAGTATTTCTTTCCGTAGTCGTAGCTGACGCTCTGCATGATGTTCGAGGGAATCATCGGCAGGTCGTAGTCGTCGATTTCGTGGCGTGTGTCGCCCATGACGCCGGCTCCGACGGTGTGGAGGCCGAAGGTGCGCTTGTAGTCTACCGACAGCTGTCCGTAGAGGTTGTGGTAGTTGGAGACGGGTGTGAAGTTATTGGTCTGCGCTGCCGGCGAGCCGTACTGCACGTAGATGGGGTTGCCCTCGTCGCTGAGTCCGTATTCGAATACGGGGTTGCGCTTGGTGCGGGTGATGACGGTACGGGTCTGCGTGGTGACGTTACCGATGAACTGTGCGGTGAGTCCTTTCACGACGCGGTTGAAGTCGTATTTCAGTTTTCCCGTTGCCATGATGTCGCGGGTGTTGTCGGCGATATATCCGCTCTCCATAGCCATCGACAGCAGGTTGTTCTGGTGAGAGTAGTTACCGCCGTAGCTGCCGTTCTGGTTGTAGACGGGGTAGGCATTGTTCGGTGTGCGGTAGACGTTGAGCAGCAGGTCGCTGTAGCCGTTGCCGCTGCCGCCGGGCTGGTTGCCTTCGATGATACGTCCGATGGCGGACAGTGATGCCGTCAGGTCCTGGGTGACGTTGATGTTCACCTTCGAGGAGATCATGTAGCGGTTGTAGCTGAGGTTGGTGTTGTAGCCGTTGTCCTTGTTCTTCTTGAACAGTCCCTCCTCGTTCATATAGCCGAGGTTGACGACATACTGGGCCACCTTGTTGCCGCCGGAGACGTTGAGGTTGTACGACTGTGTGGTGGCATGGTCGTTGAGAACCTCGTCCTGCCAGTTCACGTTGGGATGGCCGTAGGGGTCGCTGCCGGTGAGGTAGGCCTGGTAGTCGTTGTAGGTGTAGATGCCGGCCTTGCCGTCGTTCTGCAGGGCCTCGTTGAGCAGGTAGGCATACTGCGCTGCGTCGAGGGGTTTGAGTTTGTTCACGCTGCTGTGGACGCCGAACTTCCCGGTGAGCGACAGGTGGAGCTTACCCTCGGTGGGTTTCTTGGTGGTGATGATGAGTGCGCCGCGCGAGCTCTTCATGCCGAGGAACATCGACGAGAGGGCGTCGCGCTCGAGGGTCACCGACTCGATGTCTTCGGGGTCGATGGAGAGCAGGCTGCGTTCTACGCCGTCGACGATGACCACCGGTGCCACGCTACGTGAGTTGTAGGTGAAGCGGGTGTTGTCGCTCTGGGAGCCGGCACCGAAGTTTGAGGGAAGGCTGCCGATGAGGTCGTCGCGTGTGTTCGACGATACGTTGGGCAGGTGTGAGCCGCGGTACTGCAACACGTTGAAGCCTGCCATACGTCCCTGCAGGGCGGTGAGGATGTCGGTGGAGAGATATTTCTCCAGGTCTTTGCCGTAGACGGTGGACACGGAGCCGAGGTTCTCCTCGCGGCTGACGGTCTCGCCGAAGGGTCCTGTGATGTCGCGGTCGTTGTCGACGAAGCGGTCGGCGAGATGGATGACGACATTCCCCTTGTGGCGTCCTACTTTCTCTTCCTTATAGAGGTAGGCCAGGTGCTGGTAGGTCAGCACGTCGTTGTCAGAGCAGGCCAGGGTGAACTGTCCGTCGGCATTGGTCGTGGTGGTGGCACCGGAGCTTTTGACGGTCACCACGACGCCGGGCACCGGCGAGTTGTCCTGTGCCACGACCGTGCCTGTGACTTGCTGTGCCTGTGCGGTGAGCGAGCAGACGCCAGCCACCAGCATGGTCAGCAACAGGAGCAGCCGATGTTTATTATTGAAGAAATCTGTTTTCATATTTCTCTTGATTTAGCATTTAAACGTTATGACTCTTTATTCACACTCGAAATGGAACTCGAAAGGCTCCTTCACGGCGGGCATCGGCGTGCCCAGCTGTGCCAGGTTGTCGTCCGACTGCGTGATGGTGATGGTTCCGTCGCTGTTGGTGAAGTAGTACTCTATGCGTTCGATGACCTCGTCCTCGGGAACGCCGAAGAAGTCCACCGGCCAGAAGGTGATGTTATAGGTATCACTATAGGCGTTCTCGCGCACCATACGGCTCTTGCCGTCGCGGACGTCCATGGTGTAGCGTCCTCCGGAGGTGGTATAGGCCGTGCCCTGCAGGTATACCTCTTTGGTGGCAGCCAGGGTGTTCTCGGCAGCAGAGCCTTTGAAGGTGAACGTGACATAGTCGTTCTGCAGACAGCTCATCGGAGAAATCTTGTTGAAGTGGTCGTTACAGAAGTCCAGCGTCAGTCCTACGCCGTCCACCACCTCGAAGCAGTCGGGGCTGAACTGCACCGTCTTGTGGTCGTTGCCGCCCGAGAAACCGTCGTCGGTGTGGTTGATGAAGATGCCGAGGTGGCATTTCAGGTTCTTCTCACCGACATTGGTAGTGATGAAGATGGTGAAGGTGGGGAACTGGTTGTTAATGATGCTGTATTTGTCATCAGTCTGGAAGGCCACCCACTCCATGTCGTCGAGCACGTTGGTGCCCACGCCGTATTCCTGGGTGAGGCATTCCACCCATGTGCGGCCTTGTCCGTTCTTGGGAAGGGAGGTGGAGGGGATGGGCGACATCGTCAACAGCTGGTTGTGGTCTTCTGCCAGGTCGCACTTGTAGGTGATGCGGGCATTCTCGGCAATCTTCCAGCTCTTCGGTGCCAGGACACCCAATACGAAGTTCACGCCGTTGTGGTCTTCATGACAGTCGATATGTCCTTTCAGGGTGAAGGTGGCATCGGTGTTTGCCTTGGCGTAGAACACCTCGTTGCCGTTCTCGTCGGTCTGTGCCACGCTGAACTCGTCGACAATCATACAGCGGTCGCTGCTGAAACTGATGAGGGCTGCCAGTGCAAAGACGGGAACCTTACATGCTTTCAGAAAGTTTGCTATCTTTTTCATATATGGTGTCCTCCTGTTATTCTGTTTCACGATATAAAGTATATACATAGACATTGCTATGGCAACCCGGTGAGAGGGTGATGGAGATGGAACGCTGTCCGTTGACGACAGGATAGCTGAACCCGAGGTTGACGGCTTCCGAGGCGCCATTCTCCTGGAAAGAGAGCTGCATGGGGTGCTGCGGGTCGTTCACCGCCCATTTCCCTTCGCCGCTGACGACGAAGGGCAGGTAGTTCTGGATGCTGTACGTGCCGTCATCGTTCAGTCTCAGCTGGAAACGGGTGAAGTCCATCGACTTCGTGATATCGATGCCGTTGCGCGTCACGGTCTGCAGCTTCCACGTGCCGCTCAGGTTCTTGGCGCTCTCACTCACCTCATAGGGGTTGGAGTCGTCGCTGAACGTGCTGCACGAGGTAGCCAGGGCCACTGCTGCAACAGCCAGGAATAGTCTTGTGATGTGTTTCATATTGTCGGTATGCTTTTAGTTCTCGTAATAGGGGTTCTGCACCAGGTCGGGCAGTTTCACAATCTCATTGTAGGGGATGGGCCAGAAGTACATAGCCTGACGGAAGATGTGCTTGCGCACGTCGACGATGCGCCAGGTATAGCCCGTCTTCATGTTCGAGCCGGTATGGGTGAGCTCCAGACCGTGCATCATGGCATTGTCGGTCTGCTCGGCAATCATCCAGCGACGCACGTCGAAGAAGCGGAAGCCTTCGAAGCTCAGCTCCAGGCGGCGCTCCAGACGGATGGCCTCGCGCATCTCCTCCTGCGACATGTTGGCCTTCAGACCGTACATGCCGTCGGCTCCTGCCTCGATGCCCGCACGGCGGCGGATAAGTTTCAGCGCCTCCAGGGGACCCATCTCAACGCTGCCCATCGTCTCGGTATAGTCGGGACCATAGTATTCGTTGGTGGCCTCAGCATAGTTCAGCAGGATCTCGGCAAAACGGATGAGCGGGCGCGACATCGGCGGTGCAACGAAGTAGTTGCCGGCGCATGCGCGATGCACCATCTTCTTGATATAGAGACCGGTGGGCGTACCCGAGTAGATGGCATCTTCCGTGGCGCCGTCGCCGATGCAGGTGTATACCCAGTGGTTGGCGTCGCCGGCCGACATCTGCTGCATGTTGTTCACCGTGACGGTGTTGCCGAAGCGCGGGTCGCGGTTAGCCTTCGGATCCAGCGGGTTGTACTGGTATTTTCCCGTCGGGTCGCCGACAGCCTTGCCGTCGGCCATCGGGAAGGCCTCGGCCAAGTCGTAGTAGATATAGCCACCCAGACGGTCACCGCCGCACGACGGCGGGCAGTACAGGTCGCAGACACGGATGCCCTCGGGCTCCTTCTTCTGCAGGATAATCTCCTGATAGGCGCCGTAAGGATAGTTGAAGTCGCCATAGGAAGTGATGTTGGCAAAGTCGGCAGCAATCTGCACGGCATAGTATCCCCATCCGGGCTCGGCATTGTTATTATTGTCGGCATGCACCTCGTAGAGGCGGTAGTCGCCCGTCGTCATCGTCATGATGCGGCGCGAGGCCTCGATGGAGAGCAGCCAGCGCTCCTTGTCGTAGGCGGGATAGCCCAGCAGGTCCTTCGTCTCGGCGGTGCCGAAGCCGCTGCCGTTATGCAGGGGGCTGGCAGCATCGAGATACATGCGAGACAGCAGGGCGTAGCAGCACGCCTCGTTGATGCGGCCGTTGGTGCTTCCCGATGTGCGGGGCCGCAACACATTCATCGCCAGCACGGCATTCACCTCGTCGGCGATATATTTCACACAGTCGGCATAGGTGTCGCGCGTCGACTTCACCTCGTCGTCGGCCGTATACAGCACGTCGCCCAACAGGGGCACACCGCCGTAGTGGCGCAGCAAGATGTAGTAATACCATGCCCGCAGGAACCGGCACTCGGCAATATACTGCTGGCGGGTGCCTTCGGCCATCGGTGTGTCGCCGATGCGGCTCAGGAACTTGTTGCAACGGCGGATGTTAGTATAACACTTGCTCCAGGCATCATCCGTCACCGTCACCGGGTTCACCGTGCCCGTGGCAAAGGCCATACCCGTGGTAATCGATGGCGACGGACGGAACTCTGCCTCGTCACAAGCCACCTGAAGACCACCATTCGACCACATCGTGTTATGGCCGCCAAAACGATCGCCATCGGTATCGAAGCCGATGTCGGTGTAAATCTGCGTCAGGAAACCTGATGCATACGTACTGTCGGCAAAGACCACTTCCTCGTTCAGGTCGGTAATCACCGTCTGGTCCAGGTAGTCGTCATTACACGACGTCTGAACTCCTGCTATGCTCAGCAGAAGCCCAAGGTAAAAATACTGTTTTTTTCTCATAAATTATTTAGCGCTAAAATTTTTTTCGTATATATACAAAAATAAAGACGATCAAATGTACTAAGATTATTATACACAACCTTCTTTTTTGTGTTAAAGAATATTAATTGTCATTTGCTGCCCATTAATCTCTCAAATTAAGCTCTTCAACTCTAAACAAAAAACTCTCCTCCCCTCAAGGGGGAGGCTGGGAGGGGTCTTCTTTCGCCGACACACCAATAATTAAAAAAAACAAAAAACGGGCGTGTTGCCTACTTGCGAATTAGTGCTTTTGCGTTCTTTTGTCGTTATATTTAGAAAGAGGAGTCTGGCCGATACGCCCTTCTCCGAAAACCATTTTTCCTCCACCGCAATCATGAAACAAAAGACATTGCTCACTATCCTCGCCACAATGGCTGCCGTCAGCCTGTGGGCACAACAACGCGACCTCACACAGTATGTCAACACCCTGCAGGGCACCCACTCCAACTTCGGACTGAGCCACGGCAACACCTTCCCAGCCACGGCCATGCCCTATGCCGTGCACGAATGGACACCCCAGACGGGTCCCAACGGCGAGGGCTTCAAATACCTCTACGAGGCCGATGCCATACGGGGCTTCGGACAGAGCCACCAGTGCTCGCCCTGGGTGAGCGACTATGCCGTCTATACCTTCTTCCCCGAGGTGGGTAGCCTCGTCGTCGACCCCGAGAAGCGGCCCGCGAAGTTCAGTCACGACAACGAGCTGGGACGCCCCCACTACTACACCGTCACCTTCGACAACGGCATCAAGACGGAGTTCTCCACCACCACCCGCGGTGTCCACTTCCGATTCTCCTACCCCAAGCGGCAGGATGCCTGGCTCGTCATCGACGGCTATACCGGCGACAGCGAGGTGAAGATTGACCCCGAGCGGCGCGAGGTGCGCGGGTGGGTGAACAACCACCGCTTCGTCAACCACTCCGAGAACTTCCGCTGCTACTTCGTCATCCGCTTCGACAAGCCTTTCGAGGACTATGGCACCTGGGAGAACAAGAAGAACGAGACCTTCGCCAAGCAGACAGAAGGCCAGGGACGCGGCTACGGCGCCTACCTGAAGTTCAAGCCCGGCACACGGGTGCAAGCCCGCGCCGCCTCGTCGTATATCAGCTACGAGCAGGCTGAGCTGAACCTCGAGCGTGAACTCGGCAGTGACAAGACCCTCGAGCAGACCAAGGCCCGCGGACAGCAGACCTGGAACGAGTTGCTCGGCCGCGTCCTCGTAGAGGGCGGCACCGACGAGCAGCTGCGCACGTTCTATTCGTGCCTCTTCCGCGCCAACCTCTTCTCGCGTAAGTTCTACGAGCGACGTGCCGACGGCACACCCTACTACTATAGCCCCTACGACGGCAAGATTCACGACGGCTACATGTACACCGACAACGGCTTCTGGGACACCTTCCGCTCGCAGTTCCCCCTGACCAACATCCTGCATCCCACGCAGCAGGGACGCTATATGGAGGCGATGATGCGCGTGCAACAGGAGGAACTCGGATGGTTCCCCTCGTGGTCGTGCCCGGGTGAGACCGGCGGTATGCTGGGCAACCACAGCATCTCGCTCTTCGCCGACGCCTACGCCAAGGGCATCCGCACCGTGCCGGCCGACAGCATCCTCAAGGGATATGCCCACGAAGCCTTCAACAAAGGACCCTTCGGCGGGGCCAACGGCCGACAGGGCTGGCAGTACTACTTCACCCTGGGCTACGTGCCCTTCCCCGAGTCCCACGGCTGCGTGTCGCAGACGCTCGAATATGCCTACGACGACTGGTGCGCCTATAACCTCGCCCGACAGAGCGGCAACAAGTTCTACGAGGACATCTTCCGCCGCCACCTCTATAACTACCGCAACCTGTGGGATCCTGCAACAGGCTTCTTCCGTGCACGTGGCACCGACGGCAAGTGGAACGACTCCTTCAAAGGCAACGCCTTCGACCCACTCGTGTGGGGAGGACCCTATACCGAGGGTAACGCCTGGCACTACATCTGGTCCGTCTTCCACGACGTAGAGGGACTCATCCGCCTCTTCGGCTCCGACGAGGCCTTCGTAGCCAAGATGGACTCCGTCTTCTCGCAGCCCTCGACGGTAAAACCCGGATGGTATGGCGGAAAGATCCACGAGATGGTAGAGATGGAGATGGCCGACATGGGACAGTATGCCCACGGCAACCAGCCCATCCAGCACATGCCCTACCTCTACAACTACGCCGGACAGCCCTGGAAGACGCAGTACTGGGTGCGACAGATCATGGAACGCCTCTACAACTCCACCCCCGACGGCTTCCCGGGCGATGAGGACCAGGGCGGCATGTCGTCGTGGTATGTCCTGTCGGCACTCGGCATCTATGCCGTCACCCCCGGCACCAACGAGTATGTCATCGGCTCGCCCGTCTTCCAGAAGGCCACCATCACCCTCGAGAACGGCAACCGCTTCGTCATCGAAGCCCGCGACAACAGCAAGGAGAACGTCTACATCCAGAGCGGAACCCTCAACGGCAAGCCCCTCCAGAAGAACTTCATCACCTACGACGACATTATGCGCGGCGGAACCCTCTCCTTCCAGATGGGCAGCCAGCCCAACACGCAGCGCAACACCACGAAGGCCGCCGCACCCTACTCCATGACGAAATAAAAAAAAGAACCTGAACAATGAGAAAGAATGTATTGGCAGCAGCAATGCTCATCAGCGGAGCCGCTTACGCCCAGCAGCGACCCAACGTCATCATCATCTATACCGATGACCACGGCACCCTCGATGCCAACTGCTATGGTGCCACCGACCTATATACGCCCAACATCGACTCGCTGGCGGCCCACGGCGTCAGCTTCAGCCGTTTCTATGGAGCACCCGTCAGCTCGGCATCACGGGCGTGCCTGCTGACGGGCCAGTATGCCAAGCGTGCCGGCGTGACGGGAAATGCCGGATGGACTGGCATCCCCGTAGGCAAGGAGACGATGGCCGACCGTATGCGCGCCAACGGCTATCAGACCGCCTGCATCGGCAAGTGGCACCTCGGCTCATGGAACGAATACCGGCCCACACAGCGGGGATTCGACTACTTCTGGGGCTTCCTCGGAGGATGCATAGACAGCTATTCGCATTACTACTACTGGTGGGGACCCAACGTCCACGACCTCTACCGCAACAACACCGAGATATGGCAGCCGGGGAAGTTCTTCACCGAAGGCATGGTGGAGGAGGCACGCAACTACATCGCCAACCGCGACAAGACGCGGCCCTTCCTGCTCTACTGGGCGGTGAACATCCCCCACTATCCCCTGCAACCCAAGCAGAAGTGGATTGACTACTACGCCAAGCTGCCCAATCCGAGACGGATGTATGCCGCCTTCCTGTCGACCTTCGACGAATACCTCGGCGATTTTCGCACATTCCTCCACGCGCAAGGCTTAGACCAGAACACCATCATCATCTTCCAGGCCGACAACGGCCACAGCACCGAAGTCAGAGGCATGGGCGGTGGCGGCTGGTGCGGTGACTATCGGGGCGGAAAGTTCTCACTCTTCGAAGGGGGCATCCGCGTGCCGTGCATCGTCTCATGGCCGGGACACTTCCCCGAAGGTGAATGGAGAGACCAGACGGCCATGTGTATCGACTGGCTGCCGACATTGGCGGAGCTGTGCCAGTTCAGCGTCGACGACATGGAAATCGACGGCCACAGCATCGTTCCGCTCATCAACGACAAGAACGCACCGACACCCCACGACGTCCTGCACTTCGACTTTACCGACCAGGAGTGGGCGGTCATGCAGGGCGACTGGAAACTGCTCTACAATGCCATCGACGTGAAGCCGAACGACAAGAACGAGACCATCGAGGGACTCTTCCTCTCGAACATCGCCCTCAACCCATCCGAACAAACAGACTATCAGAAACAATATCCGGAAAAAGTGAAGGAGCTCCAAGCACTCAGAGAAGCCTTCGTCTCTTCACTGCCTGCCAAAAAAGAATAAAAAACCATACTTGTTGTTTGTACTTTTTGCAGCGCAGGGGGGCATCAATCATCATCCGTCTGTTGCTTTGGATCCTCCTGAAATGTGAGTTCTTTTTGGGCGGCACTCCCTAAATTAATATCAAATAGTTTTGCAGTCTGAAAAGAAAATAGTATTTTTGCACACAGGATAGGACTCTATAAGAAAATGAAAAGAGTATGTGCTCCACATCTCTATCGCTCCAGCCACATTCTCCAAGGAGAAGGTCGTGCTCTAAGGAGTAAAGCAGTGAAGGAGTGGCTGCGCGGAGCGCATCAATATTAATGGGATTGCCTAACGGCAAGAAATCTAAGAAAATCTGGAAAAAATCATAGAAAATCTTTATCTTAGATTATATAACATCGAAAGAAAAGAAAAACTCTCATGACGCCGAGACGTCATAGATTTTTGATAGATTTTCAAAAGATTTTCTCAGATTTCTGCGCGGAGCGCATACCCCATCCCTTTCGTTCCTTTCGTGTCTTTAGATGTTAAAAAAACACCAAATAATCAGGGAACATCGAAAAACACGAAAAACACGAATTTTTTATGATGCCCTTGGCATCAGCATAGATTTTTGAAAGATTTTCTCAGATTTCTGCGCGGAGCGCATACCCCATCCCTTTCGTTCCTTTCGTGTCTTTAGATGTTCAAAAAAACACCAAATAATCAGGGAACATCGAAAAACACGAAAAACACGAATTTTTTATGATGCCCTTGGCATCAGCATAGATTTTTGAAAGATTTTCTCAGATTTCTGCGCGGAGCGCATACCCCATCCCTTTCGTTCCTTTCGTGTCTTTAGATGTTCAAAAAAACACCAAATAATCAGGGAACATCGAAAAACACGAAAATTTCATGATGCTTCCGCCGTGCAGGCCGCCGTAAGGGTAGTAGTGGTTGGTGCGCTCGACGACGCCGTCCTGCCGCACGATGCACAGAGGAAAAAACTCCCAAACTCCTTTAGTGGATGGCTGTTCTTCATTCGTCTTAATTTAATATAGAAGTATTATCTCCTATCCTCTTACCCGAACGGGAAACAATATGAATATGAAGACTATGAAGAAAGCCATTCTCCTTACGTTGGCCTGCTCTCTGGCAGCCATCGCCAGTGCACAAGGCAACTATGCCGACCGAGTAAACACCCTCATCGGAACGAAGGGAGCCGGACTGACGTCGGGCTACCTCTATCCCGGTGCCACCTATCCGCACGGCATGGTGCAGTTCACGCCCTCCTACTTCTGCAAGCAGGCAGGCTTCGTCATCAACCAGAACAGCGGCGGCGGCTGCGAACACATGGGTAACATCCCGACGTTCCCCCTGAAGGGACAGCTGAAGGTGTCACCCGACAAGATCCGCAATGCCCGCATCACCGTCAGCGACGAGCAGGGCCATGCCGGCTTCTACGAGGCTAACGTGCAGGACGATATCCATGCAGAGCTCACCGTGACACCCCGGACGGGCATGGCACGCTACACCTGGCCTGAGGGCGAGGACTTCGGAACGGTCATCATCGGCGGAGGCATCGCTGCCACACCCGTCAGCGACGCTGCCGTGGCCATCCACGGCAATGCCTGCGAGGGCTATGCCGACGGCGGCTACTTCTGCGGCATCCGCACACCGTACAAGGTCTATTTCTATGCCGAGTTCGACACACCCATCGTGGCCTCGGGAACCTGGAAGGGAACGGAGCTGCACCCCGACGCCACCTTCGCCGAAGGTCCTTGGTCGGGTGTCTACTTCACCTTCGACACGAAGACCCGCAAGACCGTCCAGTATAAGGTCGGCGTGTCGTATGTCTCCGTGGAGAATGCCAAGGCGAACCTCCGTGCCGAGAACGCCGGATGGGACTTTGCCGACATCCGCAGGAAGGCAGAGAACCGCTGGAACGACTACCTCTCGCTCATCGAGGTGGAAGGCAACAACGAGAGCCGTCTCGAACAGTTCTACACGCACCTCTACCGCGTCTTCATCCATCCGAGCATCTCGAGCGATGTCAACGGCGAGTATATGGGTGCCGACTGGCAGGTGCACAAGACCAACGCCACGCAGTATACGATGTTCTCGAACTGGGACACCTACCGCACACAGATACAGCTGCTCTCCATCCTCGAACCCGATGTAGCCTCCGACATCGTGCTCTCCCATCAGGACTTCGCCCTGCAGTCGGGCGGCTCGTTCCCCCGCTGGGTACTGGCGAATGTCGAGACGGGCATCATGCAGGGCGACCCCACGGCCATCCTCGTCAGCAACGCCTGGGCTTTCGGTGCCCGCAACTACGACCCGAAGCCGCTCTTCGAAATCATGAAGAAGGGGGCTGAGGTGCCGGGGGCTAAGTCGCAGAACGAGGAGACGCGGCCTCACCTGCGCCAGTATCTGGAGAAAGGATATATGAATGCCTCGATGCAGCTGGAGTATACGTCGGCCGACTTCGCCATCGGACAGTATGCCCTTCATGCCGTGGGCGATGAGTTTGCGTCGTGGCGCTACTTCCACTTCGCCCGCTCGTGGAAGAACCTCTTCAACCCCGAGACTGGCTGGCTGCAGTCGCGCAACGCCGACGGCTCATGGAAACACCAGGGCGACGACTGGCGCGAGGCCACCTATAAGGACTACTTCTGGATGGTGCCTTATAACATCAAGGGCCTCATCGACATCATCGGCGGTCGCGAGGAGGCTGAACGCCGTCTCGACGAATACTTCCAACGACTCGATGCCGGCTACGGTGACGAGTGGTTTGCCTCCGGCAACGAGCCGTCGTGGGGCATCCCCTGGGTGTATAACTGGACAGGGTCGCCGTGGAAGGCCCAACAGGTCATCAACCGCACGCTCAACGAACAGTATACCGACAAGATCAACGGTCTGCCCGGCAACGACGACCTCGGCTCCATGGGGGCATGGTACGTCTTCGCCACCATCGGCCTCTATCCCGAGATACCCGGCGTGGCCGGCTTCACCGTGAACACGCCCATCTTCCCGAAGGTCACCATCCACCTGCCCAAGCAGCGCACCATCACCATCACCGGCGGCTCAGAAAAAGACATCTACACCACCGGCCTGAAGCTGAACGGACAACCCGTCAACGGCACCTGGCTCGCGTGGGAAGACCTTCAGAACGGTGCCACCCTGCAGTTCAAGACTGCAGCCAAGCCCGACAAGAAGTGGGGCACGCAGGTTGTACCGCCTTCGTATGAATGACGCCCCATACTCCGACCTGCATTCTCTCCGAAGGCAAACCGGATGTATCGGCAAATAACCGAAACAACTCAGCATCCACGATAAATCTGTCCAAAACCATTCAAGTCTATAGTCCTTACTTGCTGTATCTATATAGACTTAAATGATTACTACCCCAGATGGGTACACTCCGACAGACTATTTACCATAGGGTGCTGAGTTGTCTGTGTAGAAACAAACATTATAAAAGTTTGTTAAATCAACGACTACATTAAGCACATTTCGAAAATAATCATTAACTTTGTCTTGCCTAACAAATAAAAACACATGTCAAGACAAATCGCCATGGCTTGGTTACTACTACTGCCATGTCATCTAACAGCTCAGTCACCCGGTGGAGTCCAAAGGCTCTCCTATTGGCTCAGGACCGCGTTTGTTAACTTTATCCAATCTACCAATAAATTATTAGGTTTTATGAAAACAAAAATAGTTATTCTTATAATGACATTTTTATCGAATTGTTTAGTATATTCACAAAATGTTGTTTATGTAAAAGCCCAAGACTATGAGGGGTATATATTTCCGAAGAATACCTCAATATTAGGTTTCCCTCCTGCAGCAAATCGTTATACCCTAGATAATAAAGATATTGAAAAGGCTGAAGACATAATACAAAACAACATCAGAAACATATATAAACAACTATTCTATAAAAAGTGTAGTAATAGAAAAGCGAGAAAGACTTTTAGAAGGTATATACGCCAATATGTGGGATATATAATGGATAATAATCTTATTATAGTTGAGATTCATTTTACAAAGAAAGGTGTCGTTGAGGATAAGAAATTTAAAGAAGATGTTATTTGTATTTGGGATGGAGGAACATGTACTTGGAGTGTGAAGGTAGATTTAACGAATCAAACAATAAATGAATTATCAATGAATGGAGTGGCTTAGTAGTAAAATAGAATCAGGTAGCATCACGCCGAAGACGCAGGCTATTAGCCAGAACAGTCTGATGTTCGTCGGTAGCCTGTTTGCCCGACACTCCCTCGGCTACAACTATAAATCCAGTGAGACCGGGAAGCATTTCCAGCTGCCAACCATCATGGAAGACATGCGTTATAAGGAATGGAACAATAAGCTCCAGGAACTGCAGACTGTATTGGCATACAAGGAACAGCTGAGGATTTAATATCTCTTGGTAAGTTCTTCCAAAACTACATTAAAGCCAAAGGAATGAATATGAAAATTAATTTTCAAATCTCTAACAATCCAAATTATGGTAATAATGGGAAAGCAAATGCTAATATTGATCAGTAGCTTGATAATTCTGTTTTCCTGCTGCATTAATGAAAGGAACACAGAGTCATCATATCCTAATTATAATAGAATATCAGGATGTAAGATGGATAGCACAATAAATGAATTCAGATTAATGGACCCTATGTTATTAGATTCTATTTTATTGCTTCAGGTTGATAGTTATATGGTTGATAATCGGCGATATGGGGAAGGAATATATGTCTCTAATGATTCTGAAAAAGAATTTTTGTTTTTGAAGGTCAATTGTGGTCGTACTGCAAAAGAACTTGATGCATTTATTCTGACAGATTCTATTTCTTCTGAGTATAAGCCTTATATAGTACTTCATAATGTATCAAGGTTTGTATCTACACATGGATCCTTTATAGGCATGTGTAAAACAGAATTTATAAACAATTATTTTGATAATAATGCCCCACAAAAAGAGTTCGATTCTGAATATGAACAGTATGATTCTCTTACTTTATTATACAATCATTTTATTTTTTGTAATGACACATTAAAGCAAATTGAAATCGGCTATGACTGGTAGAATAAAGCAGAGAAACAAAGATATAGCTATCTATGCCGCACCCTACAAGTTCAACGGGAAGGAACTGGACGAAGAAACGGGGCTGTACTACTACGGTGCTAGATACATGAACCCAAGACTTTCTATCTGGTATGGGACAGACCCCATGCAGGAGAAATACCCAGAATTGACTACATATTGTTATACATATGGGAACCCAATATCATATATTGATCCTGATGGCAATGATGGTAGAGTTACCATCAAAGGGCAAACAATCACAATTTCTGTTAACATTCATATTTATGGTTCTGGCGCTACAAATAAAGTAGCTGAAACTATGCAAAGGGATATCATGAATTATTGGGGAAAGAATCCTGATACAGGGCAGAATTGGACTTATTCATATCCATCGACGAAAAAAGATTATACCGTTCTTTTCGATGTAAAAGTGGATTTATATAATCCTCAGAATCCTAAAGAAAAGCCAGGCTTATTTTCTGGAAAAAATAATCCATCCAATCGTGACAATTACATAGAAGTCAGCCATAAATCAACCAGATCTTATGTAGAAAGTGGCGATGAAGGTCTTTGGCGGTCAACAGGTAGAAATGGTAAATCTTTATCAGAAGATGATCCTTCTGTTCATGAATTTGGACATCTACTGGGTTTCCGTGATAGATATACAGATGAAAATGGAATTATGAAGGGTTGGGAAGGTAATATTATGGCGGAGCCAGTTATGAAAGGAAAGGTTGAACAACGCAATATTGATGCATTATTGCAGCCAATTATGAAGAAATACAATAAATCCAATCACAAAGCTCAGTCTGAATATAAGACCTCAATTAATTATGATACAATGAAGTACTAGATTATGAAGAATTATTTGAGTCTTTTTGTATGGTTATTGATATCAATACCATTATATATTAGTTGTAATAACAATGTTATTGAAATTAATGGTGTATATAGTGATGAGGATATCGAGAATAGAATGGGAATTCCTGATTTCGTGCGAGTTATAGTACTTAAGCCAGATTCTTCTCTATCTCTTTATGAATATCAAAATGGATTGTATCAATTTATTCCCAATAAGGATAGTTTAATTGTTTTCGAACAGATCTATAAGACCGGTTTCAAAAAGAAGATTATTTGGTTAACAGAGTATGAAAAAAAGAAAAGAGTATTAGACATATTAGAATATGACACTTTAAAAACGCATTTTTAGATCAAATCAATCTATATATGAAGATTTGAGAATTTATTTTTTTCACTCACACTGTGGCGAGCCACGTTTTCGGAGCCCTAAAGCAATAAGTCCGGCAGTTATGGAGAGTATCAGCAATATCTCTATAACGCGGTAAGAATAACGTAGCAGTGCTCTTGTTCTCATTCACCCTTTGTCTTTAGTATTCACATTGAACTTTCGTTCATTTAAGAATAGTTCATCATCTACTTAGGACTCACCCCAAAACGTTCCCATAAAGCAATAGTTGTCGAATGGGTCTTGAATGATATAGGCGAAGGGATGGTCGGCATAGAAGTAAGCCTCTGTCGGATTCATCGTTAGACCCAGGGTGGCAAACGAGATAGAAGTGATGGCACCTGCCCTTGTCCCATCCTCATCCAGGATGACTTTGGTCTTTTGAACAATCTCACCAATCTTCATCGGTTCGGATTGAATGCGGTTCAGTTCGGCATGGTTGCTGAACATTCTGCCGACTCCCAGCGACGCAAGACAGCTGTTAACGTTGAGTGAATAGTCAATCTCAAATTTTGGGATTTTGACATAGGTATGATTGCAAGATTTCAATTGGCTCATGGCGGAACGGAGTTTCTCCCCGTCAAGGGATTGGAGCAATGTTGTTAGGCCGTCAATCTTGTCTGGCAGGATGATGTAGAGCCTGTAACCACCTATATAGGGTATCCTGAGCATGGAGAAGTCATCAAGTTTCGCATATGAGAAAACTTCCTCATTATCCGTCATGTTCATCATATTGACTGTAGAGCTGACCCCACCCTTGAAAGGTTCCTCTTTTGTTGAATCCTTGTCAAACTCTTGCATCCATCTGCCGTTGAAGAAGTTTGCGACGAGCAAGTTTGCCGACCCTTCGTCAGTCTGTTTGACAGGGAAACTGCTGAGCAATCCCTCCGTCTGTTCGGCACACCATTTGTCAATCATTTGCTGTTGGGTGCCATTAACATCTCCAGTGATGATATTGGCAAAATAGTCGTGTTGCAAAATCTCCTGGAAGGATGGGGCTGTGTTTACGCGGTTTCCTGCCTGGAACAACGTGGCATTCCTCATATATGATGATGGGCCGAAGAATTCGTCTTCTATTGCTTTTGCCTGGCCTATCATCAGTCTTCGGCAGAGTTTGTTGACACTCTCGACATCGGTTGTGTCCATGTTCAGGGCATTGCAGATTTCTTGTCGGGTCAGGCCTGATGCGCCATTGTTGATAATGTTCAATGAATAGAATATTCCAATTGTTGAGACGAAGACATTCTTCTCTCCTTCCTCCTCAGCAATTCTCTTGAAGAACTTGATGGAGAAGTCATTGCCGTTGCGGACTAAGATCTGCTGCTCTTCGTTCAACTCGTAGTTCTCTTCCGTCTCTGCTGCCAACTCCAATACTGACTTTTGCCGGGAATCTTTGCAGCCCGTCAAGACGGATAACAGGCAGACTGTATAGAAGAATAAGACTAGATTTAAAGAATTATTTTTCATGTCATGATAAACCTAAATTCCGCAGCACTTTAGTTAAACATTTTTTATAAGTTCCTGAGCAACAAAAAGTTGCTCAGGATTTTGTTATGTCAGATTTTTCACTTACCTTTGTGCTGCAATTCAAGACAAGCAAAAATCATCTATGGCATGGCAAATTTAAGCATAAAATCTCAGAAAATAACCCTTTTCGGTGGAATTTTTCACGTGATGGAGAAATTTGACCGTTACAAGTAAGTCACAACGTAATGAAAGGAATGAGTTAATGTGGAAAAAAGTAATTAACATGAATCTTCTATATAAGTAAATGAAAAAAAATATAAGTATAATAGTTTTTTTAATTTTAATGGCAACACAAATAATAAGTTGTTGCTTTACAAATCCTGCCGGTATATATGTTGCCCATAGAAATAAATACTTCTCTGATACATTATGGGTTTTAAATGATAATACTTTTCATCAAAAGATTACTGCAAGAAATGGTGTTATCGTATGGGATTATATAGGCGAATGGAAACAGAATTTATCTGGAATAGAATTTACAGGACTTGTAATAGATAGTGACAGCCTATATTATTATGAAGATTCTTCCTTGACAGGAGATGATTATAGAATGTCATTATGGAGAAAATATGCAGATGACTATAGCGAAATTGAAAGTTTAACGGGTGGGATTGATTCGACCTTTTACGCCATTGCTTTACAGTGGAATGGGATATTACATTTGATAAAAAATAAAAACCGGAAAAGGATTGTATATAGGTTGTTCGTTGATTTACCGGAAAGAGAAGATCAAAGCTGGGATGAAATAGAACAAAAGGATATCTTCAAATAGAATCATTAGTGTCCTGTCATTGGATATACTGGACAAGAGAGAAAATTTATAACCAGAGTTGAACTTTATAAAGTAACGGTACATAATACAGAAGAAATAAATTACCATTTAGATTTTTCTGTCACAAGAGATGCGAAAGATCACAAACTAAAAATGTAGTTATAAAATGAAAATCTATTTATATACAATTGTTTTTTTTGTAATAGCATGTTCTCAATTGTCCTGTTCTACTTATGTGGGAGAAGAAGTATTTACTTTCAATGTACTATATTGCAAAAAGGCTCCTTTGGGGTTGAAATACAATGAATATGAAGTTGTAGAATATAAGAAACTATTCTACTCTCCAAATATAGAAGGATGTTATGTAAAAGGAAAACTACACACATTGAATGTGTATAAAAGTGATGGCGTGATATCATATACAAATGAAGATTTAAAAACAGATAGCCTCTTTGCAAAGTATATCGGTATTCCTTTAAATAGAAAAATAATCATTCATCATGAGAACATGTTTGATAATGGAACCATTTTCTCCTGTGAAAACAGAGGAGATTCTATATTTGTAAAAAAAACAGATGAAAATATTATATATTATAATATGAACTGTAATACGAAAAATGAATCTGGTTAACGATTATTAGCATTTG
>CAMNII010000005.1 GCA_946540435.1 uncultured Prevotella sp.
AACGGTGTGGAGGTGAAGTTTGTGGCCGATGGACGTAACCAGACGGCATTGGTCAGGCTTGTTGACTTCGAACATCCCACACAGAACTTGTTCAAGGTGTGCAACCAGTGGCGCGTCGTGGAGAAAGAGAAGATACGCTGCGACATCGTTGTCTTCGTGAATGGTCTGCCGTTGGTGGTGATAGAACTGAAATCACCTGCCAACGATAATGTAGAGGAAGACGATGCCTATCTGCAAATCAAGCAGTATCAGCAGAAATGTCCCTCGCTGTTTGTCTATAACGCATTCTCCGTGACCAGCGATATGCTGACCACCAAGGCCGGAACACTCACCGCCAAGGCCAACCGATTCATGGAGTGGAAAAGTCGCGACGGCAAGACAGAATCGGCAGAGGTCATTGACTATGAGACTTTCTTTGAAGGTATCTTCCGCAGAGAGAGGTTGATTGATATATTGCAAAACTTCCTGTGCTTCGACCATAAGGACGGACGCACGGCAAAGATTATGGCAGCCTATCACCAATACTTTGCCGTGAACAAGGCTGTTGCCAAGACGCACGAGGCCATTGGCGGCAATGGCAAGATTGGTGTGTTCTGGCACACGCAGGGCAGCGGCAAGTCGCTGTCGATGGTGTTCTATGTTCACAGGCTGATTCAGCAGTTCCCGCAATGTACCATCGTGGTGGTGACCGACCGCAACGACCTGGACCAGCAACTGTATGAGCAGTTTGCAGGATGTCAGAAGTTCCTGCGACAAGAACCGCAGCGCGTAGGCTTCGACCTGAACGAGAAAGGAAAACTGACCAAGACTGCAGGACGCGAGGATCTGGTGCGCAAACTGAAAGACCTGCAGACGGGAGGCATCATCTTCACTACGATACAAAAGTTCGAAGAAGGCACGGGCTTGCTCTCTGAGCGAGAGAACATCATCGTCATCACCGACGAAGCCCACCGCTCACAATATGGCAACGAACATTGGGATGTGAAAGCCGAGCGCATGAAGAAAGGCTATGCACTGCTGATGCGTGAGGCGCTGCCAAATGCGTCGTTCATCGGCTTTACGGGTACGCCTATCAGTGAAGCCGACCGTGACACCAAGGAGGTGTTCGGCGACTACATCGATGTGTATGACATGACGCAAGCCGTGGAGGATGGTGCCACACGTCCTGTCTATTACGAGAGTCGTGTGGTCAATCTGAAGTTGGACGAAGATGTATTGAAGAAACTGGATGATGAGTTTGACCGACTGGCTGACGAAGGTGCTACCGAAGAACAAATCAACAAGGCACAACAAGATAACAGCGGCATCCGGCAGATACTCTGCCATCCTGATACCATCGACAGCCTTTGCCGCGACATCATAGACCACTATGAGAAGAACCGCCAACAGGAATTGACGGGCAAGGCTATGATTGTGGCCTATAACAAAGATGCTGCGGTCAAGATATATCGCAAGATACTGGAACTTCGCCCCGAATGGACGGAGAAAGTTCATGTGGTGGCCAGTGCTGCCAATACCGATAAGGAAGAGTGGCACGATGTGATACAGCCCAAGATGAACAAGGAGTATGCAGCCTTGTTCAAAGAGGATACATCGCCCATGAAGATTGCCATCGTGGTGGATATGTGGCTGACAGGCTTTGATGTGCCTTCGCTGGCAACGATGTATGTCTATAAGCCGATGAAGGGACATAACCTGATGCAGGCCATCGCCCGTGTAAACCGTGTATTCCCTGAAAAGGAGGGCGGTCTGATTGTCGACTATGTGGGCATTGCCGGAGCACTGAAACAGGCTATGCAGGACTACACACAGCGCGACCGTCAGCAGTTTGGCGACCCAGACATCAACAAGACGGCGCGTGTGAAGTTCCAAGAGAAACTGGAAATCTGCCGCGACTTGCTCTACGGTTTTGACTATAGCGGTTTCTATGCTGGTACAGACCCGGAGCGGGCACAGTTAATAAAAGGGGGTGTCAACTTCATGCTGGCCCCACAGCGTGCGGAACAGATGAAGGACTTCATAAAGGAGAGTCAACTGCTGCACAATGCACTGACCCTTTGCCGCTCGTTGGCCGAGCCACAAGAGAAGCAGGAAGTGGCCTTCATGGATGCCGTGCGTGTGCTGCTGTCACGTCTGGCCCAGAAGGGGAAGATTACCAAACAGGACATCAACGAGCGTATCAGCCATCTCCTGGAGCAGAGCATCCAAAGTCAGGGGGTCATCAACCTCTTCAAGTCGGAAGGAGCCAACTTCTCGCTCTTTGAGGAAGCATTCCAAAAGGAAATCCGCAAGATGAAGGAGAAGAACCTGGCCGTGAAACTGTTGGAACGCTTGCTGAAGGAACGCATCCACAGCTTTGAGCGTACAAACGTCGTGCAGAGCAAGAAATTCTCCGACCTGCTGAATATGGCCCTCTCCAACTACCTGAAGGGAATGCTGACCAATGAGGAGGTCATTGAGGAACTGCTGAAGATGGCTGAGGAAATCAAGCGGAACGAGGAAGAAAGCAACAAACTGGGGCTTACCGTTGAAGAAAAAGCCTTCTACGATGCACTGTCATCACCAGAGGGCATCCGCGAGGCTTACACCGACGAGCAGTTTGTGGCTCTCACCCGAGAACTGACAGAGCAGCTTCGCCGAAACCGCACCATCGACTGGAACCGCAAGGAATCGGCCCGTGCCAAGATGCGTGTATTGGTAAAACGACTTTTGAAGAAATACAAGTACCCTCCCGAAGGACAGGAAAAGGCTCTTGAAACGGTGATGGCCCAGTGCAACAAGTGGGCTGACGACGATGACAATGTCATAGAGCGCAAGTTGGCCAACATCGAGGACGACCGCGACGTGCGCAATCTTGTGTATAATCGTCTCATCATGAATGCAGATACTTCTGATTACGAACTACAGCGTGAAGTGATGGAAGTATATGGCGAGCGTTACCCCGATATGCGCATCATCGACTGGCAACACGTCATTGCTGATTACACAGCTTTAGTGCGCGATGCTGCCAAACGACCGTCTGCGAATGTTGTTGAAATGCAACAGCGGCAATATGGCAAGGCGGCAGAAGATGAAGGTAAATACGAACCTAAATCTGATAAAGAATGACATGAATCGATTAGTTACCTACCTAGAGAGAAAGTACCTTTACACCAAATTCGTCAGAATGATTTAAGAACATCGAAAGGCACGAAAGGAACGAAAGGGATGGGGATGCGCTCCGCACAGAACCGACGAACGGACCGACGCATGAGCGAGAGGAGAACCATGCTCGCATGAGTTATCCCGAGCGAAAAGGAGGAAGATGAAATCAAGCAAGCGCAGAGCCAAACTCGTTTGAGCTTTGCCATGCAAGGAGGAGGAAGACGAAGTCAAATCTTTTAAAAATCTATGCTGATGCCAAGGGCATCATAAATAATTCGTGTTTTTCGATGTTTCCTGATTATTTGATGTTTTTTTTGAACATCGAAAGGAACGAAAAAAACGAAAGGGATGTGCGCAGCGCATCCATGTTTCCGTCCTATTAGTCCTAAAAGTCCGTAGAAAAAAAGGTGTCTGGTAAAAGCGTTTTACCTTCTTTGGTAATCCCAGGGTTTCCGTCTCCCGCGAAACAGGGGGAACGAAGCGGAGGTAAAGACCATTGAGCACCCTGGATTGAGGAAGTAGGGTTGCTTTTTACCAGACCCCATCGTATTCCCTTAGGGATCACACTGTATTCTCTTAGGGATTACACTGTATTCTCTTAGGGATTACACTGCATTCTCTTAGGGAATACATCGTATTCTCTTAGGGAATACATCGTTTTCCGCGTCTGCGGGGAAGTGGGAACATCGTTTTCTGTCTCAGCGAAAGAGTGAGAACACACACCTGCTACTTTGCAAACGTGGTGTAGACGTCAGGCGTCAGCGAAGGTCATGCCGTTGTCGAGGGTGACGTGGAGCGGGGTGTACTCGCTATGGAAATCATGCTGCAGGCGGTGTAGGTAGCGGGCACTCTCCCATTTGCACATGGGCAGGTCGTGGAGCAGGTAGTTGCCGCAGGTCTCCGGGGTGGTGGCAGGCACGGCAGTCTGGGTGAGTATCCACTTCAGGCAGTCGATGGTGAGTTGCCGCATGTCGTCGACGGTATATGCTCCGGTCATGATGATATACATGCCGGTGAGACATCCCATGGGTCCTACGTAGACGACGTCGGCTTTGGCCTGGCTGTTACGGAACCAAGTTGCCATGAGGTGTTCCATGCTGTGCATGGCAGCCGGTGCCATGGCGGGTTCGCGGTTGGGTTCGGTGATACGCAGGTCGAAGGTAGTGAATCCATTGTCTTGGCGCGACACGTAGATGCCGGGCTTCAGGCGGGTGTGGTCGATAGTGAAACTCTGTATGACTTCCATAACGGGGTTCTTCTTTAATGTTGCTATTGTTATTTTGGGGTACAAAGTTACTTCTTTCTGATTATTTCTCCAAATATGTGGTGAGGAATTTGTTTGGATTGTTGCAGGAAAATGTGTACTTTTGCAGCATGAAACGGATTGTATTGTTATTCTTTGCTGCCATCATGCCGGCGATAGCCGCGATGGCTCAGCCGTATCGGTTCTCAGCAAGGCTGTCGACGTATAACATCCGGCATGGCGAGGGTCTGGACGGCCGTATCGACCACGAGCGTATCGGCCGTATCCTCCGGAAGGCACATGCGGAGGTGGCTGCCATCCAGGAGGTGGACAGCATGACGCGCCGCAACGGCGGGGTGTATGATCTTGCAGAGATTGGCCGTGCTGCCGGCATGCATGCCACGTTTGCGGCGGCGATAGACTTCCAGGGTGGCAAATACGGTGTCGGCATCCTCAGCCGCGAGGTACCGCTGAGTGTGCGCCGCATCGCCCTGCCAGGTCGCGAGGAGCCCCGAATGCTGCTGGTGGCGGAGTTCAAGGACTATGTGGTGGCGTGCACGCACCTGTCGCTTCATGAGGAGGACCGTCTGTCGAGCATCGGCATCCTTGTCGCCGAGGCTTGCCGTTGGCACAAGCCTTTCTTCGTCATGGGCGACATGAATGACGAGCCAGGGTCGGCTTTCTACGCACGGATGGCGGAGCATTTCCTGTTTGTCAACGACACGACGGAGATGACGTTTCCAGCCGGTGGGCCGACGGTGTGTATCGACCATATCGCACTGTTCCGGGCGCCAGGCGTGGCGTTGTCGCGCTACCGCACATGGGTGGGTGACGACGAGGCGTCGGACCACTGTCCGCTGCACGGCAGGGTGAAGGTGGTGGTAGGAAACGGCCGTTTTTTTTGAGTCAAGGAAGTATTTTTTCTCCTGACACACGGCTTATTCGGATTTTTTTGCCTAATTTTGCACCCGCATAATGAAACATTAACAATCTATGGCATACAGAACACTGACGGCCCTCGAAGCGGCCGAGATGATCAACGACGGCGACATGATGGCGCTGTCGGGATTTACCCCTAACGCTAACCCTAAAGCTATCTTCCGCGAACTTTCCAAACGGGCCATCCGCCTGCACGAACAGGGCATTCCCTTCCAGGTCGGCGTGCTCACCGGCGCCTCTTCCTGCCAGAGTGTGGAAGGCGACATGGCGGCAGCCAAGGCACTGAAGTTCCGTGCTCCGTTCTCTACGAACAAAGACTTCCGCGAACATACCAACCTCGGCGAGGTGGACTATGAGGACATGCACCTCGGACATATGGCCGAACGGCTGCGCCGCGGCTTCTACGGCGAGGTAGACTGGGCCATCGTCGAGGTCAGCGACTACTGGGATACCGACGGAGAATGCCGCGTCAGCCTCACCTCGGCAGGCGGCATCGTGGCCACCATCGTCCGGCTGGCCAAGCGCATCATCCTCGAGCATAACACCTTCCACAATCCCAACTCGCGATACCTCCACGACACATGGGAGCCGCGCGAGGTATGGGAGGACCGCGAGGTGATGGACATCCATTCGCCCTACGACCGCATCGGACGCGACTATGTCGCCATAGACCCGAAGAAGATTGTCGGCGTCATCGAGAGCTGCATCCCCGAGGAGGCCCGTGCCTTCCGCGAGCCCGACGAGGAGATTATGAAGATAGGACACCACGTTGCCGACCTGCTGGCCAACGACATGAAGGTAGGGCGCATACCGAAATGCTTTCTGCCCATACAGAGTGGTGTGGGTGCCACGGGCAACGCCGTTCTCAAAGCCCTGGGCACCAGTCCCCTTATCCCCGACTTCAACGTCTACTCGGAAGTCGTTCAGGATGCCGCCATCAACTACATGCTCGAAGGACGCATCAAATACGCATCGGCAACGGCGATGACGGTGACCAACGAAGCACTGCTGCGCGTATACGACAACATGGACTTCTTCTCCAAGCACCTCACCATCCGACAGAGTGAGGTTGCCAACTCTCCCGAGGTCATCCGCCGCCTTGGCGTCATCGCCATCAACACTCCCCTCGAATGCGACCTCTACGGCAACGAGAACTCCAGCCACATCTGCGGGTCGGCACTGATGAACGGCATCGGCGGGTCGTGCGACTACGAGCGCAACGGATACATCTCAATCTTCACCACACCGTCGACGGCGAAGGGCGGGAAGATATCTGCCATCGTGCCTATGTGCTGCCATGTCGACTCCACGGAACACGATGTCGACATCATCGCTACCGAACAGGGCATCGCCGACCTCAGAGGCAAAGGTCCGTACCGGCGCGCCCTCGAAGTCATCGAGAACTGCGCCCATCCCGACTACAAGCCCCTGCTCCGCGACTACCTGCACAAGATTGCTCCTATGGGACACGAGCCTCAACACATGCGGGCGGCTCTCGCCTTCCACGACACCTTCCTCAGGAAGGGCGACATGAGACTCACCGACTTTGGAGAATACGTGTAAGAGTAATGAGTAATGAGTAATTAGTAATGAGAAATTATGATTACCAAGACCCCCTTGAGAATTCGCACAACACTGAGTGATACATTAACTAACCACAGCCCAGCAGGGCTAATCATAATTACTCATTTCTCATTCCTCATTTCTAATTTCTCATTCCTCATTTCTAATTTTTCACTTCTCATTTTTAATTTAAAAAAAGTATGCGACAAATCATCACACACCTCACCGACAACGATGCATATACCTTCAGTTGTCAGTACTACGTCCTGCAGACCTATCCCAGGGCAGAAGTGGAATACACCTTCTTCGACCGTAACCACACACGCTACCCGGAAGGATTTGCACAACTCCTCAAAGAGCAGGTCGACGGCATGCGCAACGTCGTCATCACAGAAGAGGAAATCAGCTTCATGGAGCGGAAGATGTACTACCTGCCACTATGGTATTTCACCTTTCTCCGCGGCTACCGCTTCAATCCCGACGAAGTAAGCATCAGCCAAGACAGCGAAGGATACCTCGACATCAGCGTGCGGGGGAAATGGTACTCCGCCATCATGTGGGAGATGCCCATCCTCTCCACCGTATCAGAACTGATGCACGAACTGCGCGGCGACCTGCAGCGCTACGACGGAACACTTGAGGAAGAGCGTGCTGCCGAGAAGACGCGGCAGATACTCAACGGAGGCCTCGTCCTTGGCGACATGGGCACACGGCGGCGCCTGTCCTTCGCCCATCAGGACATGGTCATCCGCACCATGAAAGCTGTCAGCGGCACGATGCCTGACGCGCCTGGGCGCTTCACGGGTACGTCAAACGTATGGCTCGCCATGCGCTACGACCTCACGCCTATCGGTACCATGAGCCACCAGCTCATCTCCTTCGAGGAGAATGTCAGCGGCATCTTCGAATGCAACTACAGCGTGATGAAGAAGTTCAGCGACGTCTACGACGGCGACAACGGCATCTACCTCTACGACTGCTTCGGCGACCGCGTCTTTTTCAGCAACCTCTCCAAGCGCATGGCCATGATGTTCAGCGGACTGCGCGTGGACAGCGGCAACGAAGAGGAGCAGACAGAGAAAATCATCGAGAAATACCAGTCGCTCGGCATCAACCCGCGAACCAAGCAGGTGGTCTATAGCAACGGACTCAACATCGAACGGGCCATCGCCATACACCAGTATGTCAACGGACGCGTGCAGGACTCTTATGGTGTGGGCACATTCCTCACCTGCGACGTCACCGACTGCCAACCCATGAACATCGTTGTCAAGCTCACACGCGGACGCATCACCGAACGGCGCGAGTGGCACGACTGTGTAAAGCTGTCGTGCGACAAAGGCAAGACGCTCGGCAACCCTGAGAAATGCGCCTACCTACTGAAGCAAATCGGATAGACCCGCCAGCGTGTACGCTGACGGCATGTGCCACAACAAACAAACCGGGGGTACGAGTTTGGCTCGTACCCCCGGTTTGTTTTTCTCTCGTATGCCACACCCCGAAGGGTCTCCCCTACCATGTTTGTAGGAGGGTATACGTTTTCTTCTTTTGGATGTAACGCTTATCCTGCGGGATAAGACCTGTCGCATGGCTCATCGGCCTTTTTCCCAAACCTTCATGGTGGTGCCGTCAGCCTGTCGGATGATGTTCAGTCCGGGTTGCAGCTGCTGCCGGCGTATGCCCTCGGGAGAGTAGACGGCCGGTGTTGTTGCCTCAGCAGCCACTGGGCGGCCGATGCCGTCGACGGGCGATGGCTCCACATCGGTCTTTTTCTTTGACAGGGCGAAGATGGTGGGTATGCTCTCTGCTGCCGACTCTATGGTGACGGAGCGTATGTTCTTATGTTCGTCGGCAGGTATGGGCGCGTCGTAGAGGGTGAATGCCATCCTGCTGTCGAGTGCGCGGTTGAAGTTGCTGCGGCGGGTGTCGATACGTCCCAGTCCGCTGAGTGCCTCTGTGCCGCTTGGGCTTTCTACGTACCAGTCGCTGAAATAGACGGGGTCAGACTGCTGGCTGGTGCCGTCCTCGTAGTTGATGGTGACGATGACGACCGATGTGCCGAGTGCACTTGTTGCGAGCAGGCGCAGTTCCGGCGTGTTGAAGAGCTCTTCGGGTATGAGTTCACCTTTTGCTCCGCTGTTGGTGAGGTTTAGGGCGTTGTCGGCCTGATAGGGGCTGAAGGAATAGGTCACGCCACTTCCCTCGGCGGTGAAGGTGCGTTCGGCGGGCAGTCCGCCTTCCTGGTGTGCCTGTTGGGCATAGAAGGCATAGCTGCCGTCGAGTGTTCCACTGATGCTGTTGCTGATGCTCGTGGTCTCGGCGATGACATCGATGTTGAATCCCTCTTTGATACCGACGGGTTCATAGTCGTTCTGCTGGGGTATCTGCCGTGCGAAGGCGAAGATGGATGCCAGTGCGCTGTTGTTCAGCGTGAAGGTGACGGAGGCTATCTGTCGCTGTTCGTCGGCCGTCAGGTGGATGTCGTAGAGCGCGTCGTGGCATTGGTCGCCGTTGAAGGTGTCGTTGGTGATGTTGATGTTTCCGATGCCTGCCATGGCCTCAGCCCCTGTGGGGTTGCGCAGCGACCAGTCGGCGATGGTCACCAGCTGTGCGTTGGCTGTGGTGCCGTCGGCATAGTTGATGACGGCGGTGATGTCGGATACGCCGTTTCCTGACGTGGCGAGGATGTATAGGTCGCTGGTGTTGAAGGGTTGGAAGGTCACTGTTGCGCTCTGGCCCTGCTGGCGCAGTGCAAGGATGTTGTTGTCGGCATAGTCGGAGAGGTTATAGGTGACACCTTCGCCTGTCGACGTGACGGTGCGGTCGGCGGGCAGTCCGCCCTCTGCCTTGAGTGTTGCCGAGTAGAAGGCGCGGTTGCCGCCGTCGATGCCGTGTGTGGCATGGCTGGCAGCGGGCAGTTCTTCTACTACGACGTCGGCATTCCATCCGGATGCCACAGCCACGGGTTCTGTGTTTTTCGGAACGACGGGTTTGGGTTCGTCGGGTATCTCCATGGCTTCGATGGCCTGGTCCATGAATGCCAGCCTGTTGCGTATCCATTGCTTGAGGTAGCTGAGTTCCTCGTCGAAGGTCTTGCCGTTGTAGGGGTTGGGCCATACGGAGCGTCCGATGATCTGCCATGCTCTCTGGTTGCGGTCTACGGCTCCGCGTATGCGCAGCATGAGAGCCAGAGAGTCGACGGTCTGCATGATGCGCGTGTCGCTGTAGTTGGCTTCGCGGTATGCCTTCCACCGGTCTTTGAGTGCTTTGATGTAGTTTCCGTCGTTGAGCATGCGGTACCAGTAGAAGGGTATCTGTTCGCCGTCGCCAGTCTCCCGCTGGTTGAAGGTGTAGTGCCAGGAGTCGGTGCGTTGTCCGTTGTAGTAGTTGGCATTTCCCCATGCGATGTTGAAGTCCCAGAGCGACATCTTCCATCGCGGGTCGATGCCTTCGTTGCGTGCTCGGGCGTCGCTGTGTTTATAGAGGTTCGTCGACAGGCGGTAGCCGTCGATATTATTGGCGACTTCGTTGGAGAGCATGTAGTCGATGAACGATGTCATGTCGATCTTGCTCTGGTAGCCCGTCTCGGGGTCTTGCCAGTGGTCGGTGAGGAAGGCGTCTTCCATCGCGTCGATTTCCGCGTGCAGTGCTTCCTTTGCTCCGGGGAAGGTCGCCCAGTCTTCGTTTTCCGGGTCTTTATACTGGTATTTGATGGTTTTTCCCCATGCCTCGTCGCCGTTGAGGTTGCTCCAGGGGCGGTGCTTCGATGGGTAATAGGGGTCGTCGGAGCGGTCGATCTCTACGTGGTAGTCGCCGCTGAGGTCGCCCTCGTCGGCTCCGGGGTCGTGGAGGTCGAGGCGGCTCTTTCCTTTCGACACGCGTTCACCGAAGCCATATACGCCGTAGTAGGTGCCGTCGAGGAACACCTCACAGAGTTTCACTGTCGGCACGTAGTCCATCCACGGCCGTGCGAGTTCGAAGGAGAGGATGTCGCGGAACATCACCTTGTCGGCCCAAGGTGCGATGAACATCCATTTGTTGTCCTTTCCCATTCCGAGGATGCTCACCTTCTGCTTCTCGCCGCCGTCGTCGGGCAGGAGGTCGGTTTTGAGGGTGCGTATCTGGAGGGGTTTCTTGTCAGAGTTGGAGAATGACGTATTGCCGCGGTATTTGATGGCGATGGGTCCTTCATAGTCGATGTGCTGTCCGGGGTGTGCTATGGTGTCGCCGTAGTTATACTGTCCCTGCCCGTTGTCGATGACCTTCATGTGGCCGAGGATATATTGGTCTTTGAGGATCATCTGTCCCTCTACTTCGATGAAGATGATGGGCAGGTTGGTATCGGAGATTTTCACCGTGGCATCGCGCAGGGTGCTCCGGTAGTTGTCGTACGACTGTGCGTTCAGCCCAGAGAGGCAGAAGACGAACAGCAGGAGAGATATGACTGTTTTTTTCATTTCTGGTGTATGTGTCACGTGTATGCTATTGTGTTTATCTGACAAGGACTTTCCTGACGCTGCCATCGTCCTTTCTGATGATGTTCACGCCAGGCCGCAGCTCTTCCAGGCGTCGTCCCTGCATGTCGTAGATGCCGGCCGGCTGTGCGTCGGTTGTCTGCTCGTTGACGGTGATGGCCGATGGCGGCTCTACCACCTGATAGGCGAAGGCGAGGATGGTGGGGAAGGCGCTGTTCATCGACACCATGGAGATGCCCAGGATTTCTTTGCTGCTGTCGGCAAAGATGCTGACGTCGAACATGCCGCTGTGACAGGTTCCGCTGTTGAAGGCGTTGGTCTCGCGGTTGATGTTTCCCAGTCCCGTGATGGCCTCGGAGCCGTCGGGGTTGGGCACGGAGAAGTCGCGGATGTCTACGAGCTGTTCCTCTTCGATGGTGCCGTCGGAATAGTGCAAGGTGATGCCTACCTGTCCCTTTCCGCCTCCTGACGTGGCGAGCATCCACACCTTATTGGTGCGGAAGGCTGGGAAGGTCAGTACGGCCTCGTCGCCCTGCTGGTGGAACGACACGGCGTTCCACCTGTTGAAGGGTGCCAGCTGATAGGTGATGTTCTGGGCGTTGGAGACGACAGTTCTGTTTTCCGGCAGGCCGCCGTCGATCTTCAGCCGCTCCGAGTAGAAGGTGCGGTTGGCATCGATGCTCTGCGTGGAGTAGTCGGCAGCGGGCAGTTCCTCCACGACGACGTCGGCGTTCCATCCGTCTTCGGGCATGATGGGTTCGGTGTTACTGGGCTCCCGTGGCAGGAGGGCGTCGTCGAGGAAGCGCAGGCGTGCCTTTGCCCATTGCTTGAGGTAGTTCAGGTCTTCCTCATAGGTCTGTCCGATATAGTAGTTTGGCCAGCCGTAGCGTCCGATGATCTGCCATGCCTGCTGGTTGCGCTCCACGGCGCCGTGGCTGGTGAGCATGGTGGCCAGCGAGTCGATGGTGTGCATCAGTCGGGCGTTGCTGTGGTTGCCTTCGCGGTATTGCTTCCAGCGTGCCTTGAGGTGTTCGACATAGGTCTCGTCGTTCATCATCTGGTACCAGTAGAACGGCACTTGATAGCCGTCGTTGCTCCAGGTGTTGAGCTGCCACACCCACGTGTCGGTGCGCGGTCCGTTGTTGTAGTTGGCATTGCCCCAGCTGAGGTTGTAGTCCCAGATGGCGGTATGCCATCGCGGGTCGAGGCCTTCGTTGCGGGCACGTGTGTCGCTGTATTTGTAGAGGTGTGTGGAGAGTCGGTAGTTATCGATGTTGTTCGACACCTCGGTAGAGAGCATGTAGTCGATGAACGATGTCTCGTTGATATACTTCCTGTAGCCTTCGTCGGGGTCGGCATAGTAGCTGGTGCGGAAGGAGCTCTCCATCTGGTCGATGAGCTGGTTCAGCTGTTGGCGTGCCTGCCGGGGAAGTGTCGCCCAGTCGTCCTGCTCGGGTTCCTTGTGCTGATAGTAGATGGAGAAATTGCGCTTCTCCGTGCCTTCTAGGTCAGCCCATGGCCGATAGCGCGAGGTGTAGTAGGACTCTTCGGGACGGTCGACCTCGACATGGTAGTCACCGGTGAGGTCGCCCTCGTCGGCTCCGGGGTCGTGGAGGTCGAGGCGGCCCTTGCCTTTTGACACACGTTCACCGAAGCCGAAGACACCATAGTAGATGCCGTCGAGGAACACCTCGCAGAGCTTCACGGTGGGTACGAAGTCCATCCATGGGCGTGCGAGTTCGAAGGAGAGGATGTCGCGGAACATCACCTTGTCGCCCCATGGGGCGATGAACATCCATTTGTTGTCTTTCGGCATGCCGAGGATGCTCACCTTCTGCTTCTCCCCGCCGTCGTCGGGCAGGAGGTCGCTCTTGAGGGTTCGTATTTGGTAGGGTTTCTTGTCAGCGCTGTCGAACGACGAGTTGCCGCGGTATTTGATGGCGATGGGTCCTTCGTAGTCGATGTGCTGTCCCGGATGGTCGATAGTGTCACCATAGTTCAGCTGTCCGTCACCGTTATGGATGACCTTCATGTGGCCCAGTACATACCGGTCTCTGAGAATCATCTGGTCGTCGACGGTGATAAAAATAATGGGTAGGTTGGTTTCGGTAATACGTACGTGTTGGTCGGACAGCAGGCTGCGGTAGTTGTCGCGCTGCTGACCATAGGCATCGACTGCAATGAGCAGGAATGCCATAAGGAGAGATAATTGTATTTTGAGAGTGATACGCATTATTCCGGGCTGTAGGGTTGAAAACAGCAAAAGTGCCACAAAATTACACATAATCTTTCGAATATCATGCCATTAGCCCACGTTTTTATAAATGATTAACGCTATACCGTGTGGCATGACAGCCTGCTGCACTCCTCATGGCAGCAGCCTGTAAACGCATGTTTCAGTTATTGCCTTGCAGCTGAAGGCCCTCATTTGATGTCTTTGGCATAGCGGCGGTAGTTCTGATAGAACGCCGACAGCGAGGCATACCCCGACCGCCACGCCAGTTCTTCCTTGCGCACGGAGGGGTCGTCGCGCTGCAGCTGCTGGGCATAGGCAATGCGCTGGCGGTTGATGAACTCCGAGAACGTCATGTGCTGCTGCAGGCGCAGGGCACGCTGCAGGTAGGTGCGGTTGGTGCCTACGTGCACGGCCAGCATATTCAGGTTGAGGTCGTGCTGCAGGTATAGGCGCTCCTCTTCCGTCACGCTACGGATGCGCTCCATCAGTTCGTGGAGCTCGGAGTCGCTTGCTGCCGGCTCTCCCTGGTGTCCTTCCTGCTCATGCGTATCCTCGCCGCTGTCGGCACCTGTCCCGTCAGCCTTTGGCTCCTGCATGTCGTGGAGCATGTCGTCGATGGTGAAGCGGTTGGTCATTCCCTGCCAGCCGATGGCAAAGAGCACTGACGAGAAGATGAGGCTGGCAAACACCAGTCCGAGGCTGCTGCCATGGAACTGCTGCCGACCGATGATGTTTACAAAGATGGAAAACATAGAGCAGACGACCATCACCCAGAGCATCTTCTGGAGCATACGCTGGTGGCGCTGCTCCGTGTCGGCATAGAACTGTTCCAGCTGTCGGTTGTAGCGGCGTAGCATACGTGATCCCATAATGCAGGTGAGCACGACAAACAGGGTGAAGACCACGCTGCATGCCCCGTGCAGCCGTGCCTGCCAGAGCGGCAGTCCGTGGAGCAGGCTGCAGCCCGGCCCATAGAGATAGTTACGGATAAACTGCTGTTGCTGTGCATCGTCCATAAGGATGTTCAGCACGCCCACACCCAGGCCTAATGCGACGGGCAGCCCCAGCAGCATGGCCATCCACGGCCATCTCTCTGAGAGGGGTCGCTCGCTGGTCAGCCGGCTTATATAGATAAGAAACAGGGGATAGACCATCAGGTGGCATGTCATATAGACGGGTTCCGTATATGGCAGCACCTGCTCGATGCGGCAGAAGTACAACATGTGGCAGGCGTAGAGCACCGTCGTCGCTACCGACCATGCCAGCAGCCACACCCGTGAGGCGTGAAAGTGTCGTGTCAGCGCCAACAGGATCTCTACCGACAGCATGGCGCAGACAAACATCGGAAGCGATGTGGTCAGATATGTTGTTAACATAGGTGATTTCTTGATGTGTACATCGTCAATAGCTGACGTGTTTTTATTAATCTCTGGCAAAGGTAGGTATTTCCTTTGAAAAAAAGAACCTTTTCACCGAAAAAACCTTCTACACGGGAACGGCAAGGGCAGTTTTTGCAAATTCTGCACTATCTTTTGCAAATTCTGTAGGCCCATTTCAGGCATGATGCGTAATTTTGCGACTATAAATGTTTAACTAAAAATGATTTTACCTATGAAGAAAATCTTATTCTCATTTGTGGCACTCTTTTGTGCTTTGACAGTTGACGCGCAGCAGACAGAGGCTTCTACCGCTACGCTGCAGACAGGCGATGTCAGCAAGGTGTTCTACGGCATTGATGCTTTCAAGTCGGCTCTTACAGAAGCTCAGGACGGCAGCATCATAACGCTCTCGTCAGGTGTCTTCAACGTTCCGGGAAACCTTGACAAGTCGGTTAAGATATACGGCGCAGGCATGGAAGACGACCAGGTAACGGGTATCATGAAGACCCAACTCAACGGACAGATAAATATTAACGGTGTGGAGGGTGTTCATAAGGACAACATCTACATGGAGGGTATCTATATTAACGGCCCCATATTTATTGCGGCTACCGATGACGACCAGATAGAGAACCTTAAGGTTGTGAAGTGCCGTTTCACACGACTTGACTGTCATGAGGACTCCAACCACTTTACTTTCCGCCAATGTGCAGTGGCAGGCAACATGGTGGGCTACGGCTCCGTGGCTACAGGCATGATGATACAGAACTGTTGGGTTAAAGGTCTTATCAGGGAATTTTCCAGCACCAGCACTTTGGTGGTTGACCATTGTTTCTTAACAGCAATAGTAGATGCTGACTATGGGGCAAACTGGCATGGTCCTTACTACTTCAAGAATACGTTAATGTTTAATAGAGGTGGTTCCTATAATTGTCAGGCCATAAGCGACGGCGGAGTAGCTATCAACTGTCTCGGAACCTTCGCAAGAGGTGGAGTTATTACCAAGACCAATTGCTATACGTCGTTTGACTGGGCTACACTCTTTGCAGACGGACAGGGCGACGCTGAATATTACATAACGGGCACCACCACCCCACGTACTTGGGTGCTGGCAGACCCCGCTACATACGTTGGCGACGACGGCACACAAATAGGTCCTGCTGGCGGAGAATATCCTTGGGATCTTATTCCGTCGACACCACGCATCACAGAGAGCACTATTGCAAGCAAGACCGTCGACGGCAAACTGAGCATAAGCATAAAGGCTGAGGCACGTCCGGTAGTAGAATAACCTAAAAAAACAGAGACAGACAATGAACAGAACGAAACATTTAGGACTGTCCTTGTTGGCTTTGCTCTGTTGTGTTGTAGTGACAGCACAGACTACTGTTGTCACGAAGTTTGAATACTGGATTGACCAACAGATGGACAGTCGGACAATGCTGAATATGACAGCGGGAGAGTTGACCTCTCAACTCGACCTGTCGGCATTGCCCGTAGGTCTTCACTCCTTAACGATGCGTACCGGTACCGACGACGGACGGTGGGGCTCACCCGTTGTGAGATTCTTCATCGTACCGCAACCCGGCTCCACACAGGAGAACCAACTGACCGGTTATGAGTACTGGATAGACAGCAACTTCGACAACAGGGCATCAGGGACATTCAGCGAAGGCGGTATAGTTGTTACCGACATTGATATGAGTGCGCAACCGGCAGGCCTGCACAGCTTCTCTTTCCGCGCTCTTGACGACAACGGCAATGTGAGCTCCGTACTCACGAAGTTCTTCATCGTGCCGCAGCCCGGCTCCACACAGGAGAACCAACTGGCCGGTTATGAATACTGGATAGACAGCAACTTCGACAACAGGGTGTCAGGGACATTCAGCGAAGGCGGTATTGTTGTTACCGACATTGATATGAGTGCGCAACCGGCAGGCTTGCACAGCTTCTCTTTCCGTGCTCTTGACAACAACGGCAATGTCAGCTCCGTACTCACGAAGTTCTTCATCGTGCCGCAGCCCGGCTCCACACAGGAGAACCAACTGGCCGGTTATGAATACTGGATAGACAGCAACTTCGACAACAGGGTGTCAGGGACATTCAGCGAAGGCGGTATTGTTGTTACCGACATTGATATGAGTGCGCAGCCGGCAGGCTTGCACAGCTTCTCATTCCGTGCTCTTGACAACAACGGCAATGTGAGTTCCGTACTCACGAAGTTCTTCATCGTGCCTGAGGCAACGGCGACAATAGAGAACAGTCTCGTCAGCTACCGCTACTGGATAGACAAAGACGTGGCAAATGCCGTGGAAGAAACAGTCGATGCTTCGGGCATCATAGACCTGAGCATAGACCTGGCAACCCTCGACGAAGGCTTGCACAGCATAGGCTATCAGGTGAAGGATGCCGCAGGAGTGTATGGCGCAGCCTTGCTGTCATACTTCCTCGTTCCGGCAGACCCGTCGGAGGCTCTCCTTGGCGACAATATTGTGGCCTACGAATATTGGTTTAACGACAACCCGCGCAAGAGGGTAGAAGTGGAACCGGCCCCCACACTCACTATAGACGCTGCGCAGCTCGCCGTTGAAGGCGTGGAGCCGGCAACGGTACCCGCCGACTATGAGTTCGACGTAACTGCAAAGAGCGTAGTATATACACTGGACATAGAATTCGGTCTTCAGGTGTTCAACAACCTGGGCACGGGTTCAACGGCAGTAACGCAGACGATAGAAGGTCACAAGCTGACTATGGATACCCATATGCAGACACTCGCCAACGAGCAGACAAGTACCCTTCCCGCAGCTACAGGCAGTCAGGTGCAGGGCTATCAGTTCAGTTGCAGCGAGGGCGAAAAACTCTATTGGTTCATGGACCTTGCCGAAGGGTCGGTTGTTGACTTCTACGACGGCGAAGGCACGAAGATAGCACCTGAGGCAATAACCGTCGAGAACATTGACGAGAAAACCGCCCGTGTCATAACGGCGACGACAACAGAGGTCTATGCCCTGGTATATGGCGCTACGGCCGATGGCGAGTCGACCGTCCGGGTGGCCAAACCCGTCACCATCACAGCACGGAGCTATTCCCGTAAGTATGGCGACGAGAATCCCGAGTTCGAGTACGAGGCCGACGGCGACCTTATCGGTACACCGCTCATCGTCTGTGAGGCCGACGCGACGACACCTGTAGGCGACTATCCCATCACGCTGGAACGTGGCGAGCTGGGCAACGCCGTGCCGATATTCGTCAGCGGAACGCTCACCGTCGAGAAAGAGACGCTCACCGTCAGCGTCGGCGACTACAGCCGCAACGAAGGCGAGGAGAACCCCGAGTTCAAGATCATCATCGAGGGCTTTAAGAACGGCGAAGACGAGAGCGTCCTCATCACCCTGCCCACAGCCACCACCGTGGCCACCATCAACAGCGGCGCCGGCGAGTATGAGATCATCGTGGAAGGCGGCGAGGCCGAAAACTATGACTTCGAATACAAGAACGGCACGCTGACGGTGAACCCCGGCACGGGCATCAGAAACATCGCCTTCGACCGGCCGATGGATGTCTTCGACATGCATGGCAAACTCATTCGCCGGCAGACAACGACACTCCGCGGACTGCCACCCGGCGTCTACATCGTAGGCGGAAAGAAGGTGGAGCTGAAGCGGTCCCTCTGACGAAGACATAGAATATTCATAAGCATAGTAACATTCTCTCTGGCGCAGAGGCGCCACCCTCAACCACACAAAGACAGCAAGGCCTGCAGGACGATGTCGCCTGCAGGCCTTTTTTGTCATCTATAGAAGAGTCGCCTATTGCTGAATGCAAAAGAGTTGCCTATTGACAGGGTGTCAGGATTATCCCCATTCAACTGCTCATCACAGCAGCCCCTGACTGCGCAGTTCATCGGCAAGCGCTTCCAGTTCTTTGTACCACGCCTCACCGAAACATCTTATCAAGGGCTCACGCAGGAACTTATAGACGGGAATGTCGAGTTCCTCACCTTTCCTGACCGCGTCGCGACAGATGGCCCAGCGGTGGTAGTTCAGCCCGACGGAGCCGTCGCCGAAGCGCTTGGCGCGGATGGGATAGAGGGAACAGGAGATAGGCTTGCAGAAATGCGTGCGGCCCTGGCGGAACGCCCGCTCCAGCGCACACAGGCAGTTGCTGCCGTCGTAGCAGGTGAAGACGCAGTCCTTGCCGCCGACGATGCTTGTCACCAGGTCGCCTTCGGGGTCGTTGTAGGCTACGCCCTGCCGGTCGATGACGCTCTGTGCCTGTGCCGACAGGTCGGGCCATACGTCGTCGAGCACGTCTTCTATCTCGCCGATTTCCTCGAGGGTGACCGGTGCACCGGCATTGCCCTCCACGCAACAGATGCCGCGACACTTCTCGTAGTCGCAGCAGAAACGCTCGGTAAGGATCTCGGGCGAGAGCAGCACGTCACCCACCTGCAGTATCGGTAAAATACGTTCTTTCATGAGTTCTTTTAATCTACCAATTGATGGGACTCTCTCCGTTGGCCTGGAGATAGGCGTTGCACTGTGAGAACTGGTGGTTGCCGAACCAGCCGCCACGGTTGGCCGACAGCGGCGATGGGTGGACGCTCTCAAGGACGAGGTTCTTCTGACGGTCGATCATATACGCCTTGCTTCGGGCATAGCCGCCCCAGAGGAGGTAGACGAGATGCTCGCGCTCGGATGCCAGGGCTCGGATGGCGGCATCGGTGAACTGCTGCCAGCCCAGCCGCGAGTGGCTGTTGGCCATATGAGCACGTACGGTGAGCGTGGCATTGAGCAGCAGGACGCCCTGCCGGGCCCATCGTGTGAGGTCGCCTGACGTTGGGATGGGGTTCCCTACGTCGTCGTGGATTTCCTTGAAGATATTCTGCAGCGACGGCGGGAAGGATACGCCGTCCTGTACGGAGAAGCTCAGCCCATGGGCCTGTCCGGGCTCATGATAGGGATCCTGTCCGAGGATGACGACCTTCACACGGTCGAACGGGCAGAGGTTGAAGGCATTGAAGATAAGCGGCCCGGGCGGATAGCAGGCCGTCTGTCGGTACTCCTGGCGCACTGCCTCGGTGAGGGCTGCGAAATACGGTTTGTCGAACTCCCCTTGCAGCCGTTGCCGCCAACTCTCTTCTATCTTTACGTTCATGAGGAATAAAATGAGAAATGAGATATGAGAAATGAGAAATTTTTTCAGTCCGGCAGGGCTAATCATAACTACTCATTTCTAATTACTAATTACTAATTTTTTCAGTCCGGCAGGGCTAATCATAATTACTCATTTCTAATTACTAATTACTAATTTATTCAGTCCGGCAGGGCTAATCATAATTACTCATTTCTAATTACTAATTACTAATTAATCAGCCTTCTGATGTTGCAGCCTACGAAGTTGCCGAGGAAGATGGCGAGATAGTAAAGGGGTATCTCGGGATGCCACTGGAAGTGGGCGGTGAGGTACATCACGTCGGCGATACTGTGGTAGAAGCCACAGACGATGAACAACGGCACACCGAAGAGCACGGGCAGGAGCGTCCCTGCTGTCTTGCTGCCCCAGGGCGACGGTGTCTTCGCCATATATACGGCACAGTCGATGATGAGTCCGCAGCCGACGGCCTTCGTGAAGGCTTCCATCCACGAGTCGTCGAGCCTGTTGGCGACCATTGTCGCCAGCGCCTCGTCGTAGTTGCTGCAGTAGTGGGCTGCCAGTCCCATGATGGCGCAGCCGACGATGTTGAAGAACCACACCATGAGCAGGTCGCCCGTCTGCGACGGTTTGACGACGCCTGCCATACCGGTATAGAGCGGCACACCCATCACGATGACACTCATCAGCCCGAAGGCGAAAATCACGGAGCCGGGTAGGCCGCCCAGTGCGAGATAGCCATAGCTGCCCAGGCCGATGAAGATACCGGCGAGCAGCGCCTTACGAATCAATACTTTCATACTTTTTCCGTTTCTTGCCACAAAGTTACGAAAAAAGGTTGTAACAAACGAGCAATTTTCGAAGATTAACGCAGAACTATCGTAAAATAAAGGCAAGGCAGGGAATAATGGGGAATCAAAGGATGAAGCGAAATGGCCGCTCGAACTCTGTTCGCTTTGCTCTGCCTTGATGCGGAATGGTGCAAGAGTTAGTTCACCGCTCGGCCTTTGGACGCTTTTCCAGGAAAAGACGGCTTGTGGAAGTAACTTTTTTAGAAATTGTGCATTTGAATAGAAAAAAAATCATATCTTTGTGGTCAAAAAATGGCAATACGGAACAGGGACACCTAAAATGAAAGATTTATGGCTCAATGGCAACAGATTCAAATACAACGAGAGAATGGCGAGGCTGTTGATGCTCAGGCTCCAATCATTGTCTCTGCAAGCAGGAGTACGGATATTCCAGCCTTCTATGCAGATTGGTTCTTCCATCGACTGAAGGTGGGCTATTCTGCATGGACAAATCCTTTTAATGGGTTGAAGAGCTATGTGACGTATCAGAATACTCGCTTTATCGTGTTTTGGTCAAAGAATCCTCTTCCCTTGCTCAATCATCTTGACTATCTCGAAGAAAGGAATATCGGTTGTTATATCCAATATACGCTGAATGACTACGAAAAGGAAAAATTGGAACAAGGTGTGCCTGCTCTTCAGCAGCGTATTGATACCTTTAAGCAACTTGTTGACAAATTAGGAAAAGGTCGTGTCGTATGGCGCTTTGACCCGCTGATACTGACAGACGATATTTCCATAGACACTTTGTTGGCGAAGATAGAGTATATAGGAGATCAATTACAAGGATATACAGAAAAACTTGTTTTCAGCTATGCAGACATTCTGAATTATCGAAAGGTGAAAGCCAATCTCGAAAAGAGTCATATTCCCTATCATGAATGGACGGAGCCGCAGATGCTTGAATTTGCAAAGGGCTTGTCTGCACTCAACAAGAAATGGGGATTTACCTTGGCCACTTGTGGAGAGAAAGTAGATTTACAGCAGTTTGGCATTGAACACAACCACTGTGTTGACGATGCGCTCATCATCCGTTTTGCATACGAAGACAAAGCATTAATGGACTTTCTTAAAGTCGAGACATTCCCTATGCCTGTTCCAAACCTCTTTGGCGAATCAGAGCCTTTGCCTGAGGATGCTATCATTCTTCCCAACAACACGTATGCCACTCGTGGTGACAATCGGGACAAAGGTCAACGCCTCTTTTGTGGTTGCATAGTCAGCAAGGATATTGGTGAATATAATACTTGCCCTCATTTGTGTGAATACTGCTATGCAAATACGAGCAAAGATGCTGCAGTGAGGAACAGGGAAGAACATAGAATGAATCAATTTGGAGAAACAATAAAAGGAATGTAATATGAAACCATTGAAGCGATTCATTCAACAAAATAGTGGATGGGCATTTCTGTTTGAGGATGGAACAACAGAATTTTATCCTGCATTAACCTCAGATATTTCAGCTTTTGGAAAAGGGGAGTTCTTTGAGGATTCTGAACATCTATCGTGTTCTTGGGACTTTGACGAGTACAAATTGTGCCCAATATGCAAAAATGGCAAATGGGGTTTCGTAAATAAAAACTTCGAATACTCGATTCCATGTAAATATGATTTTGCAGGAATTGCAGTTAAGGATCAAGTTTACAGACATTGTTGTAACCATACAATTTACTTCCATCACTATTTCTGGAATGCCTATACATTGTCAGAGCAGAAATCCGAAAAATATCTAAATTTCCATGAGAGAGTTAAGCCTTTTTATTGTCCTGTATTACTTGGTAACAGATGGCTACAAATCGACGAGAATGGCAATGAACTTGCCTTTGAAAATATTGATACATATAAGACAGCTCTTAATCGAATTAATAATGTAAATGTTTCAAGCATTATTAAACTATGCCACGAATTATTGCCTGAGCAATGGAAATCTTACCCCTGGAAACATCCAGAGTTGGTGCATGGTATTGGACTATTGGCTAGTGAAGAAGCTCTTAATTGCTATATGTCTGCTTATGGGGAAATGCATGTTGGTAAGTTACGTGCAGCAATTATGAATTTCCCTTTTAATAAGTTGGTCGGCTCTATAGAAATTGTCGATTGGGGTTGTGGACAAGGTATTGGCTCCACAACGTTAATAGAAGTATTACAACAGCGTGACTTGTTGAAGTGGGTAAAAAGGATCACACTTGTTGAACCATCACCAAATGCCATCCAACGAGCGTTGTGCAATATTTCTAAGATGGTTGACAATAACATAGAAATAAATGCAATTAACAAATTCATGCCTGCCACAGTAGAAGTGACAGGTGAAGTAGTGACTTCTATTGGCTATAGATACAGCAAAGTCATTCATGTTTTCTCAAATATTCTTGATGTCAAGGCTATAGATTTGGCAGAAGTGGCACGCATGGTAGCTTCTTCTCATGGTAATCATTTCATTCTATGTATGGGACCCAAGAACAGTGCCGCTTACAGAATTGAACAGTTTTGTTCAGTATTTGGTGAACAAGAATATTTTAGCCATATTGATAGCGTGAGATATGGACGAACTCAAAGAACAGGTCATCCCTATACCTGCATGACGCGTTGTTTCGCTTATAATGGGGCATCATTAGACTTGAGCAGATTGTCATTGTATCATGATAGTGGAGAGGATGTGTTCAATGATTATGACATGCAGCTACAATGGCAAAACAAGGTGATGTCTCGAGAGAAAGCAAGAGTTGCATATCGTCTTCAGAGTATATTGTCAGTAGATGATATCCTATATGTTGATCCTGTTATTAATGAAGTGGCAGTTGATTTTATTATTGTTCGTCCAAATAAAGGGTTACTTCTACTAAATGTGTTTGAAGAGGATCTTAATAAATGCCAATTACCCAAGGATGGCAAAGGGATTTCTGTATTAGGTGAAAATGAGGTAGTCACAAAAACACTTCAGTCACCCATTGAACTTATTAGTTTGTGCCAAACCAGTATTAAGGATGGAATTGAAGAACTACTGTTGAGTACAATAGAAAGCAGTAAAAACTATGGTTTAATCAAGAAAGCGGTTGTGTTTACAGTTAATGACAACAATAAAGTTAGAGATTTCTTTGGTTTATCGGGTGAGCATATTAACTACACATATTTATTTGGAAGTGAGTTTATCTCCAAGAAAAGCATCTCGCAAGGACTTTATACCCAAATAGGACTTATTAACACCTCATCATATTTTGATGATGTAGTAAAACGTAAGATTGCAAAGATGCTTTCTCCTGCATGGCATTCTTATCAAGAAGGAAAAGCTGGATTTGAACCAAAAGGAGCACAAAAGAAACTCGTGGTTAGTCAAAATACACATCAGAAAATCAGTGGAGTTGCAGGATCTGGTAAAACTCATGTTCTCGCTGCCCGTGCTGTAAATGCGATGAAACGAACGGGTGGAGATGTACTTATACTAACTTTCAATATTACATTAGCAAATTACTTGAGATATAGGCTCTCCGAACTGCGAGAGGATTTTTCATGGGAGAAAATAGATATTTATCCCTATCATCAATTTTTTAGGATACGAGCCTCAGAATGTAAACTTCATGTTGAGTTCGGATCATATGATAATCAGTCGTTCTTTAAGGATGTGAATGTTCATAAGCGTTATTCCGCTATCCTTGTAGACGAGGTACAAGACTATACTACCGAATGGCTAAGAATCGTTATGCAGAACTTTCTTTTGCCTAATGGAGAGTTTGTTGTGTTTGGTGATCCTAAGCAAAATGTTTATCACAGACCCATAGATAGTAATGGCGATATCCGATTGGGTGTTATTGGTGGTGTATGGAACAAAGAGCTGAGCACAGGACGGCGTTTTACCAACCCTCGACTTGCATCTTTAGCTACAGCGTTCCAGACAAGGTTCTTATCTAAGCAGTCCGTTGACACCATCAACGCGGCAAGTGATTTTGATAATTCGCTGAACTTTCAGATAGTCACTTATTACAATATGAGAGGGGTATTCACCATGGATAATCTGGTATTGAAATTAACAGAGATAATCAAAAATAGCAACAATAGTCCAAAGGACTTTGTTGTTTTGGCATCCTATTCTAAACTGCTGCAAATAATTGATTTTAAGTATCGAGAAAAGACAGGAGAAAAGACAGAAATTACCTTTGTCTCTACAGAACAATTCGAACATTTGAAACAGTTGCATAATATTACCGATAAGCAACCTGCCAATTGGAAGTTCAAAAGAGACTATGAAGCATTAGGTCGTACTAGGAAACAACTGTTCACCACAGATAAGCGGTGTTTGAAACTCTCAACTATCAAAAGTTTCAAAGGATGGGAATCGCCTTCCGTGATAATTATTCTGGATGACGAGTATAATACCAAAGTAGCTTGCCGAACTCCGATGGAGCCAGAAATGATGTATACGGCAATTACACGAGCTCGAGAAAATCTGTACATAATCAATATAGGTAACGAAACTTACGATAAATTCTTCAAAGAACAAACAATATGACACAACTTACACCAATAGAGAAATTAGCAATTGTGACCATTCTCTCACAGATAATAAATGCTGATGGCATTATACATCCGAAGGAGGAAGAATATATAGATAAGGTTTATGCCGAACTAGGTATAACCATTAGTAATATGGAAGATATGGCTAACATGGATGAAATTCAAGCCAAATCTGTTGTAAATAAAATGCAGGAAGAGAAAAAACGATATGCACAATCTCTATTCGTTTCAATGGCTGAGGCAGATGGATATGTACATCCAAAGGAAACGGAGATAATAAATCATATATGGCAGAATTAAACACTTTCGTAATATGGCGGCAAAAGAATTTCTTGCAAAATTAATACTTGGAAATGATATACACAAGGATCTGACATTTGCTGAGGAAGATGTGTATGAGGCAAGAGACAAGTATAATAATGCTTATCTGGTAATTGGTGTGCTTGAGGAAAAGAACAGATTATTGAGTGAATCCTTAGCTACATCTAAGCAAGACATGTCTTCTTTACAGAGTGAGAAGGAATTAATAGATGCATTGCTTTCACAACTACTAAGCGATGAAGAATTAGGCAATGCGAAAATTATACTTGAAGGTAGGCTTAATGAAAAAAAAACACAACTTAGTAGACTAAAAGAAAAAGTGTTTATTCTAAAAAGATTAGGGAAATTGAAGGAAGAAAAGACTTCTTTAGAGCTCGATAATGCCAATTTGTCCCGTGAGATAGAATTATTTAATACTGTAGCTCAACGGGAAAAAATTAGAGATAATCTGTTAGCTCTGAAAGAAAAATGGCAAGAAACGCGTGATGGTTTTACGAAAAGGGTAGTTGTTGCTGACAATCTGAAATCCCTTGAGGGATTGAAACGTGAACTTGAAGATTACGAGAAACGTATTAAAAACTCTATTGAAATTGCAGTAAAATGAAGATAAAAATTGCCAGCATGCTTTTGGGAGAGGATGTTAGAGCCATTCTCGACAAGATACAAACACGTAAATATGAGGCTTTGAATTTTAAGTCTCAACTGAAAGATTTGGTGCAGAGAAAGCAAAAACTAAATCAGCAATTATCTGTTTTAGAACAACAAAAGGAAAGCATTGACAAGAAAATTGTAACTTTGAGGAATGAAGTTGAAGAGAAGAGGCCTTTACGAAACGTAGCAGAACAAATAGTTCTGATAGAGAAAGACATCATTAACAAAGAAACAGAAGTAAGTGATTTATCGTCAAGTATTAGAGAGTCACAACAATCTATTACTCTGCTTCAGGAAGAAATAGGCGCCCTTAAAATGCGTAAGATAAAGTTAGAAGTTGAAAAGAAGCAATACGAAAATGCAACAGATGTCGAAGATGAAATTTCCGAAAAGTTGCAGAGTATAAATTCGGATATAACAAGTCTACAGGATTGGCTACGGAGTCGTAGTGGTGAGTTAACACAAATTGAGAGCAAGATTGCAGAACATATCAAGGAATTAGAAGAAAAGGAAGAACCTGTGGCACCACCTCAAGACAACGCGTTAGAAGGAAAAGAAGAGGTAGGCAATGAGGATAAAACGGACATTTCCCCTACTGAAACGAACGGGAACAAAGTGCCTGATGATGATAAAAGAAATGAAACAGTAGAACCACCAACTCGGAAAAAACGCGACCACAAAATTAAAGAAGTCTTTGATATAGAAACAGGTGAGACCTTGTATGCAGAAGATTTCTTCAAAAAAACTATAGATGAATTACAGAGGTGGCGTGCTATTTTTCAACAATGTATCTCTCAAGGCTACAGACGTTTTATCTGTCCCAAATGCCTTGAAATGATTCGTATCTCAGGTAGGGGTGACGAACGTGGTGTACCTGCTATTTTTACCCATAAGAATGACAATGTTTTCTGTAAGAGAACTACAACAGGACAATCTGAGGAGGATATCAACCGGAAAAAATACGGATTGTTTGGCCAGAGTCAACGACATAAGGACTTGAAGCAGGAACTCTATGACAGGCTGTGTGATAGGAATAGTATTTCTATGGGTGTTAGTAATGTAGAAATAGAGAAACGAGTTTATAGTGCCTTGCCTTTCTTCGGTTGGCGTCAGCCTGATGTACAGATAGAATATAAAGGTCATAAAATTGTTTTCGAGATTCAGTTATCCACAACATTCCTAAGTGTTATCACCGAACGCGATACATTCTACCGTTTGAACGATTACTATATTATATGGTTATTCAACTTTGATGATAACAGGAAATACGTTGACCTGAACAATCTTGCCATGAAAGATATATATTTTGCGAACAAACGTAATGCATTTATTTTTGATGACGAAGCGAGGGAATGGAGCAGAGAAAGTGGGCAACTGGTACTGAAATGTAATTGGGTTGAGCCAGATTCAACATGGCATTACGCCAACACAGAAAAGCGTTTCGGAGGAGAACGAGTCACTCTTGATATGCTCAAGTTCGATCATGATACTCATAAACACTATTATATAGACGCAGAAACACCTTATTTCGAAAAACATCCAGATATTGCGAAGCGTCTCATCTCTGAACAGAAAACAAGGGAGGAATATATTAAGGAATTAGAGCAGAGTGCACAAGAAAAAGAAATAAGGAAGCAGGAAGCTATTGAACAAATGGTGAGAGACGGCGGACACGTCATACCATTTGAAGAAAAGAAGAAAAAAGAAAAGAAGAAAATAGGTTTTAAATATGGGACTACCCATATCATTGAACCTCATTTTACTTCATGTGTCCCCCGAGAAGATGGCACATTTATTGTTGGATATCGTAGTCACGAAGGACTTGTAAACCAATATGGCGACATGATTCGTGAATGCGAGTATATCAAAATCCATCCTCTTTCAGGAAGTGCATATATTGCAGAGGGACTATCTTCTTTTTGGTTAGGCAATATAAATAGTACGTTTCGTGAACGCAGAAAAGGAGACCGGGTCGAATCCATGCTTCTGACAGAAAGAGTAGAAAAGGTTAGTTTATTTCATAAAGATGAAGACAAACCATTCTCTTCATTCTATGTAATAGATGGAACAAAGTTTTTTGTTCACTTAAGTTACAGCACTGTTCTTATTGACCTAGAAGGAAAAAAAATTGTAGAAGAAGATTTCTCTAAAATGAAACTCATCCTTGATCGGAATCTGATGCATGTACAACGAAAAAAGGATGGAAAATGGAACGATTTGGATTTCGATGGGAATTACATTTCCGATTGGACTATCTATGAAGAAATAAGTGGATGGGGCGAAGGACTTCGAATAGGTAAAGTTCATAAAGAAGAGGACTGGCAACAACCAGAAAAGACTTATTTCGATATTATTGATACTGAAGGAAATATTATTACAGGTGGATTGTCTTCTATTGGCGGGTTGAATAAAGGAAAAGCAAAAGTTATCATTGAAGGAAAAAATGCAGAAATAGACGCTAAAGGTCATCTTGTTCCAGAAACAATAATACAACTATCTGACAACATTATAGCTTCAAAGGTGTTGGGATATTGGGAATTAGCTAATCAAGAAGGAAAAATCATTTTGAGTCGAAAAGAAAGAATAACGGAAATAGAACAACTTATCGTGAATCTTATTGTCATTCATCGGCATTCCAACTCTGGCTTAGTTGATGCAAATGGGATAATTATTCCATGCAATCACAAGTCTATAAGTTTATGGGCTGAAAGTATTATTAAGGTTGAAGATGTTAGTTGCGAGTACTTAGTTGATTTTTCTGGTAAACGTGTAAGCTCTAACTACAGCCAGATATGTGCATTAGAAAACGACAAGGCAAAAGTTCTATTGAACAATTGCTTCGGTTATATTGATAAAAATGGAAAGCCCGTTACCGAGAAGGAGATACAATTATCTGACGGCAGTATAAAATACCTTTTCATGGGAAAATGGGGAATCCGTAACTCTAAAGGCCAAACTACTTTGGATTGTTTATATGATGAGATTACAACTTATCATGGTTATTATTATGTAATTGCTGACAAGAAGATAACAAAAACCAATAGGAAGACAACAAATATAGTTCCAGTTAAAGGGGTAAAAACAAGGGAATCAGATAAAACTATAGTATTTAATGTGGCAGGCAAGGACTTCCTTGTACCTAGAGACATTTCTACTCAGTACTGGAATGGCAACATACCAGAATATGCAGATCTTATCATCAAATACTTTCATAAGGAAACAAGTGGGAGAGGATGGCTTAGAAATACGCAATTGCATGTTTATGCAAAGCCATACCGTCAACAAGAGAAGAAATCTTATAAACAAAGAGAAATCCCAATACATGAAACAGTTAAAGGCGTTATCAACTGGGTACATTATGGAAATGCCATTGTAAGACTCCCTGATAGAAGTACATTATATGTTCACAGAAGCAATTTCAGAGGTATAACTCTTGACAAGACCTATAAAGGGAAAGAGATAGAACTCAAGAAAGTTGGAGTTAATGAGGAACATAATAAAGATGTATGGGAAATTGTTAGGATAGAATAACACATAAACAAATGCTGCTTCTAGGCTTACGCATGGGTATGCTTGCAAGCAGCCTAATTGGAGCCTATAAGGAGGCCAAAGCAATAGTATATGAAATGAAAACGTAATAAATATATGGCAAAGCGAAGAGAAATACGAAATAGCACTGCTGAATTCCTCATCTTTCAGATAGAGGGCAAGGAACAGGGGATAGAGGTTTACTACAAGGATAAAACCGTGTGGTGCACTCAGAAGGCGATGGGGATGCTGTTCGATTGCACCTCTGACAATATTAGTGTGCATTTGCAGAACATCTATGATACTGACGAACTGAAAAAAGAGGCAACTACCGAGAAAATTTCGGTAGTTCGACGTGAAGGTAACAGGGATGTCAATCGTACACTCCAGTTCTATAACCTCGATGCCATCATCAGCGTGGGATATCGCGTGAACTCGATTCGCGCAACTCAGTTCCGACAGTGGGCTACCAGTGTGCTGCGAGAATATGCCGTTCGTGGCTATGTACTGGACAGGAAACGAATGGAGAATGGAACTTTTCTGGATGAGGACTATTTCGAGCACCTGTTGGCTGAAATCAGGGAGATACGCCTCTCGGAACGTCGGTTCTATCAGAAACTGACAGATATTTACGCAACAGCCATCGACTATAATCGGGATGCTCCCACGACGAGGCTCTTCTTTAAGATGATGCAGAATAAGATGCACTATGCCGTTCATGGGCGTACTGCGGCAGAACTGATAGTGGAAAGGGCTGATGCAGAGCAAGAGCACATGGGACTGACTACTTGGGAAAATGCTCCTGACGGTAAGATAGTGAAGACTGATGTGGCAATAGCCAAAAACTATCTGAAGGAGATGGAATTGGCAGATATGGGACAGTTGGTGAATGGTGTCCTTGAATTAGCTGAACGTATGGCTAAGCGTCATATCCCGATGACGATGGAGGACTGGGCAAAACAGATAGACACCATCCTTGCAGCAGGCGGGAATGAGGTGTTGCAATCGGCAGGGAGCGTGACTGCAGAAGAAGCGAAGGACCATGCAGAAACGGAATTTGAGAAATATCGAATCATTCAAGACCGCCTCTTCCAAAGCGACTTTGACAAGTTTTTGGGAGAATTGCCGTTTATAGATGGTAACGAATAAAAACGTTATAATGACATGAACAAAGTATCAATCAGGTTTTACAAGGACCATAAGGTGCGAGCCGTGTGGGATAAGGATGGGAATCACTGGTGGTTCTCGGTGCTGGACATCGTGGGAGCCATCAACCAGCAGGATGACCATGAGAAGAACCGTAACTACTGGAAGTACCTGAAGGCAAAATTGAAGAAGGAAAATAGTGAAGTGGTTAGTGACACTACCCAGTTGAAACTCACTGCTCCTGATGGAAAGAAACGTATGACCGATGTTATCAGCCAGACGGGTGTCGATAAGCTTGCTAAGACCATTCGAAACCAACAGGCAATGGACTTCCTCGATTGGTTCACCTACAGCGATAACACCATAGACGGACAGAGCCGGAAGAAGGCCTACACGCTGTGGGAGGGCAATCTTGTGGCTGATAAAGATGTTGGCACTGTAAAGGCTCTGCAACAGATTCACGCCTACCTGTTTGGTGGGCTATATGACTTTGCTGGCAAGATTCGCACCAAGACTATTGCGAAGGGTAATACGCTGTTCTGTCTGGCGGAGCATTTGCACAGTTATCTGAAAACCGTTGAGGCAATGCCAGAGACAACTTTCGACGAGATTGTAGAGAAGTACGTGGAGATGAATGCGGCTCACCCATTTATGGAGGGCAACGGGCGCTCAACACGCATCTGGCTTGACATGATATTCAAGAAGCGCATGAAGATGTGCGTGGATTGGAGCCGGATTGACAAACGTGACTATCTCGACGCCATGATTGCCAGCCATACGGATAGTAGTCGCCTCCATGAATTGCTCAAAGGTGCAATGACAGACAAAATCGACGACCGCGAGATATTCATGAAGGGTATCGACTACTCGTATTACTATGAGCAGGAAGAATAATAACATCGAAAGGCACGAAACCTTCCATGACGCCTCGGCGTCACAGATTTTGGATAGATTTTCAAAAGATTTTGGATAGATTTGACTTCGTCTTCCTCCTCCTTGCAGGGCAAAGCTCAAGCGAGTTTGGCTCTGCGCCTGCTTTGTTCGTCGGTTCTGCGCGAAGCGCATTCCCCCCTTTGTCCTTTGAATGTTGTTCTGTTGCTTTTTTGTCAAGAATTAGAGAATTAGAGAACCAACGACAAACCGAGAGAAAAGCCAAACTTGGTTGCTGTCAACTTTAATCAATGCAGCATATAATATAGTAATATAGGGATTGCTCTTCGAGCAAGAAATCTACAGAAAATCTGAAGAAATTCTTTTAATGTCAGATTATAGAACATCGAAAGGCACGAAAGGAACGAAAGGGATGGGGATGCGCCTTGTGCAGAAAACTTTCAAAAATCTATGCTGATGCCAAGGGCATCATAAAAAATTCGTGTTTTTCGTGTTTTTCGATGTTTCCTGATTATTTGATGTTTTTTTTTTGAACATCTAAAGGCACGAAAAAAACGAAAGGGATGTGCGTAGCGCATCCCCCTTTAGTCCCTTAAGTCCTTAAAGTCCGTAGAGAAAAACCGGAGAGAAAAGACCGTAGAGAAAAGACTGACGAAGTTCCTCAGCGATGTATCTGGTAGCTGAAGTCGTCGAAGCGGGCTGTGCCGCCCTCTCCATAGCAGAAGAGTCCTATGCGGAACCCTTTCCAGAAGCCTTTCGACATCATGAAGGGCTCGCCGACGGGTGTGTAGCGTCTGCCGTCGAGGCTGTAGGCGAAGCGGTGCTGGTTGGTGGTGACGTCGAGGGTGATGCGCAGGAACACCTTGGTAGGCCGCTTGCTGCTGACGAGTTCCGTCTGTCCGTTCTCCTCTATATAGATGCCGTCGGCATTGACGCCGATGCCGCGGAAGTCGCTGCCGATACAGAGCAGTCCGGCACGGGCGGTGTCGAGGTCGCGGCAGTCCATCAGTACGGTGGCCTCGCTCTCGAAGCCCATGGTCTTCTGGGTGAGCATGTTGCGGGCGTTCTTCAGGTCGGGCGAGGGCTGGGCGTGGATGGTCAGCCATCCCTTCCGCTCGGTGAGGCTCCAGTGGCTGTCATCGGGGTTGTGGCACCACTGCCACTGCAGTCCCAGCTGTGTGCCGTCGAAGTCGTCGGAGGTCTGTGGCAGCATCGGCAGGGTATTGCCTCCCACGGCCGGCTTTGTCCATACGCTGACGGGTTCGCCGATGCCGTTGCCGTCGATGTCGACGCCCATCAGCGGCCAGTCGTCGCGCCACCGTGCGGGCTGCAGGTGGACGACGCGTCCGAGCACGGGGGTGTCCTGGAAGTGGAAGAACCACCAGTCGCCGTCAGGCGTGTCGACGAGGGCGCCCTGATGGGGTCCGTTGACCGCTGTGGAGCCCTGTTCGAGCACCACGCGCTTCTCGTAGGGTCCGTAGATGTTTTTCGACCGCAGGACGGTCTGCCAGCCTCCGCCGACGCCGCCCTCTGGGATGATCAGATAGTAGTAGCCGTTGCGCTTGAGCCATTTCGTGCCTTCTGCCACGGGTCCGGTATATACCGTCACGCCGTCGTCGAGCAGCCGTCGGCCGTCGGCCGACATCCTGTGGACGATGATCGGTCCTGCTCCCCACTGGCTACGGCCGAGATAGGCCTGGCCGTCATCGTCCCAGAGTGGACAGGGGTCTTCCCATTTCTCCACGGCCTTCACGCAGTGGAGCAGTGTCCACGGCCCGCGCACGTCTTCTGCCGACGACATGAAGAGGCCCTCGTCGGGCGTACACACATAGACGTAGAAGCGTCCGTCGTGCCAGCGGATGCTCGGTGCCCATGGTCCTCCGGCATAGTGGCTGTTGGTGTTCCATCCCGGCAGGTCGAGGCGTCTGAAGATCTGGGCAGCGACCTGCCAGTTCACCATGTCGTCGGACTCCAGCACCTGCATGCCCAGGAAGTGGAAGTCGCTGGCCACCATGTAGTACTTGCTGCCCACGCGGATGACGTCAGGGTCGGAGTAGTCGGCGTTGAGCACAGGGTTCTTATACGTGCCGTTGCCCTGGTCGCCCCAGTCGAGGGGTGCCTGTGCGCTAACACCCGTCGTGCACAGTGTCAGCAGGATGGAAAGTATTACTCTCATCTCTTACAAAAGGAACTGATTGTTAATGACATGTTATGATTCCTTTGCAAAATTACGAAATATCTTTCTACTCCCCAAATGTTTTCCTTGTATTTTTTTGACTGTCTTTCTGCCACCGTCTTTTGTTTTTACATCGGTGTAAAGGTTTGCGGCCCAAACCAAAGGCCGTTTTATGCCGGACACCAATAAAAAAAATGAAAAGCCTGCGTGTGGCATGGCTTTTCATTTTTTCTATGGATGATTTCCGACGTTCTTTAGTCGCTGATGAGGCACTCGCCGGTCATGTCGGCAGGCTGCTCCAGTCCCATGATGTGGAGGATGGAGGGTGCGACGTCGGCCAGGCGGCCGTCCTTCACGGTGGCGGAGTTGTTGTTCGTCACGTAGATGAAGGGTACGGGGTTGAGGGAGTGTGCGGTGTTCGGCGTGCCGTCGGCATTGATGGCATTGTCGGCATTGCCGTGGTCGGCGATGATGATGGCCTCGTAGTCATTGGCCTTGGCAGCCTCGATGACCTCGCGCACGCAGTTGTCGACGGCCCAGACGGCCTTGGCGATGGCGTTGTAGACGCCGGTGTGGCCTACCATGTCGCCGTTGGCGAAGTTGACGACGATGAAGTCGTACTCCTGGGTGTTGATGGCGCCGACGAGTTTGTCCTTCACCTCGTAGGCCGACATCTCGGGCTTGAGGTCGTAGGTGGCCACCTTAGGTGAGGGGACGAGGATGCGGTCCTCGCCTTCGAAGGGTGCCTCGCGTCCGCCGTTGAAGAAGAACGTCACGTGGGCGTACTTCTCGGTCTCGGCCGTGTGGAGCTGTTTCTTCCCGAGTTTCGAGAGGTATTCGCCGAGGGTGTCTTCGACGTTCTCTTTGGGGAAGAGGATGCCGACGCCGCGGAAGTTGGCATCGTAGGGTGTCATGCAGTAGTATTTCAGTCCGGGGATGGTCTTCATGCCTTCCTCGGGCATGTCCTGCTGGGTGAGCACGGTGGTGAGCTCCTTGGCGCGGTCGTTGCGGAAGTTGATGAAGATGACGGCGTCGCCCTCTTCGATGACGCCGTTGACCTGGGTGTTGTGGATAGGCTTGATGAACTCGTCGGTGACGCCTTCGTCATACGACTCCTGCATGGCCTTGAGCATGTCGGCCGACTGCTTGCCCTGTCCGGCGACGATGAGGTCGTAGGCTTCCTTGACGCGTGCCCAGCGTTTGTCGCGGTCCATGGCATAGAAGCGTCCGACGATGCTGGCGATATGTGCGTCGTTCTGACGGCATACGTCCTGCAGCTTGCTGATGAATCCGATGCCTGACTTCGGGTCGGTGTCGCGGCCGTCCATGAAGCAGTGGACGAAGATCTGGTCTTTCAGTCCGTATTCCTTTCCTATCTCGACGAGTTTGAACAGGTGGTCGAGGCTTGAGTGGACGCCGCCGTCAGAGGTGAGTCCCATCAGGTGGAGTTTCTTGCCGTGCTCCTTGGCGTAGGTATAGGCCTCGACGATGCAGGGATTCTTCATGATGGAGCCGTCCTTGCAGGCGCGGTTGATTTTCACCAGGTCCTGATAGACCACGCGTCCGGCACCGATATTCAGGTGACCCACCTCAGAGTTTCCCATCTGTCCGTCGGGCAGTCCGACATCCTCGCCGGAGGCCTGCAGCTGTGAGTGAGCCGATGTTGCGTTAAGAAGGTCGAGGTAAGGCGTCGGCGTGTTGTAGATGACGTCGCCCTTGCCGTGTTGTCCGATTCCCCATCCGTCGAGGATCATCAGAAGTGCTTTTTTTGCCATAGTTTTTCTATATCTTTAATATGTTTCTCGTTCGCAATTCTTTCTCCGGATGTGCTCCGAGAATAATTCTGCCTGCAAAATTACTGCTTTTTCTCCGATTTCCGAAAATAAAGTTGTAATTTTGTAGTCAGAAAGAATAAAAACATCATATTCGTCAACTGGTATGAGCGGAAAGCATAACTACAAATCGGTATTGGCCATCATCATGGAGCGCATCGCCGACGGCACCTACAGCAGCGGCTCCCTGCTGCCCGCAGAGACACTGCTGGCCGGGGAGTTCGGCGTCTCGCGTCCCACCGTTGCCCGTGCCTACGACCATCTCGTCGGCGAAGGCCTCGTATACAAGAAGCGGGGCGTGGGAACCATTGTCAACATGCAACGCGCCAAGAAGGACTCCTACACCTTCGGCCTGCTCTTGCCGGGTGCCGGCGAGTCGGAGATCTTTGCCGAGATCAACGACCAGATACTCCAGCAGGCCGACCGCATGGGCTGCAACTGCGAATGCGAGGGCACCACGGCCAACAATGCCGAGACGCGTAGCATGATGGCGCTCTCGTCGATGGAGAGCTATATCGCCAAGAAGGTCGACGGCATCTTCTTCGCACCCTTCGAGCGCGTGAGGAATGCCGATGCCATCAATGCCGCCATCTGCAGCCGCGCACAAGAGGCCGGCATACCCATCATTCTCATCGACAGGGATGTCGTGGCCGTGCCCGAGCGGAGTCCCTTCAACCTCGTCAGCCTCGACAACTACACCGGCGGTGCCGTCATGGCCCGCCACATGATTGCCGCAGGATGCAAGAACATCTACTTCTTTGCCGTCAGCCATTCGGCCTACTCCGTCAACATCCGCAGGAATGCCGTGAAGCTCACCGTGCTCGAGGCCGGCCTCGACTTCTTCGACGAGAGCTATATCACCGGCGACCCGAAGGACATGAACACCGTCAGGAGCATTCCCATCATCCGCCGGCAGACGGGCATCATCTGTGCCAACGACGCCACGGCGGCCATCCTGATGTCGTCGCTCGCCGAACTCGGCTACCGCTGCGGCACGGACTATCTGCTCAGCGGCTTCGACGACATGAAGTATTCCTCCTTCCTCACCACACCGCTCACCACCTACCGGCAACCCTGCACCGAGATTGCCAACATCAGCATCGACCTCCTCATCCGCCGCATCAGCAACACCGACAGCCACCCGCTGACCGTGCTGCTCGGCGGAACGCTCGTTGACCGGGCATCCACCACGTTTGCCAAGTAGCAGGTGTGTGTTCTCACTCTTTCGCTGAGACAGAAAACGATGTTTCCACTTCCCCGCAGACGCGGAAAACGATGTATTCCCTAAGAGAATACAATGTAATCCCTAAGGGAATACAGTGTAATCCCTAAGAGAATACAGTGTGATCCCTAAGGGAATACGATGGGGTCTGGTAAAAAGCAACCCTACTTCCTCAACCCAGGGTGCTCAATGGTCTTTACCTCCGTTTCGTTCCCCCTGTTTCGCGGGAGACGGAAGCCCTGGGATTACCAAAGAAGGTAAAACGCTTTTTACCAGACACCTTTTTTCTACGGCCTTTTTTCTACGGTCTTTTCTCTACGGACTTTAAGGACTTAAGGGACTAAAGAGGGATGCGCTGCGCACATCCTCCTAATAGTAGATTGTCTGAACATCGAAAGGAACTAAAAGGACGAAAAGAAGAGAGGGGATGCGCTTCGCGCAGAAATCTATCCAAAATCTTTTGAAAATCTATCAAAAATCTGTGACGCCGAGGCGTCATGGAAGGTTTCGTGCCTTTCGATGTTCTTAAATCATTCTGACGAATTTGGTGTAAAGGTACTTTCTCTCCGGTCTTTTTTCTACGGACTTTAAGGACTAAAGGGGGATGCGCTGCGCACATCCCTTTCGTTTTTTTCGTTCCTTTAGATGTTCAAAAAAACATCAAATAATCAGGAAACATCGAAAAACACGAAAAACACGAAAATTTCATGATGCTTCCGCCGTGCAGGCCACCGTAAGGGTAGTAGTGGTTGGTGCGCTCCACGAGGCCGTCCTGCCGCACGATGCGCAGAGAAAAAACTCCCAAACTCCCAAACTCCTTAGAACAATAACAAATCTCTATGGAGTAAAGGAGTAAAGGAGTGGCTGCGCGGAGCGCATCAATATTAATGGGATTGCCTAACGGCAAGAAATCTAAGAAAATCTGGAAAAAATCATAGAAAATCTTTATCTTAGATTATATAACATCGAAAGAAACGAAAAACTCTCATGACGTCGAGACGTCATAGATTTTTGATAGATTTCCAAAAGATTTTCTCAGATTTGACTTTCGTCTTCCTCCTCCTTGCAGGGCAAAGCTCAAACGAGTTTGGCTCTGCGCCTGCTTCGTTCGTCGGTTCTGCGCGGAGCGCATCCCCATCCCTTTCGTTCCTTTCGTGCCTTTCGATGTTCTTAAATCATTCTGACGAATTTGGTGTAAAGGTACTTTCTCTCCGGTCTTTTTTTCTACGGACTTTAAGGACTAATAGGACTCTTTTTTGGATGCGCTGCGCACATCCTACTCAGCCACAATACAAATACCATTTTCATTCTGTTCATTTTGCTGTTTCGTTTCTTTTTCCTACAAAGATAATGAAAAAAAAGGACTGGAGGTTTCTTTTATCACAAAAAAGACACCTCCCGTCCCTCTTTTTCTTTACATACTCCATAACAATTATGGAGAACAACCTCCTTTTCACCCACTCAAAATGAAGCAGAAGCCATTTCTTTCTCTATTTATTTACACGCATGTAATAAACAAAACTTTATTGGTCAGACTACTTCCTGCCAGCGAGCAACTATTGGGCATTTACACCGTCCCAAACGCTCTTACTGACCTTCTTGAAGGTGGCTACATCGTATTCTTCGTCATTATAATCCTACACTCAACACTGCTGCCATCACAATGGTCAGCAAGCAAAAAAACTTTTTACTCATGACTGTTTTATTTATAATTGTACTATAATAATTCAAAAAGGGCGAATCTGTGCTCATTGATAAACGCCAAACTCGGAAATGGAGGGTGCCTCGGCGCTGTCGGTGATGGTGATGCGCACATGGTCGGCAACGACGGCAGGGAACCGATGGGTCTTCACACGCAGGGCATTAGGCGACGGACCGTCGAACAACACGTGCCACTCACCATTGAGGGCATACTCCAGCCGGTAGGCCTTCAGACTGGGGGTGCCTCCCTCGGTGATGGTCACCATGCTGATGGGCTGCGGCTCCTGCAGGTCGACAGTCCACCAGGGATTTTCCACCAGCCGGTGCGACTGCCACGATGTGGTGAAGTCATCGTCGTTGGCAAAGTCCATGATGTTCATATCGTAGCTCCATGAACTCTCGGCAGGCTTGCCCTTGGCAATATTCCTCCCGATGATGGGACCGTCGTTGGCGGGCAGGTGCGGCGTCTGCCGAAGCGGGGTCCACAGCCGCCCGATCTCCCGCAGTGCTGCCACGGCATTGTCGTCGATGAGGCCGTCGCGGTTTGGTGCGGCATTGAGGATGAAGTTACAGTAGGCCTTCTCGGTATACGGCCGGATATTCTCGTCGACAAGCCACTGGGGCGACCGCAGCTCATCGGTAGGCATCGACTCCTTCCAGAACCACGTGCGCTGCAGAGGCAGGCAGGCCAATGCCGGCAGTCGGTTGTCGGAGGTGGAGATTTTCTGTCCTGCTCCCTGCTCATACGACTTGATGTCGGTGTAGAAGAGGCCCTCGCGCGGATACTTCGCCGCGTTCAGGTCCATCACCAGGCAGTCGGGCTGCAGCCGCTTGACGAGGGCGTAGATCTCGCCAAAGGGCACCTCGTCGTAGGAGATGCGGCTCCACGGGGCATCCCAGCCGTCGATGATGAGGGCTTCGATGGGACCGTAGCCCGTGAGCAGCTCGGTCAGCTGCGCCTTCACCATCGATATTTTCCAGGGCTCTATATGTCCGGGGCGCAGCCGGTGGTGGGTGTCGAGGATGGAATAATAGAGCATCACCTTCAGCCCTTCGGCACGGAAGGCATCGACGAACTCACGCACCACGTCGCGCTTCAGCGGCGACTGCATGACGTTGTAGTCGGTAGTCCGCGTGTCCCAGATGCAGAAGCCGCTATGGTGCTTCGTCGTCAGACAGCCATACGACATGTGAGCATCCTTCGCTGCCCGCGCCCACTGCCGGCAGTCGAGCCGTGTGGGGTTGAACACGGCGGGCGACAGGTCGGGGTCGGGCCAGTCTTCCGGCGCATAGGTCGGGATATTATAGTGGATGAACATGCCGAACTGCAGGTCGACAAACTGCTGCTGACGTTCGAGGAGTGACGTCTGCGAGAAGGCTGACGTCAGCACCAACGACAGCAGGGACGAAAGGATTATTCTCTTCATACGGAATCCGTTTTTATTATTAAGCCCTGCAAAAATACTCATTTAAATCGACATAACGAAAAAAGTGCGGCATTTTTTGCCGCACTTCTTATGCTCCTCCTCTTACTCGTGATGGTTAGTCGATGTTGATCTGGCGATGAACAGTCTGCTTCTCCTGCACGAACTTCGGCAGGTCGACGGTGAGGACACCGTCGTTGACGCGGGCTGCGATCTTGTCCTTCTCGACATCGTCGGGCAGAATCAGTGTCTGCTCGAACTTCGAATAGCTGAACTCGCGACGCAGGTAGTGAGCCTTCTTGTCCTGGTCCTTCTGCTCGGCCTTGTGCTCCATCTTGATGACGAGGTTGCCCTCTTCATTGATGTTCACGTTGAAGTCTCCTTTCGTCATGCCCGGGGCGGCCACTTCCACCGTGTAGGCCTTGTCGTTTTCCAGCACGTTGATGGCCGGAGCTGTTGCTGCTGCACGCGGCATGAAGTCGGTATCGAAAAAGTCGTTGAACACTTCGGGTAACCATGCATTTCTACGAATCATTGGTGTCATAATCAAATCCTCCATTTTATTAAAGTTGTTATACATTCTTTTCTTATTATATAAGTATATATATTCTTTATTATTCTCTCGGAGCCTTGCGGCTTCACCCGTATATTCGCAACAAACGTGCCAAGCCTCGAAACCTGCCAAGTTGGCGTACAAACCGCCTCGCCCTATGCCATTCTGACAAGACAGCAACAGCAGGACTACGACCCTTCCGAACGACAAACAAATGTGAATAAAACATGCGTAGTGTTAAAATAATAAAACAAATATCCGTAAACTGGTAATAAATTGAACAATTTATATACCTTTGCAGCCATATTTGTTTAAAATTCATTTATCGTTAAAACATGAAGACAATTAAACTGGCTCTCGTAGCCCTTGTGTTTTCAAGTCATGCTGCTTTTGCAGGTGGTTTCCTAACCAACACCAACCAGAGTGTACTTTTCCTACGTAATCCCGCTCGCGATGCGGCAATCGGCATCGACGGCGTATACACCAACCCCGCAGGTGTGGCCTTCATGGCTGACGGCTGGCACCTGTCGTTCAACTGGCAGAACGCCCATCAGACGCGCACCATCAACTCGGCCTACGGACCACTCTTCGCCCTGAACACGAAGAACCCCGCAGCCCTCGACGCCGAGGGACTGGCATGGCGCGAGTTCAAAGGTGTGGCCGACGCCCCCTTCCTGCCCTCCCTGCAGGCTGCCTACAACAAGAACCGCTGGAGCTTCCAGTTCAACGTGGCCGTCAGCGGTGGCGGCGGCAAATGCGAATTCGAGAACGGACTGGGCTCGTTCGAAGGAGTGGTAGCCTCGATGGTTCCCCGTCTGAACGACCAGCTCGCATCAGCCGTGCCCGGCGTGACACCCTTCAGCGGATATAATCTGAACTCCTATATGAAGGGACAACAATACTACTTCGGTGCCACCCTCGGCGCCGCCTATAAGGTGACGGAGAACCTGTCGGTATACGGTGGCGTGCGCTTCCTCTATGGCACGGCAAACTACCAGGGCTACGTGAAAGACATCAACCTCGTCGGTCCCTATACCCTCAACAACGACGTTCCTGCCCACACCATATTCGGAGAACTGAAAAACCGTGCCGCCACAGGTGCCCAGCAGGCTGCCGCAGGTGCCGCTGCCGCCGCACAGGCCGGCAATGCCGATCTGGCCGCCTACTACCAGGGGCTGGCCACAGGATATGCAGCCACCGCACAGCAGATGGGTGCTTACGAGATTGTCACTCAGGGCATCAACCTCGACTGCGACCAGTCGGGCTTCGGCATCGCGCCCATCGTCGGTGTGGACTACAAACTCGGACGCCTGAACCTCGCAGCCAAATTCGACTTCAAGGTACGCATGCGACTGAAGAACAGCAACCCTGCCGAGGGATTCAATGTCATCGCACAGGCCGTTCCGCAGCTCGCCAAGTATGCCGACGGCAACGTCGTTGCAGAGGACTCTCCTGCCCTCTTCACCTTCGGCGCACAATACGAGCTCACCGACAAGTGGCGCGTCATGGCCGGCTACCACCACTTCTTCGACGTAGACACCAAGCAGTGGACCAAGGACCTTATCGATGACACCAACGAGTTTAACGTAGGAACGGAATACGACATCACCGACTGGCTGCAGGTGAGCGGAGGACTCCAGAAGACGAACTACGACATGGAGGAGGACTTCATGAACGACATCTCGTTCAACGTCAGCAGCTACACCTTCGGACTGGGCTTCGGTGTGAAGGTTGCCGACAACGTGAAAATCAATGCCGCCTACTTCCAGACCAACTACGACACCTACAAGAAGACCGAGCAGGTGTCTGCCAACACGACTTCGTCAGCAACCCTTACCGTCAAGAATAACTTCACCCGCACCAACCGCGTCTTCGGCGTTGGCGTGGAGTGGGACTTTTGAAATGAGAAATGAGAAATGAGAAATGAGTAATGAGAAATGCCCGCAAAGCGACCGTTTAACTTCAAGCCGACGCTGCCCCTGCGGGGTTTCTGTCCCCCGGGAAACGGGGGAACCGAAGGGGGTTATAGAAGTTAACGTGAGTCTTGTGGGTATCGACGGAGTCAATGAGTAATTAGAAATGAGTAATTAGAAATGAGTAATTATGATTAGCCCTGCCGGATTGAGGATAGTTGCTGTATCACTCGACGTTGTGCGAGTCTATTAACATACCCTCAAGGAGGACTTGCTAATCATAATTACTCATTACTAATTTCTAATTACTAATTACTAATTACTAATTACTCATTTCTAATTACTAATTACTACAGCTAACCGCTATTTCACCGAATGATATTTATTTCCTTTACGACGCCCTCACGGTCGCGCAACAGGAACAGATGCTCCTGGCCTTTGACGAAATGAAAGTTCAGGAAGTCGGCAAAGGAACGCATGGGGACGCCATCGATAGACAGGATGATGTCGCCATGGCGCAGACCGCGCCGATAGGCATCGCTCTCCGGGAAAACCAGCCCGACAGCGGGTCGCCCGTCGACAGGCACGAATGCCACGTTGGTGTGACTGTTGCCAATCACTACGGAGTCGGCATTGTCATAGGGTTGGAAAGTCATCCGGCGCTTATGTGGGTTGATGATGACGGCGCCATATTGCAGTAGCTGCGCACCGATGCGCGAAGCACCCTGCGTGGTGATGGCCCGCAGGTCGGTGAACGCAAAGCCACCCCAGTCGAGGCGGTCCATATGCAGGAACACCACCTCGTCTTTTTCTTCTGCCCCGAGCAGACCTATCGAGAGGTGACCCTCGGTGCGGGCCTCCACCTGTTCCTCTACCTGCCGGCTTTTATATACATGACGGTCGAAGGCATCCTTGTTCATCGTATACAACTCCTTGGCTCCCGTGTCGAAGAGGACCTCATCGGTATGGCGGATGAACGGGCTCACCATCACATACGGCACGAACCATTTCATGCGGTACCTGACGCTATACCCCTCTTCTTTATCAAAAGCTTTGCGGCGGTCGGTAAGGATGAGGATGCCCTGCCGCATGTCGAGTTTGGCGGCCAGCCCACGGTTGAACAGATCGAAGCCGATGATGCCGTCGTACTGCCGGTTGCCTATCGGACGGGGCATCACGGTGGCGACATAGTCGGTGACGAGCAGGCTCCCCATGCGGAAGGGCGGCATGGTTACCACCCGGACGGTGTCGCGACGGTTGTTGCCGTCGGCAACGACGACATTCCCTAACTCCCGCTCGCCCGTGATGGCACCACCCTGATAGAGCACGCCCTGCCCTGCACCGGTATCGAGGAGCAGGCGCCGCCGCTGCCCTTCTATCTCCACGCTCACCACGGGGCGTCCGTCGACAGCCTCGACAGGGATGGTGTCACAGAAATCGACCATCGACAGTCCGAAGTCTGCCTTGTATCGATACATCTGCGCCTGGGCGGAGGCCATGGCCAGAGAGAGGAATAGGATGGTCAGATATCTTTTCATTACTTTGCAAAGGTACGAAGAAGTGAGGATAACACCAAAAAAAACATGAAAAATCGCCCGCAGCACGTATCATTCGTACTGCGGGCGACGGTATGCTGACAGCCATTTACTTCGCCGTGAAGGAGGTGACGTTGTTGCTGCCGCTTGCCGTGCTGCCGATGTAGAGTCCGTGCCAGGCGGTGGCGGCATCGGTAGGAGCGGTGGTGCTGTACTTGATGGTATAGCTGTTGCCCGACTTCATACCTGTGGCGGTGATGAGGCTCAGCGAGCTCGAGACCGATGCAGGGAAGCTGTAGGTGACGAGGTTGTTACCTGAGTTGTCGGCCACGGTATAGTAGCGTCCTGCGGAATAGGAGATGCTATTGGTGATGAAGGCATAGCCCTGCTTGGCGTTGCTGATGGTGTTGCCCGATGAGGAGCCGCCCCATCCGCCACCGCCACCGCCTTGTGCGGCACCGGCGCTGATGCCTATTCCCGTCCCGGTAATCTGGATATAGGAGTTATTGTCGCAGTCGAACCCTTCTTCCGGTGCCCCTTTCGAGGTGTAGGCAAAGACGGCACCGTTGCCGATGGTGATGGCGCCGGTGGTGCCTGCGTTGGAGTCTACGGAGTCGTTGCCGTTGGAGTAGCAAACGGTGACGCCGCCGTTGAAGAATATCTTTCCTGAGGAGTTGATGCAGTCGTCGTAGCACTGGAAGTAGTGCTTGCCGCCTTCGATGTATACGGCGGTCTTCGACTCCAGTCCTTCAGCACCGTCCTTTGTGGTGGTGACGACGACCTCGCCGCCATAGAGTGTTGTCGCGCAGATGGCCTTGATACCTTTGGCTGACGAGCCGCTGCTGCTCTGGCCGCCTCCGCCGGGTCTGCCGCCACCCCAGCCTCCTCCGCCACCAGACGACGAGCCGAGCTGTGCTCCTGTGGTGCTGATGGTGAGGGTGGGTCCGTTGCCGTCGGTGGTGCCGATGGTGAACGTGCCGGTGACATTGGTATAGCGGGTGGTCTGTCCGCTGGTGGTCTTCGTTCCGTCGCCCACGCGGATGCCTTTACCTCCTGTTCCCGTCATCGTGATGGTGATGGTGCCGCTGTTGAGAGCCATGCTGAGGGCTTTGAAGCCCTTTGCGGTGCAGTTGTCGGAGGAGACGGTCTGTCCGGCTCCGCTGTTGTTGACGGTGATGGTGCCGCCGTTGACGGTGAGGGTATTGTCGGCAGCGAGTCCGCGTCCGGCATTGCCGGTGACGGTGATGTCGAGTGTTCCTCCGTTGACGGTGACGTTTGTCCCCTTGATGCCTGCGGTGTAGGCAAGGTCAGATGAGTCGGTGGTGTCGATGGCTCCTGCTGCCTTCAGGGTGATGTCGCCGCCGTTGATGACGGCGTCGCCGTCGGCCTTCATGCACTTTGTACCCGCCGCGGTGGCCTCGATGTTGACGGTACCACCGTCGATATATATGTTGCCGGTGTCCTCGTCCTCGTGACCCGTTGTCTCACCGGTGGATGTGGTGCCGTCGAGCTCGGTCTGTATGCCGTCGTCGCCGACGTTCTTGATGGTGAGCGTACCGCTCTCCATGAGGAAGTATTCGTTGGCGTGGAGTCCGTCTTTTACGGCTTTAAGGACGTTCAGCGTAAGGTTTTTCACGGTCATGAAGTCGCTGGTCTTGATGCCATGTGCCGTATTGCCATAGACATTGAGCGTTCCCTGGCCCTTGATCTCGGCGTGTCCCTTGATGACGAAGCATGCCTTCTGGGTGCCGTTGGACCCGTCGGTGAGGGTGTTGACGGTTCCTTTCTTCACGGTGACATTGATTTTCTTTCCGTTCTGGATATCAATGGCGGCGCCGGAGGGATTGGTGAGGGTGAGGCCGTCGAGGGTGAGGTCCATCTTGTAGGTGCCTTCCATATAGAAGGAGCCGTCGGAGGAGTTGCCGGCAAGGATGTATTCTATCTTGCCGGTGTCATCGCCGAGGTCGTCGCTTTGCACGAGGGAGACATGTGCTCCGCTGACCGTTGCCGACACAAACTGCGCGACGTTGCCCGCCACGGTGACGGTGGCCGTTGTCCCGTTGTACTGCACATTAACGGTATTGTCGGTGACCTCGGTGTCGTCGACATACATCTCGCTGATGTCGCTGAGGGTGAAGGTGCGTCCCATGATGTCGATGGTGGTACCGTCGGCATACGTCATGTCGCCAGCCTGTGAGGCCGGGAACTGATAGGTGACGTTTCCGGTGACGACATTCAAGGTCTGTGCCATGGTGATTTCTGAGACTGTCACCAGGGCAGCAAGGAGAGTCAGTATCTTTTTCATTTTAGCTGCACTTTCTTTGGTTGTCCGTTTTTCACGATGATATACGTTCCTTTAGGCATTGCCGAAGGGTTGCTGATGCGCATGCCCTGCAGGTTGTACACGGCGCCATCGGCAATCAGGGAGGTGGCTTCGTCGGCAGTAATGGTTCCTATGGCTGTGGCGGCATCATTGGTGAAGTACATCTTCTTCAGGTCGGTGAGTGTCACTTGTGTCTGTCCGTCGGCCGATGATGCTACGAGGCAACCGTCGGAGAAGGTCACCTTGAGCTGTTCCACGCTGACGGTTCTGACGGTACCGTCGCTGGTCTCGATGGCCAGGTATTTATAGTCGCCGGCTGCGGCTGCCAGGGTGGTGATGAGGAGGAATAATCCTAAAAACAATCTTTTCATATCTACATTCTCCTATATTCTACTTAGTCCTATATAATAATAATGTATTAAGAAGCGATGGTATGTTTCTCTGCTGCAAAGTTAACACAAACAGGCTGTTCTCCGAAAAATAATCAGAGAACAGCCTGTTTTCTTCAGTGAAATGCTACGGGTCAGCGCATCCACACTTTCTTCACGACGCCGTTCTCCCTGACGATGCAGATGCCGCGCTGGGGAAGTCCGGTGAGGCGGCGGCCAAGCATGTCATAGACCTCGGTAGCAGCATTGTCCGATGCTGTCACGCCGTCGACGGCGGCAGCATTATTCTCGGAGATGTTGGTGGTGTCGAAGTTCTGTGTTCCTCCTGTGAACGAGATGGTACCGTCGGTCTTCACGCAGTTGTTACCGACGCCGCTGATGGTCAGCGTGCCACCTGTCATATAGAAGTTTCCGGTATCCTCTTCCTCGTGGTCTACGGTCTCGCCTGTCGAGACGAGTTCCTTGAGTTCCACCTGTATGCCGTCGTCACCGGCTCCTGCGATGTTCACTACTCCACTTTCCATCAGGAAGTACTGTTTGCAGTGGATGGCATCTTTCACTGCGGACTGGATGTTGATGGTGCAGTTTTTCACTTCGACATATTCCTTGCTGTAGATGGCATGTCGACTGTTTCCGGTGACGTAGAGTGTTCCCTTTCCTTTGAACTTCGTGTGTCCCTTGCAGTGGTAGGCACCGTTGTAATCGGTCTCTACGGCTCCGTCGACGAGTCGGCTGGTGGTACCGCTCTTCACGCTGACATCGACGCGCTTTCCGTTCTGGATGTTGATGGCCGGCCCTGAGGGGTTGGTGATGGAGACGCCGCTCAGTGTGAGGGTGCACTTATAGGAGCCTTCGAGATAGAATTCTCCGTCGGTAGTCGACCCGGAGAGGATGTAGAAGATCTCGCCGGTGGCATCACTGACTTGGTCGCTCTGAATAATCTTCACATGCGACGAGTTGCCGCTCGACACGGTGATATAGTCGGCGATGTCGCTGGTTGGCGTCACCGTGGCGGTGTTTCCGTTGTATACGATGGTAACGGTATTGGTTGTTGCTGCGAACCCTGCGGCTGTCATCAGCAGCACCAGCAGGGAAATCATTATTTTCTTCATAGCCTATGTCTCTTAACCTTTTAAACTTTTACCTTTTAAACGCTTAACTCGTCAACTAATACTTAAACGTGTAGGCCACGCCGATGATGTGGCGGTTGGGTTCATAGTCGGTATCGTCGTTGCTGACGTGCTGGTAGCGGTAGGCCAGCTCGAGTGCGTTATGCTTGTTGATTTTCCACTCGGTGCCCACGGAGTAGCGTATCTTCTGCACATCCCACGCATTGAACACCTCAGCGCTGACGAAGGGCGTGAGCTTGATGGCTTTGTCCTTGTATTCCACCTTCAGTCGGGAGCGCAATACGTTTTTGCCTTTGCCCCGGTAGGTGTGGGGTTTGCCGTCCCACTCCTCGTCGTAGTAGTTCCAGCGCTCGTCGACGGTGACCTCCGGCCGGTAGGTGTACTGCCAGCGTTCGCGGAGCGAGACGTTGAGTTTCCAGATGTTCACGTCGCCGGTGAGCGATACGTTGACACGATGGCGGGTGATGTCGAACTCTCCGCGTTTCTTCGGGTCGCCGACGTTTACTTCCTGCTGCATGACCAGGTCGTCGTCCTCGTCGTAGTAGGAGATGCGCTCGGCATTCGGTTCGTTGAGCAGGCTGTATCCGGCGGATATCTTCAGTCGTTTGTTGAACTTATATCCGGCATCGAAGCCAATGCTGAGGCGGTCGGCCACGTTGCCGTCGGTGGTTCGCAGCTCACCTTCGATGCCGATATTCACTTTCTTGCTCAGTTTCTTGTCTAATCCGATTGACGTCCACACGCCGAAGTCATCGCTCTGTGCGAAGGCGGGAAGGGCCATGACGGCTATCAGTAGTGTGATAATACTTTTTTTCATTACTATGGTACTTGTATTACTGGTGTTAAAAGGTGGTGAGGTCCTCACGACGCAGCTTCAGCGTCTTGTCGGTCGTGTTGGGCTTCCCCTCGTAGGTGATGCGGAGCATGGCCATGTCCTTGAGGAAGTCGATGGCTCCCACTTCCACGTCGATGACCTTCACGCCGATGCGTTTCTCCAGGTCGGCGATGAGTTCCTCTCTGCGCTCGGGGACGATGAGTTCGATGCGGTCGTACTGCACCAGTTTCTTGGGGTTTTCCTTGAGGATCTTCTCACAGAGCCAGATGGCGAGGACGACGATGGTGTTCGTGGCGAGTATTTCGGCATAGCTGACTCTCGAAGCGATGGCATTGACGACGGACAGTGAGACGACGACGAAGAGGAAGGTCATCTCGCGTGCCGGCATGGCGTCGGTGCGATAGCGCATGATGGAGAAGATGCCGAAGAGTCCGATACCGATACCCATCGATGTCTTTCCGCCCAGGTCGTCGAGTCCGAAGATCATGAAGAACACCAGGAAGAAGATGGCCACACTGGTCAGCATGAATGTGAAATAGAAATCCCTGCGCCGGCTTTTCGAGTAGTACAGGCAATTGATGATGAACCAGTTGAACACGATGCAGATGACAAACCGTATCATCATGTCTACGAACACTTGTGAGAACGAGAACAAATCTTCCATATATTACTGTTGTTTTTATTATTTTCGTTGATGTCGTTACTGTCGGGGTGCCGGTTGCTGCCGTCTGATCTTTTCGGTGTCGCGCAGCCGTATCTTGAAACGGTTCTGGCGCAGGTCGGGGTTGGTCAGTGCCGAGCCGATGCAGTATTTGCTGAAGCCATGGGGATGGATACGCAGCTGCCGCAGCATCTCGAGGATGGGCGAGTAGACCAGTCCGTCGCGCTTGAGTTCAATGATGACGATGCCGGAGAGGTCGCACGGCCGTTGGGTCCGGATGTTGTTGAAGCACAGGTCCAGGTCGATGGTCAGCCGTTCGGTCTTGCCTTTGTTCACCAGCGTGATGCGGCGGAAGCGGTTTTCTATATGCTCGCTGAGCACCAGCGGGTCGTAGCGCAGGTGCTGGCTCAGGAAGTCGCCTATTTCCTCATATTGCGCATCCTGGCGCCTGAAGACGATGTCGTGTTGGGGCTGCAGGGGATTGAAGCCCTCCATGGTCATCCGTTTCTTCTTTGTCCGCCCGTGGTTGTTCTTCGTCTTCACCTCCAGGAAGTTCAGCCCGGAGTCTACGTACGACCGTATGCGCAGCTTCTGCCTGCCCGCATGCCCGTTGTGATGGACGCGGAACATGTTGCAGTCCGGCGTGTCGAAGTACATCGTGTAGTAGTTGCCGATGCGCAGCCCGTCGATTTCCTGTACGCGATAGGCATCGCGTGCCATGACGAGAAGCCGGCGCAGCATCTCCTCGTTCGTGACGAACTTGGTGTCTGTGCGGTTCATCAGCCGTATGCCGCTCATCTCGTCGAGGGTTATCGGCTCGTAGCTACTGAGGATTTCATCTATCGTCATAGCGACTGCAAAGATAAAAAGAAAAATTCATACTAACCAACAATTTTTCATAAAACGGTAGTTTTTTTAAACAAATCACTTATTTTTTTTGTTCTTTTATATAAAAACAAGTACCTTTGCACTGCTACTGCTTTTGTTTTTTAATATGGAACGGGTAACACTGAAGGAACTGGCCAAAGAGCTGGGTGTCAGCATCGGCACCGTGTCGCGCGCCTTGCACGACAGCCGGGAGATTAGTCCGGAGTTGCGCAAGCGCATCCACGACCTTGCCGCCGACCGCAACTATCGTCCGAACCCTTTTGCACAGAGCCTGCGCAAAGGGGCGCCGAGCCTCATCGGCGTCGTCGTGCCCAACATCGTCACCCACTTCCACTCGAAGGTCATTGCCGGCATCGAGAACAAGGCACGCGAAGAGGGCTATTCCGTCATCTGTGCCAACAGCCATGAGCAGATGGCCGACGAGCTGACCATCATGGACAGCATGGCATCGCTGCACGTCGAGGGCATCATCGTCTCGCTGGCCGAGAACACCACCAGCTACGACCACTTCCTCAAGCTCAACGCGATGCACGTACCACTCGTCTTCTTTGCCCGCACCTGCCTGCCCGACCGCTTCTCGTCGGTGACGGCCGACGGTGTGACGGCAGCCTATGAGGGCACCCGCCACCTCATTGAGCGCGGATGCCGCCGCATCGCCTTCATCGGCGGTCCCAACCACCTCGACATGGTCAGGCGGCGCAAGCACGGCTACCTCGAGGCGCTGCGCGACGCGCGGATCCCCATCGACAAGGAACTGGTGCGCTGCGACAGCATGACGCTCGGTGCGGCATACGCGCAGATGACCGACCTGCTCAACAGCCCCGACCGTCCCGACGGTGTGCTCGCCATCAACAACACGCTCATCTACGGCGCCATGAAAGCCATCAAGGACCACCACCTGCTCATGCCCGACGACATCCGCCTCATCGGGTTCACCGACGATGAGAACGTGTCCTACCTATCCCCGGCCATCTCCGCCATCGAAGACCGCGCCGACCTCATGGGCGAGCGGGCCTGCCAGATCCTCATCAACCATATCCGCGGCGATGCCACGCTCCACCACGACACCATCCCCATGCGCCTCGTCTTCCGAGCCAGCAGTATGTAAGGTCGGGAATGGCAGCACACAACTTTCATCCCGCCATGAAAATAAGTCCCGATTTTTTTTGCATTGTCCCCATTTCGTTGTACCTTTGCACACAGTTTTAATCATCCCTAATAACGAATAGAATGGACACAACCAACAACCACCAGCCCGAAGTGAAAGAACTCGAGCAAGTGGTAGTAAGATTTTCCGGAGACAGCGGCGATGGCATGCAGCTCGCCGGCACCATCTTCTCCACCATCTCTGCATCAGTAGGAAACGGCATCTCCACCTTTCCGGACTACCCCGCCGACATCCGTGCTCCACAAGGTTCCCTGACTGGCGTCAGCGGCTTCCAGGTGCATGTCTCCGAAGGACCGTCGTTCACCCCCGGCGACCGCTGCGACGTGCTCGTGGCCATGAATGCCGCCGCGCTGAAGACGCAGCTGCGCTATGCCAAGCCGCAGGCCACCATCATCATCGACACCGATGCCTTCGGGCCTGCCGACCTGAAGAAGGCACAGATTGAGAGCGACGACTACCTCAAGGAGCTGGGCGTCAACCCCGACTGCGTCGTCGCCTGCCCCATCACGAAGATGGTGAAGGACTGCCTGGCCGACAGCGGCATGGACAACAAATCGGTGCTGAAATGCCGCAACATGTTCGCACTCGGACTCGTCTGCTGGCTCTTCAACCGCGACCTGGAGCTGGCCTTCAACTTCCTGCGCGAGAAATTCAGCAAGAAACCGGCCATCGCCGAAAACAACATCAAAGTCGTGCAGGCCGGATACGACTACGGAAGCAACACCCACGCCTCCGTGCCCGCCACCTACCGCATTGAGTCGCGCCACAAGGTGCCCGGACGATATATGGACATCACCGGCAACAAAGCCACCGCCTACGGACTGATGGCAGCTGCCGAGAAGGCCGGTCTGCGCCTCTTCCTCGGCTCCTACCCCATCACCCCTGCCACCGACATCCTCCACGAGCTGTCGAAACACAAGTCGATGGGCGTCATCACCGTGCAGTGCGAAGACGAGATATCAGGATGTGCATCGGCCGTAGGAGCATCCTTCGCAGGAGCACTCGCTGCCACCAGCACCTCCGGACCGGGACTCTGCCTGAAGTCGGAAGCCATCAACCTCGCCGTCATCGATGAGCTGCCACTCGTCGTCATCGACGTGCAGCGCGGCGGACCATCCACGGGACTGCCCACAAAGAGCGAGCAGACCGACCTGCTCCAGGCCCTCTACGGACGAAACGGCGAAAGCCCCATGCCCGTCATCGCGGCCACCAGCCCCACCAACTGCTTCGAGTCAGCCTATATGGCAGCGAAGATAGCACTGGAACACCTCACACCCGTCGTGCTGCTCACCGATGCCTTCATCGCCAACGGTTCCAGCGCCTGGCGGCTGCCCAACATCGACGAGCTGCCGGAGATCCGTCCGCACTACGTCAGCGAGGAACAGAAATACAAATACTCACCCTATATCCGCGACCCGGAGTCGCTCGTACGCTATTGGGCCATACCCGGACAGGAGGGCTACCAGCACATCCTCGGCGGACTGGAGAAAGACGGTGAGACGGGAGCCATCTCCACGGAGCCCGAGAACCACGACCGCATGGACCACCTGCGTTACGACAAGGTGCAGCGCATCCCCGTCCCCAACCTGCAGGTAGAGGGCGACGCCGACGATGCCGAGCTGCTCATCGTAGGCTTCGGCTCCACCTACGGCCACCTCTACTCCGCCATGGAGGAGCTCCGTCAGCACGGCCATAAGGTGGCACTGGCACAATTCCAGTACATCAACCCGCTGCCCGCCAACACGCCCGACGTGCTGCTGCGCTACAAGAAGGTCATCGTGGCCGAGCAGAACCTCGGACAGCTTGCTGCCCTGCTGCGCATCCGCATCAACAACTTCGCACCCTACCAGTACAACCAGGTGAAGGGACAGCCCTTCGTCGTCAGCGAGCTCGTCGAAGGATTTGAAAAGGTGATCCGCACGAAGGATGCGCCGAACTACGGAAACACCTACGTATCAAGAATTCTCAATACCCATAACTCATGATACCCATGGAACAGAAATATCAGGCTTCAGACTTCAAGAAAGGACAGCCGCGCTGGTGCCCGGGCTGCGGCGACCACTTCTTCCTGGCCTCCCTCCACAAGGCCATGGCCGAGATTGGCGTGGCACCCCACGAGACGGCCGTCATCTCCGGCATCGGATGCTCATCACGACTGCCATACTATGTCAACACCTATGCCATGCAGACCATCCACGGACGAGCCGCCGCCATCGCTACAGGAGCAAAGGTCGTCAACCCCAACCTCACCATCTGGCAGATCAGCGGCGACGGCGACGGACTGGCCATCGGCGGCAACCACTTCATCCATGCCATGCGACGCAACATCGACCTGAACATGATCCTGCTCAACAACCGCATCTACGGACTCACCAAAGGACAGTATTCGCCCACGTCGCCGCGAGGCTTCGTCTCGAAGTCGTCACCCTACGGCACCGTCGAAGACCCCTTCCGGCCCGCTGAGCTCTGCTTCGGTGCACGCGGACGCTTCTTCGCACGCGCCGTAGCCACCGACCAGCCCGGCACCATCGACATCCTCAAGGCGGCTCATGCCCACAAGGGCGCCGCCGTATGCGAGATCCTGCAGAACTGCGTCATCTTCAACAACGGCTGCCACGACCTCGTCTACAACAAAGAGGGACGACAGAAGAATGCCATCTACGTGCGCCACGGTGAGAAACTCGTCTTCGGCGAGAATAATGAATACGGACTCGTGCAGGAGGGCTTCGGCGTGAAGGTGGTGAAGATAGGCGAAAACGGCATCACCCTCGACGACATCCTCGTTCACGATGCCCACTGCCAGGACGACACGCTGCAGCTGAAGCTCGCCATGATGACTCCCGAGGACGGCTTCCCCATCGCCCTCGGCGTGATACGCGACGTCGAAGCACCGACCTACGACGAGGCTGTCAACCGGCAAATCGAAGAGGTAAAAGAGCAGAAACCCTACCACACCTTCATGGAACTGCTCGAAACCAACGACATCTGGGAAGTGAAATAAAAAGATCGAAAGTCGACCTTCGGCTCAAAATACTTTTGTGTATTATTTGTGTACTCAAAAGTTTGGAGAAAACACGGAAAAGTGTGTAAATTTGCAGCGCCTACACATTTTTCCGTGTAATACAGAGAATATGAAAAGAAGATATGCGCTGTTGTTAGTCCTTCTGATGGCTTTCATAGTGAAGGCTACCGGACAGGGCTATTTTTATATCTGCACCAAGGATGGAAACTATGGAGTAGAACAGCGCAATATGGGAGCAGGAAAGTTTTATCTGGAAAATAAAAATGGCTTACCCTATTGGGGCGATTGGCTGCAGCTGGGACCCAATGCCGTCTTCGACTATTCTCTTTTAGACAGTATGACAACCGAGCGACCCACCCAGCCAGAGCCCGTCGCCGTAGGGTGGCAGGGAGACATGAAGGAAGGCACCGTCTACTTTTTCCCGCAACCCGTCGAGGGAAACCGTTTCACCTTGTACTATAAGTTTGAGTGTCGTGACAGCCTTTGTGAGTCGGCCCTGCTCTATTATGATTTCTTTTCGCAGGTCGATGCCGATGCTTATTTCCTGCGCACACTGGAAGAAAACAGAAGTAAGGACTGTTTTGTCAATCTTGACATAGATACAGGTTCTACCGACAATTCCTACGTTCGCCGCACACTGACGCGTCCGCGCCGCCCGCGCCAGATGTATTCCTATACCGATTGTCAGGCCGACTATCAGCGTGACATTTCACAGTTAGGCTACGACCTCACGCCTATCTACAGGGGGATGCCAATGGAACTCATCCAGCGTGTCTTCTTCCTGCGCAGCGTGGGTGACGGTCCATACGTCGACGACATGTTGCCCGACAACTTCCTTTTTGGCCATTATGCCGACGGACATTATGAGAGTGCATCGTATAATACAGACACACAATGTTCCATCGACCTTGTTTTGAATGAGGATGGGACTCAGGTGATGGGTTATGATATTACCTACACTTATACTGACATCAATCGGCTCAACGACGACTACAACGCCATGATGGAAGATTATTTGTATGAAAATGACAGATTTTACCATATTCGCAAAGAAGGAATGACGATTCGTTTCGAATGTACTTCCCATCAGTATGTGGAGGATGCTGTTAAAAACCTGATTTACTTTGATACGATATGGTAAGACGACTGACGATAGCAAGCCTGCTTTTTGCCGTCTTTCTTCTGACGGCTTGCCGCCACGCACCTTCTGCCGATGTGTTGCTGCTTCGTGCCGACACGTTGCTGTTGGAACATGACTCACCCAGGGCCCTGCAGTGTCTGGAAAAAGCCGTCGACGTGGCTCGTCACGACACGACAAGGGCGATGGCATGGAATATGATCGGCAGCCTCTATCTTGAACAGAACATTAACGATCTGGCATTGAAAGCCTTCCGCCAGGCCTATCACTACGATTCATTGTTAAACGACACGTCAGGACTCATCTACGACCTTCGCGACATGGGTAATGTCTATCGTTCGCAGGCCCTCTTCGACAGTTGCCGCGTTTGTTTCGATGCTGCCCTTCGGCTTGCCACGCTCATGGGCGACGACCTGATGGTCAGCGACATCAAGGGTCAGCAGGCAGCCCTCTATCTGCAGCAGGACAGTCCGCAGGCAGCCCGACCGTTGCTGATGGAGGCTCTCAAGCTGGTGGATGCCGAGAGTGAGAGCGGACTCTATTACATGGCAGCCGACTATTACACGAAAGTCCATCAGACCGATTCTGCCGAGTACTACTATCGGCAGTTGCTCGACGTAGGAACCCTCTACACCCAGCAGGCTGCCCATGCCGCCTTGGCCGACATAAGCATGAAGAAATACGGCGACGCTGACAAAGCCCTCTATCACCTGCAGCAATATGAACTGCTGACCGACTCGGTGGTCAGTCTGACCGACATCGAGACGTTGCGGCGGATGAGTGCCCTCTACGACTATCAGCACCATGAGCGGGAGGCGGTGCGACAACAGCTCACCGCCACCCGTCGCGGACAGATACTGGCCATTGTCTTTGCCCTGTTGTGCCTGTTGTCGGCAGCCTTTGTAGGATTGTTCCTCAACAGTCGGCGCAGACAGGCTGTGTTCACCCTCCGACTGAACGAACTGCAGCGGCAGCTGGCCGACTACGAACAGCGTATGGCCAATATGCCCGAAGAGAACAGAAACCCTGTCCCCATCCCTTTTCTGCAACAGCGTATGGCGGTCGACACCGACCGTCCGCTCAATAAAGACGAATGGCAACAGCTGGAACAACAGGTGAACGAACACTACCCTGACTTCACCCGACGGCTCTTTTCATTCCGCCAACTGAACGAGCAGGAATATCATGTCTGTCTGCTGTTGAAGGCAGGAGCCGCACCTGCCGCCATTGCCTTGCTCACGGCCCACTCGAAACAGTCGGTGACCAACAGTCGCAGCCGGCTCTTCGAGAAGACTTTCGGGCGGAAGGGCACCACCGCCGAATGGGATGAATTTATAAAAACACTTTAATTAAATGGGGATAGCAATCTGAGGATAATGAGAAACCAAGTAGCGAAAATGATTAACCCTTAAAACTTAGAAATATGAGAAAACTTCTACTTCTTACAATGACAGTGTTGATGTCCATGTCGGCATGGGCACAAGATGACCATCGGTCTATGCTGGAACAAGGCAGAAAGTGGTTCTACTTTCATCATCACTTTGAGTCGACGGAGCCCAAGGGTGATGGCAGCCAGTATGATGGCTATGAGCACACCCTCTCACTGGTGTCCTATGAGTTAAAGGATGAGACCGTAATCAATGGACAGACGTATAGGAAGGTGTATCGTCATATTCACCCTTCTGTTGATTCGTTTTATACCGATGACGAGGGCACTTATTATGCTGCCTATCGCGAAGAGGACGGAAAAGTATATGCATGGGACAGTTATGCCCAAAAAGACTTTCTGCTCATCGACTTCACCATGCAAGGCTACAAAGAAAGCCCGAAGTTGCAACCCGTCGAGAGCACCATCAATACAGCAACAGGTAAATTCAGAAGATTTCAGTATGTAGGCACCGATGATTTAGGACAAACCTATACATCCGACATTGTCGGCGTTGAAGGCATCGGATTCAACAAGACAGGTCTTGTTCACTATCTGTTCGCACCCGAGGTAGACTGTATCTGCGACTATGAGGAGTTCATAGCTGTCTATGATAACGATTATTATCCTTTATTCACCCAGGAAGATTTCAATGCACCGAAGGAAATAACCCTGACGGCAGACGAACGCCAGCAGCTGAAGCAAAACAACCACTTCGCCTTCAACCTGTTCCGCGAAGCCCGCGAGAATAAAAACATGGTGCTCTCGCCATTGAGCATCACCTATGCGCTGGGCATGATGAACAACGGTGCTGCCGGAAAGACCCTTGAGGAAATCAACAATGTGCTGGGATTTGCCGACGGAGGAGCCGATGCCATCAACAGCCTCTGCCGAAAGCTGATGACAGAGATGCCCGACGTAGACCCAAAGACCAGGATGACCTTCAGCAACACCATCTTCGTCAACGAAGGAAAGGGCTATCAGCTGCAGGACGGTTTCGTGGAGAAAGCACTCACCTTCTACGATGCTACCCCACAGGCCCGCGACTTTGCCGACGGCATGACGCGTGACGTCATCAACCAGTGGGCCAGCGACCATACCGAAGGAATGATAGAGGAAATACTGACCGAGGAGGATTTTGATGAGGATATGGTGAGTTATCTGCTCAATGCCCTCTATTTCAAAGGCATATGGAGTAGTCCCTTTGACGAAACAAACACCCACGAAGAAGACTTCAACGGACAGGAAACAGTACAGATGATGAATAAGGAAATGGAGGATGTCTCCTTAGTAGAAAACGACCTCTACCGCGCTGCCAACCTGCCCTATGGCAACGGAGGCTACACCATGACCGTCTTCCTGCCGAACGAAGGAAAAACCATCGACGATGTACTCCAGAGCCTGTCTGACAGCGAATGGCCCGTCAAGAGTAATCGCGGATACGACTATCTCTACCTGAAAATGCCCCGCTTTGAAACTCAGACCGATCTGTATCTGAAGCAAATCATGAAAAACCTCGGAATGCCCACCGCCTTCAGTCTTTCAGCCGAATTTCCTTACTTCTGCAATTCGCCAGTGTATATTGGTTTTATGAAGCAGGCGGCAAAGATAGAAGTCAACGAAAAAGGCACCGAGGCTGCCGCCGTCACCATTATTGGTGATGATGGGATATCTATTCCCAGTTCGACCCAATTCTATCTCAACAGACCCTTCCTCTATGTCATCAGTGAGCAGTCGACCCATGCCATCCTCTTCATCGGACAATATGTTGGAGAACATCCTACGGGCATCAGCCAAATCCCGTCACCAGTAGGGAAGTCAGAAAGAGCAGGGCTTTATAACCTGCAGGGACAACGCCTCACCTACCTCCCCTTGGGGAATGGCGGGAGGGGTTCAAACCTCCAACCAAAGGGAGTCTATGTGAAGGACGGCCGCAAGGTCATCATTACACGCTGAAAACTAGATATAATATCCATCCCCCCGGGAAGCCCTGGGGGGCTTTTTCTTTCTTTCGATATTGGCTGTTGTTGATGGGAAACCATAGCTTCGAAAGGATGATCTCTTAAAAGTACGCCTGTTACCTGTGTGAGATCATCCTGTTATCAATGTGAGATAATGGTGTTATCAATGTGAGATCATCGAGTTATCAGTGCTTGATAACACCATTATCAGAAAAAAGTCCTGTTCCCGAACGTTTTTATCGGCATCGGCAATCCTCGCTGATGGCAGTAACGCCAAAACGACTTTTTCACCTTTTCACTTTTTCACTTTTTCTTTGTACCTTTGCAGTCAGAAGCAATAGAATGTTCTTTCACTATGGCAAAACATACATTGTGGTCTGACGAATACTGGCTGCTGCTGATACAGCTGTATCTGAAGAAGCCGGCAGAAAAATGCCATCTACGTGCGCCACGGCGAGAAACTCGTCTTCGGCGAGAATAATGAATACGGACTCGTACAGGAGGGCTTCGGCGTGAAGGTGGTGAAGATAGGCGAAAACGGCATCACCCTCGACGACATCCTCGTTCACGATGCCCACTGCCAGGACGACACGCTGCAGCTGAAGCTCGCCATGATGGCTCCCGAGGACGGATTCCCCATCGCACTCGGCGTGATACGCGATGTCCAGGCACCCACCTACGACGAGGCTGTCAATCAACAGCTCGACGAGGTGGCTGCCAAGAAGCCCTACCACTCGTTCATGGAGCTTCTCGAGACGAATGACATCTGGGAAGTGAGCTGACGCTACTACTGACCGCCAAGCCGGGTGAACAGGACGATGACATCCTCCCACGTCTTCAGCTCGTCGGAGCCGAAATGCAGAAGGGTCGCCATGGCATCCGGAAGGTCTGCCGACGAGGTGACGAGGTAGTCGCCGTAGAGCAGGTCAGCGCGGTCGCTATATACCACATGCTGCCAGGCTGGCGTGCTGAGCTGTTGCTCCAGCCACGGCCTGGCAGCATCGATTTCGGCCGTGGGCACGACGACATACACCTGATACTGCTCGATGAGCAGCTCGTAGGCCTTGTGCATCGACGATGCCGGCTGCCCGTGGCTGTCGCGGAGCGTGTGCCAGTCGATATAGACGATGGGGCGCTGGCGCCCTTCCTGACGGTCGTCGATCCATCGGACGACGGGCAGGATGTAGTGCATCAGCACGGGGTCGGTGATGCGATGGCCGCCATGGAAGCGGATGGCCTGCGGATAGTGTTCGCGAAACAGGTCGTAGGTGTCCACCAGGTCGTCCTCGTCGCCAAAGAGACCGTAGACCATCTCCTCACGCTCCGAACCGCCTTCGCCGTCCGGCAAGCGTGCAGCCGACGGCCGCAGGCCCTCCTCCTGCACCTCGCGGTAGCGTTTCACCAGCGCCTTGTCGACATAAAACTCCTGCACGCCATCCTGGCGGGGATTGAAGAACTGCTGCTTGCCCGTCAGGCCATGGGTCGTCATCGTGTCGGCAATGCGCAGGGCGGGGTTCACGCAGATACGGTCGAAGCCGTAGAGCTGCTCGGCATACATCCCTCCCATCGACGTTCCGATGATGAGGTCGGGACGGTCCTTCGCGCACGCGTTCCTTAATAACTCCATTGCCTCGTGGGGTTCCACGGGCAGGTCGTAGGCGATGACCTCGGCACCGGGCAGCGCCTCGCGCAGCCGCCTCACCGTGCCGCTCTGGGCCGACGAGCCGAAGCCGTGCACATACATGATCTTCTTGCCCCGCATCAGGTCGGGATACTGCTTGACGTATGGGTTCTGTTCCATCCTTACCTCCTCCTAACAGTTTTTACTCACATACCGGTCAATGGTCATGGCAACCTGCTCGGCCGTCTGGATGCTGTCGCCCAGGTTCTCGATATACACAAACTCCTGATCGGGCAACGTGGTCTGGATGACCACCTGATAGGTGGGCTGCAGATAGGGTATGGCGGCATTGTTGAACGTCACATCGACCACATCGCGATAGTCCAGCCGGCGGCCGCCCACAATCATGAAGTGGTCGTAGAAGAACACCGGCGGCGTTATCTCAGGCAGATACTCTTGGGGCACGCCATACTGCCCGACAATCCTGTCGCTATACTCCTCCCCTCCGGCTTCCGGCCGTTCCTCTGCCGGCGGCGCTGCCTGCAGCCGTTTCCTGTTCAGAAACACGGCCAAGGCGATAAACAGCAGGGCTGCCACCCCGCTCACACAGGTTATCAGTATCATCTCATCCATACCAGTTCAAAAATATGATCATCAACAAATGCAATCCCCGCAGGGGCAGCGTCGTGCCGCCGTTTATCAGTCGCTTTGCGGGCATTTCTCATTCCTCATTTCTCATTTCTCATCTCTCATCTCTCATTTTCACCGCTTTCCCCGTCTTGCTGCTCTTGATGGCGGCATTGAGGATTTCCACGACGACGACATTGTTCTCTATCGAGGCCAGGTCGGTGGGCAACACCGCTATCTCGCCGCGCACGGCAGCACGCAGATAGCGGAACGAGTCGTCGTAGGGCACCGTGAGCGGCGGCGCCTGCAGGGCGGTCTTCTTGTCGGCAACGTGCATCTCCAACTCCGTGGCATTCCGTTGGTATACATACCCGCGGTCGCCATAGACATACATGTCCTTACGGTTCATCGGCCAGCACCACGAAGCCATGATCTGCACCGTCGTATGGGGGTAGCGCACGAGGATGGTGGCATCGTCGTCGACAAGCGGATACTTCTCGGGCTTATGCTGCTGGAGCACGGCCTGCACACTCACCGGGTGCTCGCCGTGGAGCAGCCAGGTGGCAAGGTTCGCACCATAGCAGCCGAAGTCGATGACGGCACCGCCGCCGTTCTTCACGGGGTCGGTGAGCCAGTCGGTGAACGCCTTGTCGCAACCAATCTCAAACGGACCCTGATGGCCGTCGTAGACGTTGATGCGACGGACGCTGCCCAGCATGCCGTTGTCGAGGAGCCCCTTCACCTGATGGTTGGAGGCATACCACGACGTCTCGTAGTTCGTCAACACCATGATGCCGTAGCGCTTCGCCAGCGCTGCCATACGCTGTGCCTGACGGACCGTCGTGGCCAGCGGCTTCTCCACCATCACGTGGATGCCGCGCGGCGCACAGGCCTCGACGACACGCATGTGGTCGCTGATGCTGCCGTAGGCCACCACGGCCTCGGGGCGGCAGGCATCGAGCATGGTCTCAAGGTCCTGATAGAAACAGTCGTCGGCAACCTTCCCGCGCAGGGCGTTCTGCCGCAGGTATACCTCGTCCTGTTCCCACACGCCTACCACCTCGAACACCCCCCAGGGGATGCGGCGGACGACCTCCCAGAGATGTCCGTGGGTGACGCCGGCAACAGCCAGCCGCAACGGAGCCGCCGTCTCGGCATCGTCATGCTCACCGGCAGGTGCCGCCCACATCATCACGGCGGTGCACCACAAAGAGAAAACTGCTAATAGTCGTTTCATTTTCATATCCTTATCCTTTTATATAATATTCTGTTGCAAAGGTAATACAAAAACGCCACATTCAAGAAAATAACAACCACAAAATAAAAAAAAGGACGCCGAAAGTTTGGCCGTTTCACAAACATTTCTTAACTTTGCACCCAGAAAAACAAGAACACATTGCAGGGATAATACGGAATTTCGACAACGAGAGACGAGTCGGAATTCTTTATTTTTTACTGTGCAGAAAACAGGCCCTGCCCTATTGACAAACGATAAAAAACAAAGGAAATATGGCTTACATGTCACAAGAAGGCTACGACAAACTGATAGCCGAACTAAGAAGACTCGAAGGCGTGGAGCGACCCAAAGCATCCGCGGCCATCGCCGAAGCCCGCGACAAGGGCGACCTCAGTGAAAACTCAGAGTATGATGCCGCCAAAGAGGCTCAGGCACATCTGGAAAATAAAATCAACCAACTCAAACTCACCATCGCCGAGGCAAAAATCGTCGACACCAAGCGACTCTCGACCGACGCCGTGCAGATACTCTCGAAGGTAGAGATGACCAACCTCGCCACAGGAGCAAAGATGGCATACACCATCGTCAGCGAGCAGGAGGCCAACTTCCGCGAAGGTAAACTCTCCATCAAGACACCCATCGCACAGGGACTGCTCAACAAGAAAGTAGGCGACGTGGCAGAAATCAAGATTCCTGCAGGAACCATGAAGCTGCGCATCGACAAGATATCCATCGAATAAACAACCAACCACCATGACCATCTTCAGTAAAATAGCAGCAGGCGAAATACCCAGCTACAAATGCGCAGAGAACGAGCAGTTCTACGCATTCCTCGACATCAGCCCCGTATCGAAAGGACATACCCTCGTCATACCACGACGCGAGGTAGACTACATCTTCGACCTCTCCGACGAAGAACTCGCCGACATGCAGGTCTTTGCCAAGCATGTCGCCATCGCCATCAAGAAAGTGTTCAACTGCAGGAAAGTGGCACAGGTGGTACTCGGACTCGAAGTGCCACACGCACACATTCACCTCATCCCCATGAACACCGAGGACGACGTCAACTTTCACCGCCCCAAGCAGCAGTTCCCGGCCGACGAGATGCAGCAGATTGCTGCCGACATCTACGCCGCATACAGCAGCCAGAAGTAGACAGAGACACATATAACATTATTGCGCCCTGAACCATCAGTATGCAGACGATGGTTCAGGGCGCTTTCCTTTCCTCATAACCATGCCACACATCGGCATACCTCGAACAACAAAACTGCATCCTCCGAGCAACACCTCGGCATCCTTCGAACAACACCTCGGCATCCTTCAACATCAAAACGGCATCCTTCGAGCAACACCTCGGCATCCTTCGAGCAACACCTCGGCATCCTTCAACATCAAAACTGCATCCTTCGAACAAGACAAAACCATACCTCCTTTTTCACTATGGTAAGCATTGGCACACACGAAGGTAAGGATCCTCCGACCAAAATAAGCTATTTTGATGACCAAAATAAGCTATTTTGGTGACCAAAATAGGCTATTTTGGTCAGCCCAATGCCAGACAGGGCTGAGCGCATGCTTACCAACGACACGACACATCCTCACCAAGAACACCCAGCCTGGACAGGCACGTCTCCACGAATAAGCACACTTTTATCGTGCGACAATGTAATATTTATGTGAAAAAACTTGCATATATCGAATAAAATTGCGAACTTTGCACCCGAAATCCCTTATAATTCTGTATAAATATGCAAAACGGAAAGAATATCATCGTGCGATATGCAACTGATGATGACGTGAAATACGCCGAACACATCTGCCAGCTCATCTTCGAGTCGGCAAAAGCACGCAACACGGGTATCGCCAAACGTGAACCCTCGTATATCGCCCAGAAGATGACATCGGGTAAGGCCGTCGTAGCCATCGACGGCGACAAGCTCGTTGGATTCAGCTACATCGAATGCTGGGAACACGGCGACTTCGTGGCCACCAGCGGACTCATCGTCGACCCGGAATACCGCCGCATGGGACTCGCCGCACGCATCAAGGAGAAGACTTTCCAACTCGCACGCGAACGATTCCCCTATGCCAAGCTCTTCAGCATCACCACCTCGCTGGCCGTCATGAAACTCAACACGCGAATGGGCTACCAGCCCGTCACGCTCGACAACCTCACCCACGACGACGAGTTCTGGAAAGGATGCGAGGGCTGCGTCAACTACGACATCCTGCAGCGCAACAACCGGCGCGTATGCCTCTGCTACGGCATGCTCTACGACCCCCGCCAGGCCGAGCAGCACAAACCGTCGCGATGGGCACCCTACGTGATGACCGTCAAGAACGTGTTCAACAAGATATTCAGAATCAAATAACCATTTACCTGACAGAGAAAACATGAAAAAGATAGTAGTGGCCTTTTCAGGCGGATTAGACACATCATACACCGTCATGCGGCTGGCACAGGAAGGCAACGAGGTGCATGCCGTATGCGCCAACACAGGCGGATTCAGCGCCGAGCAACTGAAGAAGAACGAAGAGAACGCCTACCGGCTGGGCGCAAAGACATACGTCACACTCGACGTCACCAAGGAATACTATGAGCGGTCGCTGAAATACATGATCTTCGGCAACGTCATGCGAAACAACTGCTACCCCATCTCCGTATCATCGGAACGCATCTTCCAGGCAGTGGCCATCGCACGCTATGCCAACCAGGTGAAGGCCGACGCCATCGCACACGGCTCGACAGGAGCCGGCAACGACCAGGTGCGCTTCGACATGACATTCCTCGTCATGTCGCCAGGCATCGAGATCATCACCCTCACACGCGACGAGGCACTCTCACGCCAGGAGGAGATAGACTACCTCAACGCCCACGGCTTCGAGGCCGACTTCACCAAGCTGAAATACTCCTACAACGTAGGCATCTGGGGCACAAGCATCTGCGGAGGCGAACTCCTCGACCCCACCAAGGGGCTGCCCGAAGAGGCCTACCTGAAGCACGTCACCGCCACCGCACCCGAGCAAGAACTGCGCATCACATTCGAAAAAGGAGAGATTGCCGCCGTCAACGGAGAGACCTTCAACGACAAGATCGCTGCCATACAGAAGATAGAACAGATTGGCGCCGCATACGCCATCGGACGCGACTGCAACGTCGGCGACACCATCATCGGCATCAAGGGACGTGTGGGATTCGAGGCTGCCGCACCGAAGCTCATCATCGAAGCCCACCGGCTGCTCGAGAAGTCGACACTGTCCAAATGGCAGCAGTACTGGAAAGACCAGGTCAGCCAGTGGTACGGCATGTTCCTGCACGAGAGCCAGTTCCTCGAACCCGTCATGCCCGACATCGAGGCCATGCTCACCTCCTCTCAGCGAAACGTCAACGGCACTGCCATCCTCAAGCTGCGGCCCTACGGATTCGAGACCGTCGGCGTAGACTCACCCGACGACCTGCAGAAGTCGAAACTCGGCGAATACGGCGAGATGCAGCACGGATGGACAGCCACCGACGCCAAGGGATTCATCAAGATCCTCTCCACACCACTACGCATGTACTACGGCATTCACCCCGACGAGAGAAAGTAAAGATGATCAGGACAGGTATAGCAGGAGCAGCAGGATATACAGGCGGAGAACTCATCCGCCTGCTCATCCATCACCCACAGGCCGACATCGTGTTCGCACATAGCGAGAGCAATGCCGGAAACCCCGTTGCCGACATCCACGAAGGACTCATCGGTGATACCGACATGCGGTTCACCGACGAGATGCCCTTCGGCGACATCGACGTACTCTTCCTATGCTTCGGACACGGCAAGAGCCGACAGTTCCTCGCGGAGCACAAGGTCCCCGACCACGTGAAAGTCATCGACATGGCACAGGACTTCCGCATCGCCGACCCCTCGCACGACTTCATATACGGACTCCCCGAAGCCTTCCGCGATGACATCCGCAAGGCTCGCCACCTGGCCAACCCGGGATGCTTCGCCACCGCCATTCAACTCGCACTGATGCCACTGGCAAGGAAGGGACTGCTCAAGGGAACCATTGTCGTCAACGGTATCACAGGAGCCACGGGAGCAGGACAGAAACCCGTCGCCACCACCCACTACGCCTGGCGAGCCGACAACATCAGCGTCTACAAACCATTCACCCACCAGCACCTGGCGGAAATCATGCAGACGCTAACAACCCTGCACGACGGCAACACCGACGGACACAGCAACGCAGAGACACCCACCATCTCCTTCATACCCCTGCGAGGAGACTTCGCACGAGGCATCTTCGTCACGGCTGTCGTCGACACCGACAACGACCCCACCGACATCTACCGCGAGGCCTACGCCCATGAGCCCTTCACCCACTACAGCGAACGACCCATCGACCTGAAGCAGGTCGTCAACACCAACAAAGCACTCGTACACTGCGACTGGCACGAAGGCCGCCTGCTCGTCACCGCATGCATCGACAACCTGCTCAAGGGAGCCAGCGGACAGGCCGTGGAAAACATGAACCTCATGTTCGGCATCGACGAGACAACAGGACTCGCACTCAAGCCCGTCGCCTTCTGAAGCAGAGGAGACAGCTCCCCAACGTCACCTTCTGACTCGCAATCAAGAACGTCAATCGCGATTCATTTCTCATTTCTCATTTCTCATTTCTCATTTCTCATTTCACATTTCTCATTTCTCATTTCATATGACTCTCTTCCCCGTATATCCTCTTTTCGACGTGAACATCGTCAGCGGCAAAGGATGCCACGTATGGGACGACAAAGGACAGGAATACCTCGACCTCTACGGAGGACATGCCGTCATATCCATCGGACATGCACACCCACACTATATCAGCAAGGTAACCGAACAGCTGAACAGCATCGGATTCTACTCCAACTCCGTCATCAACACCCTGCAAGAGCAACTCGCCAAGCGCCTCGGATACGCCAGCGGATACGATGACTACCAGCTGTTCCTCATCAACAGCGGAGCAGAAGCTAACGAGAACGCTCTGAAACTGGCATCATTCAAGACAGGACGCACACGCATCCTCGCTGCACAGAAAGCCTTCCACGGACGCACATCGCTGGCCGTAGAGGCTACCGACAACCCGAAAATCATCGCACCCGTCAACCAGAACGGACACGTCACCTACCTCCCCCTGAACGATCTGCAGGCATGGCTGACGGAACTGCAGAAAGACGACGTAGCAGCCGTCATCCTGGAGTGCATACAGGGCGTCGGCGGCATACGCATGGCGACAACAGAGTTCGCACAAGGACTCGCCGAGGCATGCAGGCAACACGGCACCATACTCATCTGCGACGAGATACAATGCGGATACGGACGCACCGGACGCTTCTTCGCACACCAGTGGCTCGGCATACGGCCAGACCTCATCACCTGCGCAAAAGGAATAGCAAACGGACTGCCCATGGGAGCCGTACTCATCGCGCCGGACTTCAAAGCCACATACGGACAGCTCGGAACAACCTTCGGAGGAAACCACCTGGCATGTGCGGCAGCACTCGCCGTGCTCGACGTCATCGAGGACGAACAGCTCATCGACAACGCAGCAAACATCGGCAACTACCTCCTGACGGAACTGCGGAAGATGCCACACCTGCACGACGTTCGCGGACGAGGACTGATGATCGGATTCGACGTCGACCAGCCCGCTGCCGACCTCAGACATCGACTCATCTTCAACGACCACATCTTCACCGGCGGCGCCGGACAGCACACCGTACGCCTGCTGCCTCCCCTCTGCCTGTCGAAACAAGAGGCCGACTGGTTCCTCGACGCAATAAAAAACCAAGACTAAATCCCACCGGGAAAAGACAGTAGAAACAACAAAAGACAACCATGAAGCAATTCCTATACCACCAACACCTCGGCAACCTGCAACAGGCACTGCAGGAGGCTGAAATCATCAAGCAAGACCGCTACGCCTTTCAACACTTAGGCAAGAACAAGACACTGCTGATGGTGTTCTTCAACAACTCACTGCGCACACGCCTCTCCACACAGAAGGCTGCCATGAACCTCGGCATGAACGTCATCGTGCTCGACGTGAACCAAGGGGCATGGAAACTCGAGACGGAACGCGGCGTCATCATGGACAGCGACAAGAGCGAGCACCTGCTCGAAGCCATACCCGTCATCGGATGCTACTGCGACATCATCGCCGTACGCTCCTTCGCAGGACTCACCAACCGCGACTACGACTATGCAGAGACCATCGTCAAACAGTTCATACAATACAGCGGACGACCCGTCATGGCCATGGAGACGGCTACCGTGCACCCCCTGCAGGCCTTCGCCGACCTGATAACCATACAGGAGAACAAACAAAAAGCCCATCCACGCGTTGTCCTCACCTGGGCTCCCCACCCCAAGGCACTGCCACAGGCCGTGCCGAACTCCTTCGCCGAATGGATGCTCGCTGCCGACGACATCGACCTCGTCGTCACACATCCGGAAGGATATGAACTCGACCCGCTCTTCGTCGAAGGCGCACACGTGGAATACGACCAGCGGAAGGCGCTCGAAGGAGCCGACTTCATCTATGCCAAGAACTGGAGCTGCCCGGGAGTGACACGTCCCGACGACTACGGAAAGATCCTGCACGACTACCACGACATGATGCACTGGACCATCGATGCCGAACACATGGCATGGACCGACAACGCCTACTTCATGCACTGCCTGCCCGTGCGCAGAGGGATGATCGTCACCGACGACGTCATCGAAGGACCACGCTCTCTCGTCATCCCCGAAGCTGCCAACCGCGAGATTTCTGCCACTGTCGTTCTGAAACGCATGCTCGAAAGCCTATGAAGATAGAAGTCATCAAAATCGGCGGCAACATCATCGACGACGAGGAGGCCCTGAGCAACTTTCTCAAGGCCTTTGCACAGAAGAACGGCGCAAAGGTGCTCGTCCACGGCGGAGGCAAGCTGGCCACACGCCTGGCAGCACAGTTGGACATCGAGACAAAGATGATCGACGGACGGCGCATCACCGACGACGCCATGCTCGACGTGGTGACGATGGTATACGGCGGACTGACCAACAAACAGATCGTAGCCCGCCTGAACGCACTCGGATGCACTGCCATAGGACTGTCTGGCGCCGACGGCAATGCCATGCCCGCCACACTACGGAAGAAAGAACCCATAGACTACGGATGGGTGGGAGACCCCGACAGCAACGGCGTCAACGTGGCGCTGCTGATGAGTCTGCTGGAACAAGGCGTCACCCCCGTCTTCTGTGCACTGACGCACGACGGCAAGGGACACCTGCTCAACACCAATGCCGACACCATCGCGTCGACCGTCGCCACCGCACTGGCCAAGAAGGCTGACGTCAGCCTGACATTCTGCTTCGAGCAGCGGGGCGTCATGCGCGACATCAACAATCCCGACAGCGTCATACCCGTCATCACGCCGGCCCTCTTCAACCAGCTGAAAGCCGACGGCATCGTATCGAAAGGCATGCTGCCCAAGCTGCAGAACGCCTTCGACGCACTGAAGAAGGGCGTGAAGGAGGTGAGAATTTCTGAAACGATAGTCAGCAGCGCAGACAACGGCAGTAACACCACCCCCCATACGCCCATCCAACTCTTGGAAAGACTCATCGCCACACCCTCACTCTCAAGACAGGAGGAGGCCACGGCTGCCGTTATCTACGAATACCTCGCCGACAACGGCATCGACAACGTCAGGCGCTATAAGAACAATGTGTGGGCACGCGCAGCAGCATGGGACGACCACAAGCCCACACTCCTGCTCAACAGCCACCACGACACCGTAAGGCCATGGACAGGCGGACACTACGACCCGTTCACGCCGACACACGCCGACGGACGACTCTACGGACGCGGCAGCAACGATGCCGGAGCATCTGTCGTCAGCCTCATCACCACATTCATCAACCTCTACCACGAGCCACTGCCCGTGAACCTGCTGCTGGCCATCACCGCCGAGGAGGAGGTGACAGGAGCCAACGGCATACGTGCCCTGCTGCCAGAGCTGCCCGACATCGACATGGCTATCGTCGGCGAACCCACACAGATGCAGGGGGCCATAGCAGAACGCGGACTGATGGTCGTCGACGGCACGGCCCACGGCAAGGCCGGACATGCCGCACGCAACGAAGGCGTCAACGCCCTCTACAAAGCCCTCGACGACATCGCAAAGCTACGTACGTTCCAACCGGAGAAAGTATCCGACACGCTCGGACCCATCAAGGTCAGCGTCACACAGATAGAGGCCGGCAGCCAGCATAACGTCGTGCCCGACACCTGCCACTTCGTCTGCGACGTGCGCACCACCGACGCCTACACCAACGAGGAGACGCTCGCACTGCTGCAAGCCCTCACCGACGCCGATCTGAAAGCACGTTCCACACACATCCGTGCCTCCGTGCTCAACGAAGAACACCCCTTGGCACGTGCCGCCAAGGCCTGCGGCCGCAACCTCTTCATCTCGCCCACCACGAGCGACATGTCGCAGATGCCTTTCCCCTCGCTGAAGATTGGCCCCGGCGACTCTGCCCGCAGCCACACCGTCGACGAATATATCTGCGAAGACGAAATCACTGCCGCCATCCCCCTCTACGAGCAACTCATCAGAAGAATAAGCATAGGAAGTCCTAGGAAAACCTAGGAAACTCTAGGAAAACCTAGGAAAGCTTAGGAAAACCTAGGACTTCCTAAGAAATCTTAGAAATAATAAAAAGAGATATTGCTGTCCGGTAAACTTTTCTTTTATCTTTGATATTCCCTGTATATATTGCA
>CAMNII010000006.1 GCA_946540435.1 uncultured Prevotella sp.
TTCATCCTGAGCCAGGATCAAACTCTACATTGTAAAAACTGTATCTTGCCAGCTTACCGCAGGACATAACCCCAAAAAAGGGGAACGGCTGCGGACCGCTGAGCGTTGTCTGTCTCAGTACGCTTTCCGATTTATCTCTACCTGTTTCTTCAAAGTAATAACCATATTTCTATGGTTGACGGTTGTTTTACCCGAGACACATTATATATAATATATCTCGCTTCTGTACTACTTTGTCTGTTTATGTAAGTTTCTCAAAGAACTCTTTCCATTGCTCTCTTTCCGTTTTTAGGCGAAAGCGGATGCAAAGGTACGGACTTTTTCATTACCCTGCAAATATTTTCCAAATTATTTTCACCAAAACCTCAATTTTTTCACAATAATTGACAAACATCAAGGAGAAACTGGAGAAAAAACTAATAAAACTTGGTTATTGAAGCAAAAAAAGCAGATTAATAAGGTGAGGACGGGAACGACAAAGGGAAGTCTCTCTTTACATGTACATTTATATATATATGAGCGATCCCCACCATAAACAAAAAGAATTATGTGCGGGGAACAATTTGCCATATTCCTTCGTAGTTATACTTTTTTTTATTACCTTTGTGCCCGATATCACAATAAATGACGGAATGGTTACCGAAGAACATATTTTCCACCGGGCTGCATTATTGCTGGGAGACGATGCTATGGAGCATATCGGCCGGCAGCGCGTCATCATTTTCGGTGTTGGCGGCGTAGGGTCCTGGTGCGCAGAAGGGTTGGTGCGCAGCGGTGTCCGCCAGCTCACCATTGTCGACTCAGACTGCGTTTGTGCCTCGAATATCAACCGCCAGCTGATGGCCACCACTGTCAATATAGGTCATCCGAAAGTAGAGGTTCTACGTGAACGCCTGCTCGCCATCAACCCCTCTGCGGAGGTCGTCGCGCTACAGAAGGTGTTCTGCGAAGGCACTGCCGATGAGTTCCGTCTTGATGACTACGACTTCATCATCGATGCCATCGACTCTCTTAAGGACAAGGCACTGCTAATCCTGATGGCCACTGCGACACAGGCGCACTTCTTCTCGTCGATGGGTGCGGCGCTGAAGATGGATCCTTCACGCATCCGTGTGACGGAGTTTTGGAAGGTGACCGGCGACCCGTTGGCCCGGGCTTTGCGCCATCGTTTCAAGCGTGACCATCGTTTCCCGCAACGTAAGTTCAAATGCGTATACAGCGACGAACTGCTCAAGAACCGGGATGTCGCCACTGGCGAAGAAGGCACGAGAGTCAACGGTTCACTAGTTCATATTACCGCCATTTTCGGGCTGACCCTTGCCAGCATGGTTATTAGGGAAATTTCTTCCATGCCTTTGGCTCCCGGAAGGTGAGTCATTTCTATTGACAAATCTTTTGTCTTCTCATTGTCCTATTCTCTAAACTCATCCAGAAGCTTGTCCATACCAAAGAAAAGCAAAAGAATTGTTTTCTTTTATTATTGTGTTTCGGTTTTTTTTTGTACCTTTGCGCGGTCTTTTTCTCAATAGATTAATGTACATGCGTAAACAATTACAAAATAGTATAAAAAACATGAACGTAAGAAAGAAAATTCTAGCAACACTGTTGTTGGTCGCTTTGTCGACCCCCTACCAGGTTATCGTGGCGACAACAGGTATTGCCAACAGCAAGGGTGCCGGCAGTGAGTCGCTGACCTTCCAAGAGAATGAGAAACAGATTATCACAGGACAGGTTGTCGACGAGACGGGCGAGCCGATGATAGGCGTCACTGTCGCGGTGAAGGGCACGAAGGATATGGCCGTCACCGACTTCGACGGCAACTTCAATGTCCAGACGGGAGTTGCCGCTCCCGTATTGGTATTCACCTATCTGGGCTATAAGTCTGTTGAGGTGACAGCCCGTGCAGGACAGGCTGTCAGCGTGACCATGGAACCTGACGCCCAAGCTATTGACGAAGTCGTCGTGACGGCCCTCGGCATCAAGCGCGAGAAAAAGATGCTGGGCTATGCCGTTCAGGACATCAAGAGCGACGCGCTGAATGTGACCGGCGACCCGTCGGTGACGAGTGCCCTTTCGGGTAAGGTAGCCGGCCTGCAGATGAACACGGCTTCAACGGGTCTGGGCGGTTCTACGAAGATTACCATTCGCGGCAACTCGTCGCTCACCGACAACAACCAGCCTCTGTGGGTGGTCGACGGTGTGCCGTTCACCGACAACAACACATCGAGTGCTTCGACCTATGGTGGTATTGACCGCGGAGGTACGTCGTTCGACATCAACCCCGAGGATATCGAGTCTATCTCCGTCCTGAAGGGTGCCAACGCCGCCGCCCTCTATGGTTCACGTGCCGGAAATGGTGTCATCTTCGTCACCACGAAGAAGGGTTCCCACCGTCAGGGCTTCGGCATCACCTATAGCGGTAACTTCACATGGAGCCAAGTCTCAGAGACCATCGGCATGCAGAAGAAATACGGACAGGGTAAGCAGGGGCGTGCCACGCTTTCTGACGAGGTAGCCTTCGGTGCTGAGCTCGACGGTCACGACGAACCGTCTTGGACCGGCGATGCCCTCCCCTATCAGTACTACGGCGACAAGCTCCGCGACTATTTCTCGACAGGCTTCTCACAGTTCCACACCGTTGCCCTTGGCAACTCCACTGAGAAGTCGCACTATCGCCTGTCGGTGGGCTACAACGACAACAACGGCATTTTCAAAAACGAAGGCCTTGACAAGCTCACGGTCGACCTGAACTCCGGAACGGAAATCAACAAGTGGCTGTCGTCCGACGCAAAGATATCCCTTTCACGTACCAAGGCCATGAACCGTCCTCAGACAGGTCTGGGCGGTGAGGTAGGCCAGCTGCTGCTCATCCCCGGCAACGTGCGTCTGCAGGACCTTCAGGTGTACCAGACCGAGAAGCGCATGCATCAGAACTGGTTCGGTCCCGACATGCAGTATTCCAATCCCTATTACGTGCGTCATCAGCTGCAGAACAGCGACGAGCGCTGGCGTGCCTTCGGCTACTACGCTCTGAACCTGAACGTCAGTGAATGGCTGAAGGTGACGGGTAAGTATGCCTTCGACTACTATCGCACGCGAATTGAATCGACCAATCTCTCATTGGGCAACACGGCAGTGTCTACTCCCGACCGCCACTGGAGCACGATGGTCAGCGACGACGGCATGAGCCGTTCAGAAGAAAACTGGTTTGAACAGAACATCTCGCTCTTGGCTCTTGGCGACAAGCAACTCAGCGAGGACTTCCGTTTCGGTTATAACCTGGGCGGTAACATCATGTACCAGAAGCGCGAGGAGCTGGGCGCCAGCGTGCGTGACATGCTGGAGAAAGACAACTGGATCTTTAACACGGGTAATCAGGTAACAGGAGCCGGCGACTCGGGCTTCGACCGTGCCATGTACTCCGTCTACGGCAGCATCCAGCTGGCCTGGCGCGAATACCTCTCTCTCGATCTCACCGCCCGCAACGACTGGTCGTCGACACTCCCTAAGTCAAACCGCTCGTTCTTCTATCCGTCAGCATCGGTTAGCTATATCTTCTCCGACTTCATGAAGAGCATTGACCGTCCGCTTCCCAAGTGGATTACCTTCATGAAGACGCGCCTGTCGGTGGCTCAGGTCGGTAAGGACGTGTCGCCCTACAACCTCTACAACACCCGCTCGTTCAAATATGAGAACGGCGTGCGTGTGCCTGTGGTGAACACCATCCTGAAGAATGCCAACCTCAAGCCCGAGATCAACAGTTCTCTGGAATGGGGACTCGACATGAAGTTCCTTGACAACCGTCTGGGCTTCGACTTCACCTTCTACACCAACTCCACAAAGAACCAGGCGATGCTTGTCAGCGCTTCGGCACCATGGAGCCAGCAGTGGATCAATGCCGGTAAAGTGAACAATACCGGTATGGAACTGATGCTCTATGCCACCCCGGTGAAGACCGACGACTTCACTTTCGACCTGACGATGAACTTCGCTCATAACACGTCTACCGTGAAAGAACTGGCTCCCGAGTTCAATGCCAACTACATCTACCTCAACGGCGACGGGCTGATGCCTGTCAAGGTGGGTGCCGTAGCCGGCGGCAAACTCGGTGACATCTACGCCAACAACCTGCTTCGCCGTGACGCCAACGGCAACGTTGTCATTGGTGAGAACGGCCTGCCGTTGCCTGTCACCTCACAGGATGCCAACGGCAACCTCGAGCAGTATAAGCTCGACCACCCCATCGGCAATATCCAGCCCGACCTGCTGATGTCTGTCACTCCCAGCTTCACCTATAAGGGCATCAACCTGACGGCGATGTTCGACATGCGCTTCGGCGGCGACATCGTCAGCGTCAGCGAAGGTATGGCCACATCAGTGGGAACCTCCGAGCGCACCCTCAACCGTGGAGAGCTGAAGACCGTCAACGGACTGACCGACTACTATATGGTTGTGCCGGGCGTCACCGCCGACGGTCAGCCCAACACCAAGGAGGTCAGCGCCCAGGCTTACTACTCAGCCATCGGACTCTACAGCTCAACGAAGGGTTACGCAGAGGAGTTCCTCCACAGCGCCTCCTATATCAAGTTGAAGGAGCTCTCCCTGGGCTACAGCTTCCCCAAGAAGATGCTCAAGGGCACTCCGTTCACGCAGTTCAAGCTCTCGTTCGTTGCCCGTAACCTCTGCTTCCTGATGAAGCACACGCCCGGCAATCCCGACGGCGGCTATGACACTTCGATGTTCTCACAAGCCCTCGACTTTGCCGCCGTTCCTTATACGCGTACCTTCGGATTCAGTGTGAACGTAGGTTTCTAAATAATGAGTAATGAGTAATTAGAAATTAGTAATTAGAAATTATGATTACCAAGACAATAAAATATATCTGTGCTGTCATCATGGTCTTTGGAATGGCTTCCTGCTACGACCTTGACGAGATGAGCCGCAACCCCTATGAACTGGCAGACAACACCACGGGAACAGAAATCATCGACGTGGACGACGAGTCAGAATATGCCGACATCAACATCGACTATGTCGTCAGCCACGACGACTCCGTAGCCCTGCAGAGTGAGCTCGCCACTGCCTCGAGCATCTTCCGCAACTACCTCTACGAAGGCTACTACGACCAGTACCAGCGAGCTACCAACCTCACCCACGACATCTACAGTGCCTATTCTGCCAACAACCAGCCGAAGTTTGCCGGGCTCTCGCCCGACTATCTCTACCAGGACGGCTGGAGTGCCCTGCGCTGGAGTTGCTTCTACGAAAACCGCTGCAAGGAATACCGTCAGCTGTTGCGTGCACTGAAGTTCAACCCCACTCCCGAGAAATACAAGAACCTCTTCTACGCCACCCGCATCTATATGGCCTTCATCGCACTAGCAAACACCGACACCTATGGCGACATGCCGTTCAAGGTGTATGTCCAGGCCCGCGAGCCCGAGACCAACAACGTGCCGTACAACACGCAGGAAGAAGTCTACGACGCCATGTTCCGCATGCTCGAGCAGGCCGTCGACAGCATTCAGCCCGACGACAAGGAGCAAGTCAGTTTCGGTGGCGATGACATCTGCTACCAGGGCGACTGGAACAAATGGCTGCGCTTTGCCAACACGCTCCGTCTGCGTATGGCCCTCCGCATCTCCAATGTCGACCCGCAGCGGGCAAAAGAAGAGGCAGAGGCTGCCCTCAACAGCGAGTATGGTCTGATGACTTCGAATGCCGACAACATGCAGACCGTGCCGAAGTATGCACGCGTGGAAGATGGTGGTACCGATGATGGCGGCAGCGAAAACGTATTCGCCATGATCTCCATCGCTTATGGCGGCGAGCTCGTGCTGTCGAAAGACATGGAGAACTACTATCGCAACCTCTCTACCGGCGGTAAGGAATATCAGGTCATCGTCGGCACCGGACGTAATCCCAAGAAGGAGACCTACACCATCGACCCGCGATGCCTCGTCTGCTGGTATCGTTCCGGCATGACCGCCAACACATGGGCCTCGGGCGAGGACAATATGCGCGGCGACTATGTGGGCTGCGTCCGCGGCACACAGCCGCCCCTCATCAGTATGGGCAACGACATCCTCTACAGCACCACCAAAACCAAACCGAAACCAGAATCGAAGGAACTCAACAAAGACTTCTGGTTCAGCTATAGCCGTCCCTCGGTGTGGCTGGGCTACAGCGAGAGCCTCTTCCTGAAGGCCGAGGCTGCCCTGCGCGGCTGGACGGGCAGCGACCTGTCGATGACAGCCGAGGAGTATTTCCGTGCCGGCATCCAGGCCTCGATGGACTACTATCAGATTGATGCTGCCGATGCCCAGAAATATATTGACGGCGTCGTGGCCCTCAACGACGGCACCTTCCAGAGCGGCGACCGTGAGCGCATTCTCGAAGCCATCATCACGCATAAATACATGGCTGTCTTCCCCAACGGCAACGAGGGCTGGGCAGAATTCCGCCGCACGGAATATCCTGCACTCGCCAATCCGCTGGAAAATGCTTCAGGTGGAGACGTACCCATAGGAAAATTCATCAAACGCGTTCTTTATCCATTCAGTGAGAATGCCAACCAATACTTCCTCGACCATAAAGAGTTACACACAAAAAACACCCAAGGTACTCGCCTGTGGTGGGATGTGGCAGACACCAACGAAGGCACGCAGGAGGTCACCTACAAATACACCATCCCCGTGGAGAAGACCGATGAAAACGGCCTACCCATTCTCGACGAAAACGGCGAACCCGTCATGGAAGAGCGCGAAGTCACAAAGGTCAACACCGAAGGCATCCGCGTAAAACCGAATAACTTCAGAGAATAACCAACTAAATATCTAAAAACAAACGTATGAAAATCAAACGTATCTTAGGCATGGCTCTGCTGGCACTCTTTGCCGGCACGGCTGCCGCCCAGCAGCCCCTCAACGGCTGTTGGCATCCGGACGACATCATCCAGTGGACGCCCGACAACCTGACTAAATTCCCCGACAACCCCTTCAACGTGTCCAAGGTGCCCCTGCAGCAGCGCTTCAAGGAGCCTACTGCCATGAAGGCCAATGCCACGCAGTTCTACGAGGGAGAAATCTGCAACTCAACAATTCTCTACCCCACCTGTTCAATGTGTCCCTCACAAGGTGAGGTCGACAACTTCCTGGGCTACCAGCCCACCTACTGGCAGTATATGGACAAGCTGGTCTATTGGGCCGGTGCTGCCTCAGAGGGTATCATCAACATCCCGCCGGCAGCCTCTACCGACGCTGCCCACGCACAGGGTGTGAAGGTACTCGGTAACATCTTCTTCCCACCGGCAGCCTTCGGAGGTACCCAGGCATGGGTACGTCAGATGCTCACCGTGGAAGGTGGTAAGTATGTATATGCCATCAAGCTCTACGAAATCGCCAAGTACTTCGGCTTCGACGGATGGTTCATCAACGAAGAGTCCGGCGGTGGAAGCACCGGTGAGTGGGAAGGCTTCTTCAAGGAGTTCTACGCTGCTGCCGAAGCCGATGGCGACTACCACATGGAGCTCCAGTGGTATAACGCCAGCCGTTCGCCCAACGTCACACTGCTGAAGACCAACATCAACACGTCGCAGTTCCTCGAGTATGGTGCCGTAGGCGACTATCGCGGCTATGCCTCACAGCTCGGCTGCACCGAGGCACAGACCTATTCCAAGATCTATGCCGGTATCGAGCTGGCACGTGCAGGCCACCTCGGCTGGACCACCTACCTGAACCAGGCCATGCCCACCACGGGCCACGTTGGTTCACTCGACCTCTTCTGCCCCGAGACAAAGATCTGGGAAGACCCCGCCAAGAGCGCCTTCAAGAGCGTCAGCCGTAACCACGGCACACAGGCCTACCCCATCGGAAAGACCGTCTTCGACAACGATGAAGACATGTGGGTGAATACCCTCAGCGACCCCACGCAGACCCCATCGACAGGTTTCCCCGGTGTCTCCAACCGTGTCATCGAGCGCTCGGCCATCACCGCCATGCCTTTCCTCTCCGACATGGGTGTGGGTAACGGTAAGCACCGTTTTGTCGAGGGCGTCAAACAAGGCACTCGCGACTGGTACCACAGCGGCATGCAGAGCATCCTGCCCACCTGGCGCTGGTGGATTGAGAACCGTGGCAACATCACCGTCAGCATCGACTGGGACAACGCCTACAACGTAGGTTCATCGTTCAAGTTTGCTGGAACACTCTCTGCCGGCGACCACCTCGTACGTCTCTACAAGACACAGATCAACGTGACCGACGGCGGCATCCTTCGCATCGTGTACAAAGGAACAGACGCCAATGTGGAGGCAAAGCTCTCAACGACCTCCAGCGTCAACCCCGACGTCACCATCAGCAATGCTACGACGACCACCGTCAACGGATGGACCGTTGCCGACTTCGACCTCTCTGCCGTCAACGGCAAGACTGTCTATATGGTAGCCATCAACCTCAAGGCTACCTCACAGGTGAGCAGCTTCGCATGGAACCTCGGACAGGTGGCTCTGCTGCCTGCCAACTACGCTCCTGCCGCCGTAGAGGTGAGCAACCTCCGCACCACCAGTACGCTCGGTGAGTCGAAGGGCGACCTCCGCATCCTCTGGAACTACACATGGACCAACGCTTTCGACCACTTCGACATCTATACCGTCACAGCCGACAACCAGCGTACACTCGTCGGACAGACACGCGACGAGGGCTTCTATGTTCCCACCTTCGAACGCAACGGCAACGACGCCTTCATCAACGTAGAGGTTGTGCCCGTGATGAAAGACGGCAAGCAGAAGGCTGCACAAGTGTTGAAAGTCGACTATCCCGCTCCACAGCCTCCTGTCATCACCGTGAAGCTCGACAAGAGCTATGTCACCGTGGGTACTACCGTCACCATCACCGGTAAGGGCACCGGCAATCCCACTGCATGGGAGTGGCAGCTGCCTGCCGGACTGGAGTTTGCCAGCGGATACAACAAAGCCAGCAACCCCGTGAAGGTCGTTGCCAAGGCTGAGGGAAAACAACAGGTCACCGTCAAGTCGACCAACGCCATCGGCACCAGCACCAAGACCTTCGATGCCCTGGATGTCTTCTCGGCTGACGACATGAACCAGGTTGTCAACGTCGCCTTGAACAAGACCGTTGTCGACTACAGCGGCTCCACCAACTCCACTGAGGTACCCGGAAAGATTATCGACGGCGTCCGCAACCCCTCGGCAACAAGTTCGAAGTGGTGCAACGTCAGCTCCGACAACTGGGTCATCTTCGACCTCGAAGGAGCCTATCGCATCTATGGCTTCGGCATCTGGGACGGCAACGCAGGTCCTGAGAGCGGTGTCGACCAGATTGACCGTTACGTCATCCAGCTCTCTGCCGATGGTGAAAACTGGGTTACCGTCGTCGACGAGGAGAACCGTGAGGACGAGAGCATCAAGTTCGACTATATTGCACCCTACAAGGCACGCTACGTCAAACTCATCCCCCACGTCAACGGCACCCTCCGCATCTGGGAGTTCGAGGTCTATGGCCGTGAGGACAACAACATGCTGATGACCGTCGAACCCACCGAACTGAAGGTGATGGCCGGCGAGACCAAGAACATCACCGTCAGCTACGACCTCAACGGCGACGAGCGCAGCGACTACTTCGTCTGCACAGCTACAGCCGCCAATCAGAACGTCACCTTCGGAACCATCACCGAGAACAAGGACGCCCACACCTTCACCATCCCCGTCAAGGGTGGTAATATCATCGGGCTCGACCGCATCACCGTCAACCTCAACAACGGCGGAGCCTATAAAGAGCGCACCGTCAGTGTCACCATCGACGGCAACCGTCCCAACATCCTTGCCGGACTTGACGCCCGTCTGCGCTTCTACAAGAGCGACTACAGCTACGAGGCACAGTACGACGAGTTCACTGTCAAGACGCTCACCGATGGCGACACCGCTGCCGAGGGCTGCGAAGTCATCGAGACCGAGTCCACCCATAAGGACGACGTATGGGCCATCTTCGAGGCTCCCACCGCCAACGGATGGAACCTCTCGAAGGTGAAGGTCTACATCCCCAACAACAACCAAGGCGAGAACCTCAACGGCAACCAGGGTGCCGTGAATAAGGAGATCAGCATCCGTGTGGGTAACGACCTGTCGAACCTCACCACCATCCAGACCTTCCAAAACCTGAACGAGGTCTCTGAACTGGAGTATATCCTCCCGCAGTTCAAGAACGTGAAGTACATCGCCATCGTCTGCAACCTGAATGCCTACTTCTTCGCATCACTCGCTGAGGTAGAAGCCTTTGAGCAGTACGAGGAAGCTGTTCCCCTGAACGGACCTGTCACCATCAGTAACTGGCCTCACGACGTCATCGCTGAGAGCAAGCCTGCCGCCTCGTCGACCAACTACACCCTCGACGACCAGGGATGGGTGCTCTACACAACCGACGTCCAGGCTGCAGGAGCCATCGCCGGTGCCGACCACAAGCTCACCACCAAGAAGGGCACCGAGTTCCAGTTTGCCGACTACACACAGAACAACGCTCTCGTGCTCAAGCAGGTCAACCAACCCCAGACGCTCTCCCTTGACTCACCTGCCAACATCGAGGAGATCTACATCCTCACCATCTCGGCCAACGGACAGTCAACCCTCAAGGTAGAAGCCAACTACGAGGACGGAACGAAGAGCCAGACGGGAACCTATCAGCCGAGAGACTGGTTCGGTTCGAACGATGCCGACGTAGCCTACCACGGACTCGACCGCATCATCACCTCCGGTCGCGACGGCTACCAGACCGACCAGATTGACGGCCGCAAGAACTTCCGACTCTATGAGTTCACCCTTGCCTGCGACAAGACGAAGAAGGTAGAGAGCATCACCTTCACGTCAACAGCCTCCGGCAAGTATCCCACCATCCTGGCCATCTCGAAGAAAGGCTACAAGGTTAACGAAGTCGGCGTGCGCCACCTCTCAGCCGACAGCCGTCAGGTCGTCAGCATCTACAGCGTCAACGGCCAGCAGCAGAACGAACTGCAGAAGGGTGTCAACATCATCCGCTTCAGTGATGGCACTGTGAAGAAAGTGCTCGTGAAGTAATACAGGAAAGAACCATACGACGACCAACTGCCATCGCGCAAGCTGTCGTTATCATCCGGCAAAGGAGGGCGTGTCACACGCCCTCCTTTTTTAATGCTATACAAGGCCATTTGTATTCTTATCACACGATGTGATAAGCAAAGGAAAAGGATAATCACCTGAAAAGAACAAAAAAAACACCATTCTTGCAGATTTCTTCTTTTTTATTCGTAATTTTGCCGAAGATAAATCTAAACACGAGACAACAATGGACGAGAGCAACAACAAAAACATCACCCGACGGGAGTTCATGACCCGTCTGGGACTCTTCGGAACGGCCTCCGCTCTGGCCTCCCTTGCACCCATGGAAGCAGCAGCAAGACAGTTGGTGACGGGAACACCCCATCAGTCCGCGCCGGCAACGCCGTTGGCCCCGGCTGACGGAGGCATGACCTATCGCACCACGCCCAATACCGACGACGAAGTGAGCCTGATGGGCTTCGGCATGATGCGACTGCCGCGGAAAGGAAAAGAAATCGATCAGGAGAAGACCAATGAGCTCGTGGACTACGCCATTGGCCACGGCATGAACTACTTCGACACCGCACCCGCCTATGGCGACTCCGAAACGGCAACGGGCATCGCCCTGAAGCGCCATCCCCGGGAGAAGTTCTATATCGCCACGAAGATGTCGAACCAAGGGAGAAACCATTCCCTGGAAGACGGAAAGGCCATGTTCCAACGCTCACTCGAGCGGTTGCAGGTCGACTATATCGACTACTACCTCCTCCATAGCGTCGGACAAAGCGGCATGAAAGATTTCAACCCGCGCTTTATCGACAACGGGCTCCTCGACTGGCTCGTGGAACAGCGCGAGAAAGGACTCATCCGTAACCTCGGCTTCTCCTACCATGGCAACGTTGAAGTGTTCGACTGGCTCATCGACCACGATGCCGACTACAACTGGGACTTCTGCCAGATAGAGTTGAACTATGTTGACTGGCGGCATGCCTCAATGGGCGGCGGGTGGAAGAAAGACGCCGATGCCGAATACTTGTATAACAAGCTCTGGAAGCTCAACATTCCCTCGGTCATCATGGAACCGCTCCTCGGCGGCAAGCTCGGCGACCTACCCAAAGAGATGAAGCAGCAGCTGCGCGACGTGAGACCCGACGACAGCGATGCCCGCTGGGCTTTCCGCTGGATAGGCTCGCTGCCCGGCGTGCTCACCATCCTCAGCGGCATGAACCGCATGGACCATCTGAAAGAGAATATCGAGACCTTCTCACCACTGGAACCCATGAACGACGACGAGAAAGCGCTGCTGGCCAGCATCGCCAACCAGATGTCGGGTTATCCCACCATTCCCTGCACCGCCTGCGCCTACTGCATGCCCTGCCCCTACGGTGTCGACATCCCCGGCAACTTCGCCTTCTACAACAAAGCCGTCAATGAGCACGTCCTGCCGCTGCCGGAGAAGACTGCCGCCGACTATAAGAAGCGTGCCAAGGACTTCGCCAAGAGCTACCGCAAGGCATTCCCGAAGAAGGCACTGCCCACCAGCTGCATCGACTGCGAGCAATGCCTCGCCAAATGTCCTCAGCAGATACGCATCCCCAACCAGATGGTGAGGCTCAAGGAACTCCTTGCAAAAGAATAGAAGCCATGAACAGCGGACATTCACTGATATCAGCAAAGCAATTCATCAGCGTGAGACTGGCTGTCATGGCCATTCTCACGCTATTCCTTTCGTCATGCCACGAAAAACGCACGACGGAAAGAAATGTCGAGCAGCAGACCGAGATATGGATGGACTCCGCACGGCAACATATCAACCAGCAGAACTACAGAAAGGCCATCGTGGCACTGAAACGGGCAGAGGAAACGGCTCAGGGACTCAACAATGACAGCCTCACCTACACCATCTGTCAGCACATGGCATGGGTAAACGAACGCAGCGGCGCAAGTCATGCCGCTCTCCACTATGCACAACGCGCACTGAAGGCTGCCGAACATGCCGCCAATGCCAAGCAAGTCATCGATGCGCTGCTGGCCAATGCACATTCCCTATTCAATATCGGACTGGCTGACAGTGCCTACCAGCTGAACCAGCGCGCACTCAGGCTCATCAGGAATACCGGAGACTATCACCTCTCGACGGCACGCCGACAGGAAGCCTACTACGAGATATTGACAGGTGAACCGACAGCTGCGGAACAACACGCCCGCGAGGCCATCGACGCAGCAACCGACAAGACCGAGATGAGCAACGCACGGTCGCTGCTCTGCCAGATCCTCATCCGTGACGGACGACAGCACGAAGCTGAGCGCCTCATGCAGAAAGACGGCAACGAGGGCACAGCCGTATTCCGCCACAACCAGCTCCTCTTGCGTTCAGAACTGCTCGAGAATGAGCACCGCTATGCCGAGGCCCTGGACGCCGCGCGGGAGCTATGGCAATTCGACGACTCCGTGTCACAGGAACGGCAGCGTCTGGACATTGTGAGGCTCCAGTCTAACTACGATCGCGCCATGCTCAAGCAGCAACGTGCACGCCAGGACTTCATGATAATGGCCGTGGCTGTCGCGGCACTATTGCTGACCATCATCTTGGCCACATGGTATTTTCTGCACACACAGACGCTCTATCAACGCTACCACAACCAAGTCAGTGCTCTGCGAGAGGAGATGAGCATCAAACTCGTCCGCCGCGACACGATGATTGACGAACTCAAGGCCACACTCGACGAAAGAATGGAGGCTCTCCGACAAATGGAGCGCCGGCTGCCCGGAAGGCTGCGCCATGATGAGTCCGTCCGCTATGTCAACATGATGAAAGAAGGCATTGACGTGCTGAGCACCATTGTCAGCGGGGGAAACATCAGTCAGATGGGAAAACACGAGCAACAGGCCGTCACGGCCGTCATGCAACTCATAGACCCAGCGTTCCATTCCCTGCTCGCCGACGAGAAACTGGCTCTGACCCCAAAAGAGACTTTCTACTGCATCATGGAACACAACCGCCAAGACGACCATGCCAAGGCAAAAGCCTTCTGCAGCACCGAGCAGGCGGTGCGCTCCATCAAAAGCCGGCTGGGGAAGAAACTCGACCTCAGCCGACTGGGTGAGACTACATCCCAGAGAGCATAACAGAAGGAGGGAGAAGACTGCCGGCTACTGCTGACTACTGCAGCCGAAACCTCACCGGCACATGAAAGCGCACACGCACAGGATGACCATTCTGTTGTCCAGGTATCCATGCCGGCATCTGCCTGACCACCCGCGCAGCTTCCTTGTCGAGCGACGGATCCTTCGAACGGACCACCTGCACATCCGTTATCGTACCGTCACGCTCGACAACGAAGCCGATAACGACCGTACCTTCCACACCATTCTCTATAGCCACAACGGGATATTTCACATGCTCGGCAAGCCATCTGGCAAGCTCCGCATTCCCACCGGGGAATGACGGCATCTGCTCCACCGTCGTATGGATATGGTTATCCTCTTCCCGAGCAGGCTCCTCCTGAGCTATCACCTGCCCGGCCCTGATTACCTCGCCATTCTCGTCGTCATTACCCACCACATCGAAAGCACCGATAGCATGGTTGCTCTCCAACAACTGGTCTTGCGTACGCAGCTCGTCTTCAGGACTGACCTTGTTGTCTTCCTTGATTTCAGGCACGTCAAATTTAATCGACGTCTTGACATGCTCAATGCGCTCAGGCTCCTCCAACTGAATAATCTGCTTGACCTCAGCCTCCTTTTTAGGCTCGTCGAGCAGCGACACCTCCGTGACCATCATACTCGACAGGCGTTCCGCCTGATAGCGGTCGTAGGCGCTCTTGAAACAGGAGCCGCCATAAGCCAGTGAGGCGACAACGACGACTGAAGCCATTGCTACGACATTCCGCCAGGACGTATCACGACGAAGCTGATAGGCACCATAAGCCTTGTTACGACCGGCGAAGACCAACTCTGTCCACTCTCTTGAGATAACACTGATTTGTGACATACTTTTTCCTTTCTTTTTATGTGTTAAACATCAGGGTAAAAAACCTGCTGCAAAGGTAGAAAGAAAAGAAACACACTGCAATACCCTCCCGGACACTGACACACTCCAAGATAGCTAACTCGCTGACCGACAGAACAGTAGAAACACCACACCCACTCTCTTTGACACAAAATGACCATCACCGGCAGCCTCATCTGCGGCAAGGGAAACACTCAATTAGCGGCATAGCCGACCCTTTAACGCACCATAGCCGACCGCTTTCGCGGCACGAGCAACCCTCTTCCGCGGCACGAGCAACCCTTCCATGCCGACAGCCTACGCCAAGCCTCGACATCGCCCACAAAGACACATGAAGATGACGAAGGTAAGCATCGTGAGAGCAAATTCGCCGATTTTGGTCAGCAAATTCGCCGATTTTGGTCAGCAAATTCGCCGATTTTGCTGTGACAGGTCTTAGCATCGACATCAGGGATACAGAAAAAAACCGAAGACAAGGCTGGCTTTCAGCCGTCATGTCTTCGGGCTATCTGTTTGTCGCTGACCATGGGCGTGCCGATCAGGCAGCCCGACCCGGCTGTGCCGCCGTGATTAGCACGAAGAAAGTATCCGGCGCAGGGCGTCGAGGTCGGCATCGGTAGTGGTCCACGACGTGACGAAACGACAGAGCATGTGGTCGGCGTCGTAGGGTCCCCAAAGGGTGAAGTCTACCTGCGTCTTCAGCTTCTTGGCTTGCGCATTGGGGATGATGACAAATTGCTGGTTGGTGGGAGAATCCATATAGAACCGGAAGCCTGCCTGGGCAAGGATGTCCTTCAGGCTCATCGCCATCCGGATGGCATGCCGGCCGAGACGGAAATACAACAGGCTGTCTTCCGTAGTCCCCTCTCCGTCGGCACTATCTGGTGAGAAGAGGGCATCGAACTGCACACCGGCCAGACGGCCTTTGGCGGAGAGTGCCCCGTGGCGTTTGATGTTCGGGAAGATGCCGCGCGGGGTGGGTACGTGATGCTTCGTGAAGACCACGGCTTCGCCGCACAATGCCCCGCACTTGGTGCCGCCGATATAGAAGGCGTCGCAGTGGCGGGCGAGGAACGGCAGGGTGATGTCGCCGGCTGCCAGTCCATAGGCCAACCGGGCACCATCCACGAAGAGCGGGAGGTCGTAGCGGCGGCAGGTAGCATAGATGGCTGCCAGCTCATCAGCTGTATAGAGCGTTCCCATCTCGGTAGGGAACGTGATATAGACCATCCCTGGCTGTGCCACATGTTCGCGGCTCTCATCCTGGAGATACACCTGCATATAGTGTTCCAGTTCGGCGACGGTGAGCTTTCCTTGGTCGGCAGCCAAGGCGATGACCCGATGGCCGGAAGCCTCCACGGCTCCTGCCTCATGGACATTGATATGACCGCTTTCGGCACACACCACGCCCTCATAGGAGCGTAGCAGGGAGTCGATGACAACGGCATTGGCCTGTGTGCCTCCCTGCAGGAAATAGATGTCAGCCTCGTCGAGCCGGCAGGCCTGGCGTATCTTCTCGCGAGCGGTCTCGCTCCAGCGGTCGAAGCCGTAGGTCTGGCTTATCTCTGCATTGGTTTCAACAAGATGCTGCAACACCAATGGGTGTGCACCATTATTGTAATCACATTCGAATGACAGCATACTGTTCTATTTTGCTTCAGCGTCGTGTCTCCTCCGGCATGATGATCCACAGCACAGGATAGAGCAGGATACCGCTGAAGGCTGTGCAGAAGGTGAGCAGGACATAAAGCAGTCGTACGATAGTCGGGTCGGCATCGAAATAGTCGGCGATGCCGCCACACACGCCGGCGATAATCCGGTCGTTTGAACGAAGGAATTTCTTTCTGGGTTCCATAGTCGTCAGAGTTTTATTCTTAAATGGTCGTTAATGCTGTTGCCAATTACTTTACCTGTTTGACGGGCTGAGGAAGGAAATGGTTGCAGCTGACACAAAAAAATTATATCTCAGACGTTCCGAAGAGCCGTTCTTTCACGGTGGCCTCATCAGAGCCCTGGGCGACAACGAGGAAGATGGTGTCGTCGCCGGCTATCGTCCCGAGTATTTCGGGGATGTCGCTGTTGTCGATGTTATAGGCCAACGAACTGGCATAGCCGGGACGCGTCTTCATCACAACGATGTTTCCGGAGAAATGGATAGAGAGAAAACCGGAGGCTCGCATGGCCTCATGATTGGAAAGAGGGCTGTGTACGCGCCGGTAGAGTGTCTCGCTCGGCAGCACGTACACATACCTGCCGTCTGACTTCGCCGTCTTGACTACTTTCAGCAGCTTCATGTCGCGGCTCAGCGTTGCCTGGGTGATGGCATACCCCTCTGCCCGGAGCGCCCGGAGCACTTCGTCCTGCGACCCCAGCTCCTGGCTGGTGATTATTTTCTTCAGCGTGTCAAGACGCGTCGTCTTTGTCTTCATCGCGATTTTCAATCTCTCAAAGAGTCTATCGGCCCAGGTCGAAGCCCAGACGGATACCTTCGTAGTTCTTACTGATCTCGCCAATAGTCTGCAGCTCGGTGTTGCCACTCAGCGCTGCGGCAGTCTGGATGAGGGTGAGGAGCTTCTTCGACTCGAAGAGCAGGCTCAGACCCGTGGTCGACCCTTTCACGTAGCCGGGCAGCTGGAAAAGCAGTGTCTGGAGTGTCAGCGTTCCCTGAGCCTCATCGAAGGCGTAGGTGCCGCTGAGTTTCTTTCCGGCAAGGGTCATCGCGAAGGATTTGTCCTCGTTGAGTGTCAGCTGGGTGTTGGCGGCTGTGATGCCTACGCTCTTGTAGTAGCCGGCCATCTTCTCTTTCACCTGCGAGGCAGCCACCTCGCCGCCGGCCTTGGCCAGCAGGTTGTCGGACGTAAAGGCTACGCCAGGCTGCACATATTTCCATGTGCCTTGGAGTTGTGCTTCTGTCACTTTGTCAGTGCCGAGTACGCTGCCAAGGATATTCCCCAGCGCGTCGCCGTTGGTGATGGCGCCGAGCACATTGCCCAGGACGTTTGTTCCGTTGTTACCAGTGTTGGTTGTCGTGGTGGTCTGTCCGTTGCCGGTGGTAGCGCCCTGCAACACCTGTCCCAAGGCTGCCGTTCCAAGTGTGGAGGCAACCGTTCCGCAGCCCGTCAGGGCTACTGCTGCCATGACGGCAAGCATGATGTTTGTTCGTTTCATTATATAAGAATTATGTATTACTCATTTCGACTGCCGAAGATGCGGAGCATATAGAGGAAAAGGTTGATAAAGTCGAGATACAACTCCAGTGCACCGAGCAGGGCCAGCTTCTGTGAGGTCTCGCTCATGTCGTACTGCTGTGCCAGCATCACCTTGATTTTCTGGGTGTCCCAGGCTGTCAGGCCTACGAACACCAGAACGCCGATGTAGCTCAGTACCAATTCCAATCCGCTGCTCTTGATGAAGAGGTTAACCACGGTGGCGATAATCAGTCCGATGAGGGCCATGAACAGAATGCCTCCCATCTTGCTCAGGTCCCGACGCGTGGTATAGCCGACAAAGGCCATGGCAGCGAACGTGCCGGCAGTGATGAAGAACACCTTTCCGATAGAGCTCATCGTATAGACGACGAAGATGCTCGAGAAGGTCACTCCCGTGAGCGCTGAATAAAGGATGAAAAGCAGTGTCGCCGTGGTCAGCGAGAGTCTGTTGATGGCTCCCGAGATAGCAAACACCAGTGCCAACTCGGCGAAAAGCAGGCCGATGATGAGCCAATGATGACTATAAAGCGTCAGCAACAAGTTGGGCGATGAGGCCACGCCATAGGCCGTCAGACCCGTGATGCACAGGGCCATCGCCATCCACACATATACTTTCCGCATCAGGGCGGGGAAAGCCAAGGAGAACGCTTCGCCGCGCTCCAAGGCATAATCGTCAAAATCACGTATATTCATAATCGCTAATGCTTATATTGATTTCGTATTCTCTTGCAGGCTTGTCATGAAAACCGCCTGTTTCCGAAGATGCAAAGATAATGCCTTTTCTCGATATTTACAAAAAAAAACGGAATATTTATGCTTTTTTCATCCTTATTATTTCTTCTTTCGTCTTTTTATTACTACCTTTGCACAACAATCCACAAAGCATCATACTATCGGCAATGAACGACGATTTCGATATCAGACAGGAAAGCTACAAGAAAAACGAACGCGACTTCGAAAACGCGCTGCGACCACTCCGGTTTACGGACTTTGCCGGACAGAAGAAAGTCGTAGAAAACCTCGAAGTGTTCGTTGAAGCTGCCAAATACCGCGGGGAGCCCCTCGACCACACCCTACTCCACGGTCCCCCGGGATTAGGGAAAACGACACTCTCGAACATCATCGCCAACGAGCTCGGCGTGGGATTTAAAATCACCAGCGGACCAGTGCTCGACAAGCCCGGCGACCTTGCGGGAATCCTCACCTCGCTCGAGCCCAACGACGTGCTCTTCATCGACGAGATCCACCGCCTCTCACCCGTCGTCGAGGAATACCTCTACTCCGCCATGGAGGACTACCGCATCGACATCATGATTGACAAGGGACCGTCGGCACGCTCCATACAGATTGACCTCAACCCCTTCACCATGATTGGTGCCACCACACGTAGCGGACTGCTCACCGCCCCCCTGCGCGCACGCTTCGGCATCAACCTCCACCTGGAATACTACGAGCCCGAAATCCTTACGCACATCATCCAACGGTCGGCAGGCATCCTCAATGTGCCCATCGACGAAGAGGCAGCCTATGAGATAGCACGGCGCTCACGCGGTACGCCACGTATCGCCAACGCCCTGTTGCGCCGCGTCCGCGACTTCGCACAAGTGAAAGGCAACGGACGCATCACGCAGGACATCGCCGTCGTCGCACTCCATGCCCTGAACATCGACCAGTACGGACTCGACGAAATCGACAACAAGATTCTCCTCACCATCATCGACAAGTTCCGCGGAGGACCCGTCGGACTGTCTACCATCGCCACCGCCATTGGCGAGGATACCGGCACCATCGAGGAGGTATACGAGCCTTTCCTCATCATGGAAGGTTTCATCAAGCGAACACCTCGCGGCCGAATGGCCACCAAGCTGGCCTACGAACACCTGGGCCGCAACCCCTACAGCGGCAACATCATGGAGCCCGGCCTTTTTGAGTGATCACGAATGTAATCAGACTGCATGTAGGAGCGTAGCCTTCAAAGAGCAGATAATAGTAAAAGCCCAGCACTGCGGTGCCGGGCTTTTACTATTCATGTCCGTTTTTACTGTTTCAATTGAAAAGACTAATCAGACTCTCCTCCCTTCGGGAGGGGCAGGGGGTGAGTCTTATTTCAGCACACCGAGCTCTTTGCCCACCTTGATGAAGGCAGCGATACACTTGTCGAGCTGTTCACGGGTATGGCCGGCAGAGAGCTGCACACGGATGCGGGCTTCGCCCTTGGGCACGACGGGATAGTAGAAGCCGGTGACGTAGATGCCTTCCTCCTGCATCTTGGCAGCATAGACCTGTGAGAGCTTGGCATCGTAGAGCATCACGGCGCAGATGGCACTCTGCGTAGGTTTGATGTCGAAGCCGGCAGCCATCATCTTGTCGCGGAAATAGTTGACATTCTCCACGAGGCGATCGTGCAGTTCGTCACTCTCCTTGAGCATTTTGAACACTTCGAGCGAGGCACCGATGATGCAGGGAGCCAGGGAGTTGCTGAACAGATAGGGACGTGAGCGTTGACGAAGCAGGTCGATGATCTCCTTGCGGCCGGTAGTGAAGCCGCCCAGGGCGCCGCCGAAGGCCTTGCCTAGCGTACCGGTGTAGATATCTACACGGCCATAGGTGTCATAGAACTCGCTGACGCCATGGCCGGTCTTGCCGACGACACCGGCGGAGTGGCTCTCGTCGACCATGACGAGGGCGTCGTATTTCTCAGCCAGGTCGCAAATCTTGTCCACAGGAGCAACATTGCCGTCCATAGAGAACACGCCATCGGTGACGATGATTCGGAAGCGTTGCTCTTGCGCCTCCTGCAGGCATTTCTCGAGTTCATCCATATTGGCATTGGCATAACGGTAGCGCTTAGCCTTGCAGAGACGAACGCCGTCGATGATCGAGGCATGGTTCAGGGCGTCGGAGATGATGGCGTCGTCAGCGGTCAGCAGCGGTTCGAACACGCCCCCGTTGGCATCGAAGCAAGCAGCATAGAGGATGGTGTCCTCGGTATGGAAATACTCCGAGATGGCCTGCTCGAGCTGTTTGTGCACATCCTGCGTGCCACAGATAAAACGCACGCTGGACATACCAAAGCCGCGCTCGTCCATCATACGCTTCGAAGCCTCGATGAGGCGCGGATTGTCTGACAGTCCGAGATAGTTGTTGGCACAGAAGTTCAGCACTTCCTTTCCGGCCACCTGGATGGCTGCCCGCTGGGGGCTTTCGATGAGGCGCTCTTCCTTATAGAGGCCAGCCTCACGGATTTCTGACAGCGTCTGCTGCAGATGCTCTTTGATTTTTCCGTACATACTAGTTGTATTAGAATTAGATTGTTTATTGTTCTTTCATGGCAAAGGTAGCGCTTTTTTAGATAAAAAATATAATTTTAGAGAAAAAAAGTTCGCTCATATCAGTTTTTTTTAGTTATTTTGCATTTCGTAATAAAAACCACTCTTATTTCATCTAAACAAATAATGAAAAATATCTTGGTGATTGGAGCTACCGGACAAATTGGTTCGGAACTCACCATGGAACTACGCAAGCGCTACGGCGGCGAACACGTCGTAGCCGGTTACATCACAGGAGCCGAGCCAAAGGGCGAACTGCTGGAGAGCGGACCCTCAGAACTCGCCGACGTGACGAACGGTCAGCAGATTGCCGACGTCGTCAAGAAACACAACATCGACACCATCTACAATCTCGCAGCCCTACTCTCCGTCGTTGCCGAACACAAGCCCCTGTTGGCTTGGCACATCGGCATCGACGGCCTGCTGAACATCCTTGAGGTAGCACGTGAGAACCACTGCGCCGTATTCACACCCAGCTCTATCGGCTCGTTCGGGCCGGAGACACCACACGTGATGACGCCACAGGACACCATCCAGCGCCCACGCACCATCTACGGCGTCTCGAAGGTCACTACCGAACTACTGTCCGAGTACTATCACCACAAATACGGCGTCGACACCCGCTCCGTGCGCTTCCCTGGCATCATCTCCTATGTGACGCCTCCCGGCGGTGGCACCACCGACTATGCTGTCGACATCTACTATTATGCCGTACGCGGTGAGAAGTTCATCTGTCCTATCCCCGAGGGCACCCTCATGGACATGATGTACATGCCTGACGCCCTGCATGCCGCCATCCAGCTGATGGAAGCCGACCCCACACGCCTCATCCATCATAACGGCTTCAACGTTGCCGCCATGAGTTTCGCCCCAGAGACCATCTACGCCGAAATCAAGAAACTGCGCCCACAGTTCGAGATGGTCTACGACGTGGATCCGCTGAAGGCTGCCATTGCCAACTCCTGGCCCGACTGCATGGATGATTCCTGCGCCCGACAGGAATGGGACTGGCGTCCGCAGTACGACCTCCAGTCGATGACCGCCGACATGCTGGATAAGCTCTCAAAGAAGCTTCAAGTAAGGGCATAAGTCCTTCCAACCTTCATCGTAGCATCCAGAAATCAATATTTACGTAATGACCGACCAAAATCGCTTATTTTGGTCGGTCAACTTTTTCTCTTGTGTTTACCACACCAAAGTGTTGTCAAAAACGCCCCTTGACATTGACAACATATAGCCCAAGTGCCGGTAAACTGCCTTAAAACTAAAAAAAACATCTGTCCTTATGTTCGTCTGTCTTTAAAAAACATCTGTCCTTATGTTCGTCTGTCATTAAAAACATCTGTCCTTATGTCCGTCTGTTCGTCTGTCTTTAAAAACGTCTGTCCTTATGTTCGTCTGTCTTTAAAAACATCTGTCCGTCTGTTCTTATGTCCGTCTGTCTTTAAAAACGTCTGCCCTTATGTCCGTCTGTTCGTCTGTCTTTAAACCGTCTGTCCTTATGTTCGTCTGTCTTTAAAAACATCTGTCCTTATGTCCGTCTGTCTTAGAAACGTCTGTCCTTATGTCCGTCTGTCTTAGAAACGTCTGTACGTATCGTTAAAATTTGAGGGCAGCCAATAAGCTGCCCTCAACCAACACAAAAACTAAACTAGACTTAACTAAACTAAATCGGGAATTTCTCAACCCCCTCATTGTCGAGTGCAAAATTACTACATCTTTTTCAGATGTGCAAATTTTTCCTTAACTATTTTTATTTATCGGTAAAAAAAAATGTTTTATCGATGTATTTTGTAATAATTTATCCAAAACAACCATAGCCGCGACGGCTTCCACGACGGGGACGGCTCTTGGCAGAACGCAAGGATCATGGCGTCCGGAGGCCTTCATGACGGTCGGGTTTCCTTCGAGGTCGATGGTGTCTTGTGGTTTCATGATGGTGGGTGTAGGTTTGAAAGCCACTCGGAAGTATATGGTTTCACCATTTGATATGCCACCTTGTATGCCACCGCTGTTATTGGTAGCAGTATGTCCGTCGGCCTGCCAGAGGTCGTTTTGTTGTGAGCCCCTCATTGCCACGCCGTTGAAGCCCAGTCCGTAGTCGAAACCTTTGGCGGCGTTGATGCTGAGCATGGCGTGTGCCAGAGCGGCACTCAGCTTGTCGGCCTCAGGTTCGCCGAGTCCCACCGGGCATCCGGAGATAACACCAGTGATGATGCCACCGATGGAGTCACCGTCGGCCTTCACTTCTTTGACGAGAGCTTCCATCTCGGCAGCCTTTACCGGATCGGGACACCGCATGGCGTTTTGTTCAGCAAGGGTGAGGTCGTACCGCCGATAGTCGGGGTCGAGGGCGATAGTTCCCACCTGCGAGGTGTATGCATGGATGCTGACGCCCATCTGCCTGAGTACCAGTTTGGCCAGTGCACCGCCTACCACGCGGCTGATGGTGGTGCGTGCCGATGCGCGTCCGCCCCCTCTGTGGTCTCGCGTACCATATTTATTATAGTAGGTATAGTCGGCGTGTGAAGGCCGGAAGAGCGGGCGCAGCGCTTCGTAGTCTTGGGAGTGGTGGTCGGTATTCCTTACGAGAAAGGCTATCGGTGCCCCTGTCGACCGTCCTTCGAAGATGCCGCTGAGGAACTCCACCTGGTCTGTTTCGCTTCGCTGTGTGGTGAGCGTACTCTGTCCCGGCCGGCGTCTGTCGAGTTCCTGCTGTACGAAGTCTGTGTCGACAATGATACCTGCCGGCATGCCGTCGACGATGCCGCCGATGGCTGGTCCGTGGCTTTCTCCGAAGGTCGTCAGTCGGAAGAGATGTCCGAAGGTGTTGCTCATAGTGTTTCGGCTGATGGGGTTAGTGGTGGCAGTGTCCGCAGTGTTTTTTCTCTTTTCCGTTGTCTTCGCAACCGCCGCAATCATCGTCGCAGTTTCCACAGCCACCGCATCCGCCGCATCCGCCGTTGATGGTACGGAACAGTTCCTCGTCGGTTGCGTCGCGTGTGTCGATGATGACACCGTTGAATTCCAGCTCCTGCCCTGCCAGCGGATGGTTCAGGTCGATGACGACCTTATCAGACGTTATCTCTGCGACATGTCCCATGAAGCGGTCGCCCTGCTCATTCTGCAAGGGAATGAAAGCGCCTTGGAAGACGTGTTCCTCGTCGAATCGTCCATCGACGACGAAGTCGTTGCGATCCATCTCTACGACACGGTTGTCGAAGTATTCGCCATAGGCCTGCTCGGGAGTCAGTGTAAATGCAAATTCTTCTCCTTTCTGCAGTGCGCTCACCTGTCGTTCGAATTCGTCGAGGGCCATGCCCAGTCCTGTGATGAACTCGAAAGGTTCGTCGTTGGTGGTCTGTTCGATAAGGCCCTTGCTGCCGTCCTCTACGGTGTATAGTTTGTAGGCGAGAGTGATGTATTTATGTTCCATAATTCTTAGATGTCGAGATATGAAAATGTCTTCGACTGCAAAATTAGTTTATTTTTTCTGAATGACAAAGCGTTTAGTGTGTTTTTCGGGAAATGATTTGGTTTTTTCTATGATTTTGACTACCTTTGTGCCCATAATAGATAAGGATACAGAAGAAGCAATGACTCAAGAAGAGAAGACGAAAATAGAGGAGCGTATCGTCGACGTGCTCAAGACGGTCTACGACCCGGAGATACCTGTCGACGTATGGAACCTCGGCATGATATACCGTATAGAAGTCAACGACGACCACTCTGCCGAGCTCGACATGACGTTCACCGCCCCGAACTGTCCTGCTGCCGACTTTATTCTGGAAGATGTGCGCACGAAGGTAGAGAGCGTTGAGGGCATCACGCAGGCCACCGTCAATCTGGTGTTCGAACCCGAATGGGATCAGAGCATGATGTCGGAGGAGGCCCGCGTGGAGTTGGGATTCGACTAAGTAATTGATAGTTGGTAATTGAAATTCCTATGAGCGTATATTTCCTTTCCGACGCACACCTGGGCTCGCTTGCCACTGCTGACAGACTCGGTCAAGAGCGGCATCTTGTAAGCTTCCTTGACAGCATCAAGGACGATGCCAAGGCCGTCTACCTGCTGGGCGACATGTTCGACTTCTGGAACGAGTACCGCCATGTGGTGCCGAAGGGTTTTACGCGCTTTCTCGGTAAGCTCTCCGAACTCACCGACCACGGCGTCGAGGTGCACTATTTCACAGGCAACCACGACATATGGACCTACGGCTATCTTGAAGAGGAATGCGGCGTCATCCTGCACCGCGAACCCTTGATGACAACTATCGGCGGAAAGACTTTCTATCTGGCCCACGGCGACGGACTCGGCGACCCTGACCCTGTGTTCAGGTTCCTTCGCGCCGTCTTTCATAACCGTTTCTGCCAGCGCCTGCTGAACTTCGCCCACCCCTGGTGGGGCATGCAGCTCGGACTTCAATGGGCCAAGCACTCCCGGCTGAAGCGCGACGGCGGCCGAGAGCTTCCTTTCCTGGGTGAGGACAAAGAATACCTCATACAGTATACCAAGCAGCTCATCGCCCGGCAGCCCGACATAGACTACTGCCTCTACGGCCACCGCCACATCGCCCTCGACTTCCCGCTGGAAGGCAACCGGCGCATGGTGATTCTCGGCGACTGGCTCTGGCAGTATACCTATGCCGTCTTCGATGGCGAGACCCTTGAACTCAAAACTTTCCATCAGCAATAATTATCAACCAACATTACATCCACAAACACAATGAGAACCTTAAAGACCATCATCATCGCAGCCTCACTGCTGCTCTCAGCAAACGCCATGCAGGCTCAGCGCCACGATTTCGCATGCTACGACTGCTACGCCAAGGCTAACGCAGAACTCGGCAAGCCAGCCAAAGGCGAGAAACGCGTCGTATTCCTTGGAAACAGCATCACCTGGGGATGGGTAGAACAGCATCCCGAATTCTTCAAAGACAACGGCTTCATCGGACGCGGTATCAGCGGACAGACCTCCTACCAGTTCCTGTTGCGTTTCCGCCAGGACGTCATCGACCTGCAGCCGAAGGTTGTCGTCATCAACTACGGAACAAACGATATCGCCGAGAACACCGGCAAGTATGACGAAGACCAGACCTTCGGTAACGTTGTCTCGATGTGCGAGCTGGCCAAAGCCAATAAGATAAAGGTCATCCTCACCTCCACGCTTCCTGCCGGCAACTTCCCCTGGCGCCTCGAGATAAAAGACTCCATGGAGAAAATCCGCAGTCTGAACGCCCGCGTGAAAGCCTATGCCGACAGCCAGAAGATACCCTTCGTCGACTATTTCAGCGCCATGCTCAACGAAGACGGCACTCGCATGAATCCCGAGTACACTCCCGAGCAGGTACATCCCAACAAGAAAGGCTATGAGGTGATGGAAAGCCTCATCCTGCCCGTTGTCAAGAAGCTAAGGAAATAAGGCCGGGAAAACAATTGGAAGCTACATTTTTAATTAATAGAGAGTCTTAATGAAACAGCCCACCTCGGCCATCACCACACCGAAGCGGTCATGGAAAGCCCGCATCATGTGCAGCGGACTGGCATGGCTGCTCCTTGTCATGCCGCTTATCACCTCCTGTCACTCTCACGACGACCCAGAACCCGACCCCACGGCGCAGACTATCCTCTGGTACTTCCCATGGTCGGGCAACGACTACGACGCCGGATTGTACTACCACTTCCGGTCCAACATCACTGAGGTGGAACTCGCCATCAAGGAACGGAAGACCATGGCCAATGCCCGTCTGCTGGTATGTCTGGCCTCACGCCCCTATGAAGCCACCCTCTTCGAAATTAAATACGAAGGCAACAAGATCCTGCGTGACACGCTTGTCCAATACAGCAATATAAACTTCACCAGCGAGGAAACCATTCTGCGCGTCATCAACGACACTAAAGGCTATGCCCCTGCACTCCGCTATGGCATGATGATAGGATGTCACGGTCTTGGATGGGTGCCCGCCAGTCACCTCGCCACCGCCCGGCAAGCGCCGCGACGCCGCTACTTCGGAGGTGAGAAAGGCTATCGCACCGACATCACCACCTTGGCCGATGCCATCAGCAGCAGCAACACCCATATGGACTTCATCCTCTTCGATGACTGCTACATGGCCAACATCGAAGTAGCCTACGACCTGCGACACGTCACCGACCACCTCATCGCCTCAACCAGCGAAATCATGGCACGGGGACTGCCCTACCAAGACCTGTGGGCCCATCTCTCACCCACCCCGCAGTTCAGCGAAGTGTGCAATAGCTACTACGATTTCTACTCCACCTATACCTATCCTTACGGCACCCTCGCAGCCATCGACTGCCGTGAGATAGACACCTTTGCCGCTCTCATGCGTCAAGTCAACGAGACGCACACGCTCAGCATCAACGACACCTACCGCGTGCAACAGCTCGACGGCTACGCACCCGCCGTCTTCTTCGACTGCGGCGACTATATTGCTAAGCTGTGTGCCGACGACCCCGCCCTCGTCAACCAACTCAACGACGTACTCCAGCGCCTCGTTCCCAGCAAAGTAGCGACAAAAAAGATCTTCTCCGTGCTCAATGGTTCCCACACCATTGATGTCAACACCTTCTCCGGCATCACCATCAGCGACCCCACCATCAACACCGACTTCGTCGCCGAGAAGACACATACCGCCTGGTGGCAAGCTACCCATTAGAACGTTTACCAAGCCTGCTAAGCCTGTATACTCTGCGAGGCGCAAAAATAGAAAAAGAATATGATCGTACATGGCATCAACAAAGGGAGAACCTGCCGGATGGTCATCCTGCCCATCATCGTTTTAGTTTTCTTCACTTCCGTTTCGGCACAGCCGCTCTCTCAGGAAGATAACGGCCGACAAGCATTCGCCGGTATTGATGACGTGAGCGCAGGGTTTCGCCAGGTTCCCGACTCCATCCGCGCTGCCGTCTACTGGTATTGGCTGAACAACAACATCTCGAAAGAAGGAGTCGTAAAAGACTTACAGGCCATGAAGCGTGTCGGCATCACCCGTGCCTTTATCGGCAACCAGCAGACTGACGGACTGCCCTATGGACAGGTACGATTGTTTTCCGACGAATGGTGGGACATCACCCGGACAGCCATGAAGACCGCTTCCGAACTTGACATCGAACTCGGAATGTTCAACTGTCCGGGGTGGAGTCAGTCGGGCGGACCGTGGATAAAACCGGAGCAAAGCATGAAATATGCTGAGCTGCACGAACAACACGTCAGCGGCAATGGCAAGCTACAGGCCCTGCGGCTGCCCGCCATCAACAGCAACCGCATCATCAGCGTGCTCGCCTACCCCACGCCCATGGGCACCTCGCAGACATGGACCGTGACACCACAGCCACACATCACCCTTCAGACCGACAAGCCCTTCACCGTACGGACGCTCAGCATCACCTCCGACCGTTCCTACTCCGGAGGCGTGACGCTCAGCCACAACGGAAGGACATTGGCATCATTTCATTTCGACCGCCACAACACCGCGCTGAACGTAGGGTTCAAACCATTGGCTCCATGGACCGTGACGCTTCCCGAGACACAAGGACAGACCTACGACCTGCAGTTCGACAACACCTCTGACGCACAGCTCACCGTGACGCTCTCTGAGGTACCGACCGTCGAGCAGTATGCCGACAAATCACTGGCGAAGGTTTTCCAAGACCCCTTACCGGCATGGGACTACTACATGTGGAAGACACCTGCCGAAGCTTCGGACAAACGGCTGTATATCAACCCCACCACCATCGTCGACCTGACTGACAAAATCATCGACGGCACCATCCTCTGGACCGTACCGGCAGGCCAATGGACCGTACTCACAGCCTATATGAAGACTACCGGCGTGACGAACTCTCCCGCCGTGAAAGAAGGAACAGGACTGGAAGTGGACAAGATGAACCGGGAATATATCCGCCACCATTTCGACGCTTTCATAGGAGACCTCATCCGCCGCATACCGGCAGAAGAGCGAAAGACATGGCGTATCGTCGTCGAGGACAGCTACGAGACAGGCAGCCAGAACTGGACCGACGACATGGCTGCCACCTTCCGCTACACCTACGGCTACGACCCCATCCCTTTCCTCCCCACGCTGAAAGGCACTGTCGTGGGCAGTGCGGACATGTCCGACCGTTTCCTTTGGGACTTGCGCCGACTTGTTGCCGACCGTGTAGCCTACGACTATGTTGGCGGTCTTCGCGACGAGTGCCACCGCCACGGCATGACCAGCTGGCTCGAGAACTACGGACACTGGGGCTTCCCTGGCGAATTCCTGATGTATGGCGGACAGAGCGACGAGGTATCCGGTGAATTCTGGAGCGAGGGTAGCCTGGGAGATATCGAGAACAGGGCGGCATCGTCATGTGCCCATATCTACGGGAAACAGAAGGTATGGGCAGAGTCATGCACCGCCGGCGGTCCGCAGTTCAGCCGTTATCCCTACCTGATGAAGCAGCGTGTAGACCGCTTCTTCTGCGAAGGCATCAATGCCAGCCTCCTCCACCTCTATATCCAGCAGCCCGACGATCGTCAGCCGGGTCTCGATGCCTGGTTCGGCAACGAGTTCAACCGCAACAATTGCTGGTTCGACGGCTTTGGCACCTTCATCGACTACCTGCGCCGTTGCAACTTCATCCTGCAGCAGGGACGCTACGTGGCCGACATCGCCTACTTCATCGGAGAAGATACGCCGAAGATGACGGGGATATGCGACCCTGCCCCTCCACAGGGCTACTCATTCGACTATATCAACGCTGAAGTGCTACTCAAGCACAGCCGCGTCAGCAACCATCGGTTAGTCCTCGACAGCGGGATGGAATACGCTGTACTCGTGCTGCCACGACAAGACACCATGCGACCGGAAGTGCTCCGACGCATCAGCGAGCTCGTCAGCCAGGGACTGACCATCGTCGGGCCGGCACCACAGCGGTCGCCCAGCCTACAAGACTATCCGAAGGCCGACGCCATAGTCAGGCAGCTGGCACAGCAGCTATGGACTGCCAACGGACAATACGGAGCCGGACACGTCTATCCCGACGGGACCTCGCTCAAGGACATCCTGACGGCCATGGGTATCGTCCCAGACTTCCATACGCCAGAGGGCAAGCCATTGGCTTTCATCCACCGCGCCCTTCCCGACGGCGACATCTACTTCGTTGCCAACCAGTCAGAAGAGCCCGTCACCGACACCGTTACCTTCCGTATCCCCGACAGCATGCAAGCCGAGCTATGGAACCCGGCAACAGGCGAAAGACGCGGCATCGTCAGCACAGCGACAGGCGGTCGGCAAAAGGTTGCGATAGCACTCGACCGTCTCGAAAGCACCTTCATCGTATTCAAGGCCCATGCCCTGCCGGCACGGACCGTTCGAGACACGAAGACCGTCACGACAGACCATCCTTGGGACATCACCTTCGCGGCATCAGCTGGCAAGCCCGCATTCGTCAGGACAGGGGTCGCAGAACTCACCGACTGGAGCAGTAGCGACGACCCTGACATCCGTTCGTTCTCAGGTAGCGCCACTTACGTCAACACCTTCCGTATCGACAGCAAGAAAGACCTCAAGAACGCCCGCATCGAGCTAAACCTCGGCAAGGTGATGGTCTTGGGTTCCGTGAAGATTAACGGGCAAGCAGCCGGCGGCGTATGGACCTATCCCTATCGCCTCGACATCACCGACTATGTCCGCAAGGGTCAGAACCGCATCGAGGTGACGGTCTATAACAACTGGCGCAACCGGCTTATCGCCGACGAACACCTGCCTGCCGACGAACGGAAGACCTGGACGAATATCCAGCCCTGGCAGAAAGACGCCGAGCTACAGTCTTCCGGCTTGCTCGGCCCGGTCAGCATACAGATCAGCTACCTCCAATAATCCGCAGGAGGATATATCAGGGGAAATATATTTAAAACTTAATAACATCATCGGAAAAACTATGAAACCAAAAACCCTAATGCTTACAGCCGTCCTGGTACTCCTGGCGACCGCCTGTTCGCAGAACACTGCCGAACAGCGTGCAAAAGACCTGATTTCAAAAATGAGTATTGAACAGAAGAAATCGCTGATGCTCTTCTATTCCCCCGCCATCGACTCACTGGGCATCCCTGCCTACAACTGGTGGAATGAGGCGCTGCATGGCGTAGCCCGCAACGGCAAGGCCACCGTCTTTCCCATGCCCATCGGCATGGCAGCATCCTTCGACGAGGCGCTGCTGGAAGAAGTGTTCACCGCTGCCAGCGATGAAGCCCGTGTCAAGAACCGTCAGGCCATAGCCAAAGGTGAAGTGGGCCAATACCAGGGTTTGACCTTCTGGACGCCGAATATCAATATCTTCCGCGATCCCCGATGGGGACGGGGCATGGAAACCTACGGTGAAGACCCGTTCCTGACGGGTGTTCTCGGATGCGCCGTCGTTCGCGGCCTGCAAGGTCCCGACGATGCCAAGGTGCTGAAAGCCCACGCCTGTGCCAAGCACTATGCCGTGCACTCCGGACCGGAGCCGTCACGCCATGAGTTCAATGCCGAGGTGAGCGAGCGCGACCTGCGCGAGACCTACCTGCCGGCCTTCAAAGACCTCGTCACGAAGGCCAACGTTCAGGAAGTGATGATTGCCTACAACAGCTTCCGTGGCAAGCCATGCGGCGCCAGCGTATACCTCGTCGACAGCATCCTGCGAGGTGAATGGAAATACCAAGGACTCATCACCTCCGACTGCGGAGCCATCTCCGACTTCTACGAAGGCCACCACTACAGCGCCGACGCTCCCCATGCCGTGGCTGCTGCCGTTCGCACCGGCGTCGACCTGAACTGCGGCGATGCCTACGAGCATATCCCCGAGGCTGTAGAGCAAGGGCTTCTTGACGAAGCCGATGTAGACCGCTGCCTCACCCGTCTGCTTGCAGCCCGCATCCGACTGGGCGAACTCGACCACAACACCGAGCCGTGGAACCATCTCTCCGACGACATCGTGGAAGGGGAAGCGCATAAAGCACTGTCGCTGAAAATGGCCGAGGAGACCATCGTACTCCTTCAGAACAACAACAGCATTCTTCCGCTGAAAGGCGACGAGCGCATCGCCCTTGTCGGTCCTAACAGCGACGACCGCGAGATGCAGTGGGGTAACTACAACGGTATTCCCGACGAGACCATCACCCTTGCCGACGCCATGAAACAGCGTCATGCCGACCTCATCACCCTCAAAGGGTGCAACCATGTCGAGAAAGACAAGGACCTCACACCGCAGCGTCTGCTCGACCAGCTGAAAGACATCGATGTCGTTGTCTTTGCCAGTGGCATCACTCCACAGCTGGAGGGTGAGGAGATGGGAGTCAATCTGCCGGGCTTCAGCGGTGGCGACCGCACCAGCATAGAGTTGCCTGCCGTCCAGCGCGAGACCATCAAAGCCCTCCACGCTGCCGGTAAGAAGGTCATCCTCGTCAACTTCTCGGGCTCTGCCATCGCCCTTGCCCCTGAGACGGAGACGTGCGAAGCCATCCTCCAAGTGTGGTATCCCGGCCAGATGGGCGGCACTGCCATCTGTAATATTCTCTACGGTGATGCCGTCCCCTCTGCAAAGTTGCCCGTCACCTTCTATCGCAACGACAGCCAGCTGCGCGACTTCAACGACTATGCGATGACAGGGCGCACCTATCGTTACTTCACCGACGCCCCGCTTTTTGCTTTCGGCTTCGGACTGAGCTATACCACCTTTGAGTATGGCCAGGCCACCGTCAAGGGGAAAGACCTGATTGTCCCTGTCACCAACACAGGTAGCCGCGATGGCAGCGAAGTCGTTCAGCTGTATGTCTCTCTGCCCGCCGATGCTGAAGGTCCTCAGAAGAGCCTGCGTGGCTTCAAGCGCGTGTCGGTTCCTGCCGGCCAGACCGTTGAGGTGGCGTTCCCGCTGACCGATGACACCTTCCTCAACTGGGATGCCGAGGCTCAGGACATGAAGCCCGTGAGCGGCGAATGGAAGTTGCTCTACGGCGGCAGTTCCGACCGTCTGCAGTCTATCGACTACAAGAGATGATTGCCGATGCCATCCGTCATAAAAGCGCCGCTCAGACCAGTATCGTCTGAGCGGCGCTTTTCATAGTCGGATACCCCACGCAAAGCGCCCGACAATCTTCAAGCCGATGTTGGCGTAAGCCAGCACATTCCTGGGGTTCTCCCAGAATGTGTCGTCACCATCGGTGTTCCCTAAAACTGCCGCCAGGCAGTCCGCAGACGGGATGCATGTCCTGATTAGATACCTTCCCAGGTCTCGCCCTCAGCAATCACCTTGTTCTTCGCCTTCACCGTGCGCTGGCCGATGGTAATCTTGTCGAGTTGCAGCGCCCCTTTGACGACACTCAGGTCGGCAGTGCCGTCGGCCTTGACAGTGCAGAGTCCCCATGCGTAGCCATTGCTCCAGAAGTAGCATCCGGGATTGCCCGTGAACGACATCGTATGGCTGACGCCGGAATAGTGGAAGTCGCTCAGTGCGATGATGCCGGCCCATGCTGCCATGGCACGCGAATAGTGGTGTCCGCACTCGGGTTCGCTGAAGGGGTTACGCTTGGCACCGTCGAAGCGGTCGCGTATGGCCTTGAAGCACTTCAGTCCGTCGGCCGTCATGCCTTCGTACATCATCCCTACGGCAGCAGTATATTCAAAGCCTGTCATGGCCTCGTTGAAATAGGGGAACGGCACTTCGAGGCGTCCCTTGGGCCAGGAGGCCATGAGGAGTCCGGCCTCACCGCCATAGACGAAGGTGCGCATATTATTGAAGTGGCGGCCGAAATCGTCGAGGAAGTTATATTTCATGATACTCTTCAGCGTGGTCTTGATGTGCTCCTTGTCACCGAGGTATCCCAGTCCGCATATATGCGCCATATACTGACCGACGAGCTGGTCGACGAGACAGCCACTGCCCAGCTGGAAGTCGGGCACCTTGACATTGGGATCGCTCATGTCGAGGAATTCGAACGTCTCGGGGTCGGTAATCTTATGTTCGTAGTACTCGCCGTTGAAGAGGTTCTCATCCATCCAGCGGCTGCCTTTCTCGAACAGCGTACGGCATTTCTTGGCGAAGACCTTGTCTTTCATGGCCAGCGCCATCTCTTCGGCAGCGCGGAGGGCGCCCATATACCAGAACCCCATCTGCGGGTTCGGCCCGAAATAGTTCACGTCCATTGTGTTGTGTTGCGAGCCTTCCATGACGCCGTCCTGATTGCCGTCCCACGAACGTGCTTCCCAGGCATAGCCGAGGACTTTCTTCACCTGCTGCCAGTTGTCGCTGAGGAACTTCTGGTCGCCTGAGAGCTGCCACTCACGATACATCTTCATGATACATCCCATCTGTCCGTCGGCTGCGACATTATTATAGGTGGTTGCCTCAGAGAGGGGAAGGTTGGCACGGAAACTCATGTATCCGTTCTCACGGGTGGCGTAGTTGAACTCCACGTCGCGCATGGTCTTCGCCAGGTCGCCGAAGAGGAAGGGAGTCGACACCTCATAGTTCCACACGTGGGTGCAGGAACCTTTGCAGGAACCTGCGCGGTTCCATACGCCCTCCCACCCCATCAGATGACCGGAAGGAATACGGAAGACGGTCTGCGAACGCAGCACGGAGAGGTTGAACAAGGCAGCCTCCTTCACCACGTCGGGATAGGTGCTCTTGATGAACGTCTCGACAAACTGCTTCGTCTGTTTCTCGAGCAAAGGTATTCGCGGGACTATCTTCCCGGCAGCATCCCAAGCGTCTTTGTAGAGTGTGCTGTAGTAGTTGCCGACAACCGTTGCCGACCACGCCTTGCGGTTGGGGAAGCTCCATGTAAGGTAGAACACGAAGGTCTCTGTCTGTCGGGGGGCAATACGTTTCTTCACGGCGAGCGATGCCATCGGGTCGACTTCGAGGGGCCATGCCTTGTCGGTGAGCTGACCGTCGGCACTGAAGTCATCCCAGAAGTTCAGGATGGCGTTCTGCCAGTGGTTGGGCTTTGAGCAGGTGCGCCAGCTCACTTGTCCGTAGCTGTCTGTCGTCAGCGCCATCGTTCCCCAGGCGGGGTCGTTGGCCGGGACACTGTCGGAGTAGAAGAAGATACCCTTCAGTCCGTCGGCCTCCCGATACACATTCTTGTTGTCCTTACATCCTGCAAAGCTGTTGTTGCGTCCGTCGCGCCCGATGAAGTTGCGCATCGTACCGCACACCGACACCTCCAGCGGTGTGTTGGTGGTATTGGTCACCTCATAGGCCAGCACGGCCACGGGCAGGCTGGAATCATCGCTGTTGCAGGGGATGAGCGGGTTGAACCCCTTGATGCGCACCCTGACGGGAAGCTGCTCGTCGCTGAGGTTCACCTGTCCGAAGGGATAGGCGGCATCGAACGAAGCATGACGGAAGCGCGGCATGCCATGGTGGTTCACCTCCTCACCGCCGCCGCCACGCAGATACTCCTGACTGTAGAGGGGACCTTCGAGCAGTGTCGTTGTGGCCTCCTTGCCATCGGGTTTGGCATAGATGGCAAAGAAGGGTGCATTGCTGCTGCCGGTATACACCGTACTGAACCCTTTTGCCGGGATGTTCATTATCTCCCAGTCGCGCAGCTCACCTCGTCCGCCCAGCGACACCTGTCCGGTGCCGATGCCACCCAGCGGCAGTGCAATCTGATAGAGGTGGTTGCCGTCGTAGTGCTTCATCATAGGCCATTCGACCGGCTTCCATTCATTGGCCGATGCAGCCAGTGCCGTCAGTGCGGCGATAGTCAAAAAAATCTTTTTCATGTTATTGTATGGTAATGAATGTCACAGAGTGGGCTGGAATGCTGACAGTGCCGTCCTTCACCTTGAGGGTGCGCGACTCGGGCTTCACGTGTTCATCGCCGCGGTCGTTGTAGTCGTCGGGACTCTTTCCGGCGAGCACCCAGCCGCTGACGGTCTTCGGAGCCTTCTTGCCCATCGAGGCGAAGTCGATGCTGAGGCTGACGTCTTTCCCGGGGTCTTTGTTCACGACGGCCATGACATAGCGTGTGCCTTCCTTGTTAGCGGTGAGGGCGATGTCCAATACGGGTGTGTGTTTCTTTCCGTTGGTGATGGTATCGGTCTGCAGGCTTACCGGCACGTAATGCGTCTCGAGCAGGTTGCTATACATATACAGGGTATAGTAGTGTGTGCGGCGGGTGATGCCGTCATGGTCGACATAGATAGGGCCGCGCGTATTGACGATGGGCGAGATACAGGCGATGTCGACGATGTCGGAGTGGCGCAGGCAGGCATTGAGGAAACAGCCGGCGAAGAGGGCTTCGGCCATGGTGTAGGTCGAGGCGATGTCGTTCTTGCGTCGCGCCTCCAGGTCGAAACCACGGCGCAGGTCACCATGCCAGGGATGGTGCCAGTTGCGCAGGTTCCACTCGTCGAAGGCTATCTTGATCTTCCCGCCGCCGAAGTGTGCCTTGTCGAGGATGTCCATGGTGCGCCGGATGTCATGCTCCGGTGCCTCGGTCTTCATCATGCAGTCGATGAACGAGGCGGGATTGTTGACATGGAAGAGGGGGTCCCAGTAGCCGTGGATGCTGATGTAGTCGAGGGTCCATCCGGCAGCCTTGAGCAATGGCAGGCTCCAACTCTCGTCGGGCGTTGCCGCAGCGAAGAGCTTCGCGTCTTTCGTCACGCTTCGCATGAGCTTGGCCGACTCGCGCACCAGCGGTCCCCACTCTTCTACGGTGCGTGCTCCCAACTCGTGGCGTCCCCAGTTTTCGTTGCCTACGCTCCAATATTTCACGTTGTAGGGCTCGGGGTGTCCATTCTCTGCCCGCAGCCGTCCCCACTTGCCTTGGGTGAGGTTGCAGTATTCCACCCAGTCGCTCATCTCCTCGGGTGTCCCCGTGCCGGCATTGGTGCAGATGAAAGGTTCGCAGCCCACCTTCCGACACCACTTGATGAACTCGTCGGTGCCGAAGGTGTTGGGGTCTTCCACTCCCCACGTCTTATCGAATACGGGCTGGCGGTTTTTCCCCACACCGTCGAGCCAGTGATAGGTCGACACGAAGCAGCCACCCGGCCAACGCACGATAGGCATGCGCAGAGCCTTCAGTGCCTCGATGACATCGGTGCGGAAACCGTCCTCGTCGCTGAGGGCATTGCCGGGGTCGTAGATACCGCCATAGATCTGGTTGTCGAAATGTTCGATGAACGAGCCGAAGAGCATGCGGCTGTATGCTATCTGTTTACCGCCCTTGTCGACCGACACGCTGTTCTGTGCTTGTGCCGTCAGGGTCAGGCAGAGCCCCAGCAGGAGCATCTTGAGTGATTTTTTCATTGTTGTATTCATTACTTCTTATGCTACTTAAACTCTTAAACTTTCACCCTCTCCCCATAAGTAGAGGGGAGTGTCTGCCGGATGGGGTAATCATAATTACTCATTTCTAATTTCTCATTTCTCATTACTCATTTCTCATTTCTCATTTCTCATTTCTTTGTCTCCTCAGGGCAAATTCGGCGATTTTGGTCAGCAAATTCGGCGATTTTGGTCAGCAAATTCGGCGATTTTGCTTTCACAAGTCTTAGCATCGTTGCCAGACATCGTCTTTTTCCCTTGCGAAGGTCAGCACGCTGCCAAAGGTGTCAAACGGGCTTATTTGGCCCGTTTGACACCTTTAGGAAGCTTGACGCGTGAGTCGATGGTTCCGTCGGGGCGCTTGTGGTGAGACACCTCGATAAGGCCGTAGGGTGTCGGGAAGGTTCCCTCTGCCCATTCGAGGCTACCCAAATGAGGCTCGATACGCACGTTCCGGAATCCCACACCCACGGGTTCTATGCCGAGGACATGGCGACTCAGCCATGTGGTGGGTCCTGATGCCCAGCCGTGGCAGAAGCTGTGGCGCAGGCCGACGTAGCAGTAGGCTCCGCCGTCGGCATGGATATCGAAAAGGCTGTCGGCGGGTAGCTCGTCGATGCGCCCGGCTTTCTTTCCGTCCTCGTAGTTGAAGTCCTCCCAGAAGGTGGTGGCGCCGAGGTCAATCATCCGGCCCCAGTAGTCGCTGATGAGCTGCAGGGCTTCGTCGTAGCGCCCTGCCATGGCGAGAGCCTCCAACAGGTAGTAACCCATGAACGAGGTGAAGCGTTCTGGACCATTGCCGATGATGATGTCGGCGGCCTCGTCGGCGGGCATCATGCCCTGTATAGCCAGCAGTGCCGCTGCCTGACTGTTTCCTGCGGTATCAGGCGTATACTCACGCAGCTGAGCGGCGGCATCGCTGCATTTCGTGCGGAGCGCCTGGTCGTCCAGCCAACCGCCCATCTCGGCTCCGGCCTCCAGGGCTCTCACCGACAGTGCCTGCAACCCGGCATGGATGACGTCGGGCAGGTCGGCCGACGGCCAGTCGATGAAGCGTCCGCTCTGGTAGTTCTCCTTGTTGCCGTCGATATTCCCGATGACGTTGTCGAGAAGTTCCGACAGATAGGCATGCTGCGCCGTCAGGTATTCCTTGTCGCCATACCACTGGTAGAGGTGATGCTGCAGGATAATCCACCAGAGGGAGTAGGAGCAGATGCCGTTCATCCACTCGTCGGCAGGGGTGTTGTCACGCACGTAGTCGAGGCTTTTCCGCACCACCTCCTGATTGCCGAAGACGGTGTTGACGGTCATCACCTCGGGGTGCATGTCACCAATCCACACGAGGCGGTCGCGCTTGATGCCGTCCCAGAGGTAGTCCTGCATACAGAGGTGTACGGTGTAGGCACCGGTCTGCCAGATCTGGTTCAGCCTGTCATTGCTGCATCGGAAGGAGCCGCCATAGGGAATGTCGCGCAACCGCGAGACGGCTCTGACGGCAACGATGCCGACATCCTGTCCGTCATCGTCGATGAGGTCGAGGCGGGCGAAGCGGAAGCCGCTGTTGCCATAGGTGGCGGCACCGAGCCAGGGCACGCTGATGTCGATGTCGCGTGCGGAATGGTCGTTGGTGGCAGTGGTGCCGTCAGCATCGACATTACTCATGGCCTCGCTCACCGACTCGCCCAGGCAGAGGCGGAAGCGTGCTGCCTTATGGCTGCCGGCTATGCTACGCGTAATCTCGATGCCGCCCTGCAACTCGCGTCCGAAGTCGATGAGCACGGAACCGCCTTTGCGGAAGCCCACCGCCTCAGGTTCCGATGTCGACACCTGTCCGGCATAGGGCTTGAGCAAGTGTTCTGCATTGGTCACGCTGCCGGTGGCCTGTACGACACGTACGGGCTGGACATATTCGATTTTGAACGCAGAGCTTTGCGGCGCTGTTGCCGGCTGCTCTTTCGATGCACAAGCGCAGAGTACAAGGGCGCTGAGGAAAACAACAAGTCTGTTCATGGTTCAAGGGTTCTATATACCTCTGCAAAGTTACGGATAAGTGAGCGCAAAACAAAAAAACAGTAACTTGTTTATGTTTTTTTATGTTTTGCCGAGCGGGAGTAACTTATTCAAAGTTACAAAATAAAATGAGAAATGAGAAATGAGAAATGAGAAATTTATTTTTGTTTTTATGTTTTGCCGAGCGAGAGTAACTTATTTAAAGTTCTTGCGCTCCATTGGTGATCAGGCGCTTTGCGAAGTCCAAAAAAGAGATGACAAATCAGGACAGAAACTTGCATAATCCGACGGAATTGGCTAACTTTGCGGCAAGAAGACGAGGAAACAAGCATGAAAAGCAAAACACTATGGCAGGCAGAAATGCCGGTCAGGCTGGCAGGACTGGCACTGGCCGTCGCACCGGCTGCCGCATGGAGCCGGCAGCAGCCAAACATCATCCTGTTCATGGTCGACGACATGGGATGGCAAGATACCTCCGTACCGTTCTGGACCGAGCGGACAGCCCTGAACGGCACCTTCGAGACACCTGCCATGCAGCGGCTGGCCGACCAGGGGATGCTGTTCACACAGGCCTATGCAGCGCCCATCAGCTCGCCCTCGCGCTGCTCGCTGATGACGGGTGCCAACGCTGCACGCCACCACGTGACCAACTGGACGCTGCAGCGCGACACGTCGACAGACCTCGACGACAACGACATCGTCACGCCCGACTGGAACGTCAACGGCATCTGCCAGACAGCAGGCATCGACCACACCTTCACAGCACGCTCCTTCGTCGACATCCTCCGCGCAGGCGGCTACCACACCATTCACATCGGAAAGGCTCACTGGGGAGCCGCCGGCACACCGGGCGAACGCCCCGAGCACTTCGGCTTCGACGTAAACATCGGCGGGCATGCTGCCGGCGGACCGGCTACCTACCTGAGTGAGCAGAACTACGGACATGACGCACAGGGCAAGCCCACTACACCCATGCACACGCCCGGCCTGGAGGAATACTGGCAGACAGGGACCTTCCTCACCGAGGCACTCACGCAGGAATGCCTGAAACAGCTCGACCAGGCACGCAGCGACGGACGGCCGTTCTACCTGTATATGTCGCACTATGCCGTGCACATACCCATCGACCGCGACAGCCGCTACTACCAGAAATACCGCGACAAAGGACTCACAGAGAAAGAGGCTGCCTATGCCGCGCTCATCGAGGGCATGGACAAGAGCCTGGGCGACATCCTCGGCTGGCTCGACAGCAACGGCGAGGCAGAGCGGACCATCGTCATCTTCATGAGCGACAACGGCGGACTGGCCACAAACAGCTACTACCGCGACCCGCCACTCTACATGCAGAACGCACCGCTGCGGTCGGGCAAGGGGTCGCTGCTCGAGGGCGGTATCCGCGTGCCGATGATCGTGCGATGGCCCGGCATGGTGGCGGGCGGCACACGCTGCGACAGCTACGTGATGATTGAGGACTTCTTCCCCACCCTGCTCGAGATGGCCGGCGTGAAGCACTGGCACGTGCCGCAGCATGTCGACGGCCGCAGCTTCATACCCCTGCTCCTGCAGACGGGCGACCCCTCACAAGGCCGCGCGCTGATATGGAACTATCCCAACGTCTGGGGCAACGACGGCCCCGCCATCAGCCTCAACTGTGCCATCCGCCTCGGCCGATGGAAACTCATCTACGACTACAAGACACAAGAGAAAAACCTCTACGACATCGAGCAGGACATCAGCGAACAGCACGACCTTGCGGCTGACCGTCCCGACATCGTCCGCCAGCTGTCTCGCCGGCTGGGTCGCGAGCTACGCCGGATGAAGGCCCAGCGTCCCGTCAGGAAAGCTGACGGAAAGCCCTGTCCTTGGCCCGACAAGACTGACAACTAATCCCCCTTTGATGCGAAGACGGTGCAAACCGAATGCAGAGAGCTTGCTCTTTGCTGAGGTGCAGCCCGTCTTCGCGCCTTTGGCGCAAATTCATACCGATTTGTATTCATAATGCATAATTAATTTCTATTACCATCCATCACTATTGGTATGCTAATAACATCATAAGATGCCGCGGCAGGAATAAATTGTGAATAATAATACATGTAGGAGTTAACGTTGCATATCTTGCTAACATCTTTGTAGATTGCCAGTTCAACAGAACAAGATTGAATATTGTTCTTTTTTATGACCACTGGGCGCAATTTGGGAAGTTTTGCTTTTTTGTTGTATCTGTCAAAATTTACGTCTTTAACGCATTTCTTTATTTCTTTTAAGTTCAAGACATCTAAATTGAATGAAAAGAAGCTATTTGCCCCAATATAATAAAAATCGTAAACCACAGCCCCCTCATACAATAATTTATTCCGTGTATAGATAAGATCAGAATAATACATAGATAGAGTCGCAATCCATGGTATAAAGGAAATGGTCAAATGTTGACTCTTCTCGTTATATCGGTATATGAGTTTAGATTGACAAATATCATCCGAGAAATAGCTCCTGAAAAGATAAACAGGCTTATGTGTGTTGTTAACAATGCGTATCTGAAGTGTAGAATCAGATTGATTGTAAATAGCTTCCCCCTGAATAGTTTCATTTTCATATTCATACTTATTCTCTGGAGGAATGATCGTCCCTACCTTTTGACATTCGCAAAATCTCACAACATCAGTATTCTTCTGTGATTTTCCATGAAAAGGAAAAAACATGATTAAAAATATAATCAAATAATATCTTACTTTTCCCATATGCTACCATCTCCCTTAGTTACAGTTTTGTCTCCACGACGCCGTCCTGCCGCACGATGCGCAGAGAAAAAAACTCCCAAACTCCCAAACTCCTTAGAACAATAACAAATCTCTATGGAGTAAAGGAGTAAAGGAGTGGCTGCGCGCCGGACGCTGCCCAGGTGGTTCACCCCGTCTGCCATGACCGTGCAGACAGGAAGCAACAACAGGCAATATGTCAGGAATCTTCTAAACATTCATTTTTTTACACTGCAAGATAAGTTACTCAGGCTTATAAATAACCTCCCAAAAATTTCCCTGCGGGGCTTCCTTCTCTGTTAATATCAAAACTGTATCTACGAAAGATTTGTCTAACGTCTTCTCCCACTTTTCTATATCCTCCCATTTGTCGTCAATTGCTACAAGTATGGTATCTCCTATCCAACCATGTTCGAACAGATATTTCCAATAATGATCACCTTGTAAAACTGGAAGGTATATTGATTCTTCTGCGTGTACATAGTCGCGCTGAGGTACAAATTCTATTTTACAAGAATCCGTCAGTGAATCAACATAACAAACTTCAAAAACAAGTTGTTTGGTTGATTTATTCTCAAACCCAATCCAGTAATAATTCTCAAACATATCAATAGGATCCATCGTTAATCCAAGTTTTCCACAACTCCATAGGCATAATGCACAAACAAACAGGAAGATTTTCTTCATAACACTGTACTCCATTGTTTATAAATAATTATTTGTTTTTATCTGCTTTGAATATAATATAGAATCTTGCTTATAGATATTGGGAAAGTTTCGTCTCCCCAATCCTTCCCCCGTTTTTTGAAATAATCTCTGGCCTTTTTGTTCGCACTCATCTCAAACCATTTGGTCATATGTTTTTTTACTATAAATACTCCTTTATGAGGCTCAATTTCTACCACCTTCGCATACCATCCTTTGTTTTTCTCTGCACTGATAAGGCTTGGTATACCAACAGAAAACAGGTAACCCCATCCATACTCCTGACTCTGAAGATAATGGCCGTATTCATGTCCGAAAACGGGATGTTCCCATGGAGCAAAATTTCCATGTTCATCAGTCGGCCAAGGCCCAGGGGCTTCGATGTTGATAAAACTGCCCAACGTAACTCCACCAAAGCCTCCATTTTCGACTTCTCTGTAAACATATGTGGCACCATCGTAATAGCCTACATTATCTATTGAATGCTGATAGAAACGGAATTCTGTAAATACCCGACCTGCAATCGTCTGAGGCAGTTCCCAAGTGAAACGAGATATCCTTTGTAAAGGCTTACCTTTAAAGAACATGCCCCAGTCAACTTTTAAATAGTTTACTCCATTTTTCCATGTTTCTTTGAAAACGTTGGAAAAACTGCCACCCTTAGTGATGAAATGCCACAATCCATGAACAAATCCTGTTAAAAAACCTGTGAACCCGAAAAACTCCCCACTGGGATCTGTATACTTCAGCGGGTTGTTCAGGCAGTAGGAGTAGCGGTTGAAACTCTGCGAGAGGTCGGGCAGCTGGACATAGTTGTCAGGTGAGAGAAAACGACCCAGCAGCGGGTCGTACATACGCCCATTCATGTTAATAAGTCCGAACTCCGGCAGCATCTCATGGCCGGTGTAGCCTCGGTAGATGCCGATGCTGTCGCGGCTGACGGTCTGACGACCCCATGCGTCGTAGTCGGCATGAAAGACGCTCGTCAGGTCGCCGTCGGCCTTCATCACCTCGCGGATGCTGCCCAGGTGGTCGGTGGCAAGATAGTAGAGTCTGCCTGCGCCACCCTGCCTGACATACAGCACGTCGCCGGGCAGCCAGTGGTATTTCTTCGTGGCCACGGCAGGGATGCCGGGATGCGGTCCGAAGCTGTCCACTTCCTCGTAGTCGCCGTAATAGCGGATGAGGCGACGGGTGAGGCCTGTGTCGGTGAATGCCGTCTTCCACCGCGTCTCGTCGGGGCCGTAGGTAATGACCGCCTCGCGTGCCTGCTGGTGGATACGGGTGGCCTGCCCGATGCCGTTGTAGGTGATGGTCTGAGGGATGTCACTGACGAGACCGGCGGTATTCTCCACGCCCGTCACGGCATGGGGCTTGCCGCTGTCGTAGCTGTAGCTGCCGAGTCCCGTCTTCGAGAGGATATTGCCGCCATCGCCATAGCTGACGGACAGCAGGGTGGAGCTTCCCTGTGTGACGGCGGTCAGGCGGTCAAGGCTGTCGTAGGTGAAGGACTCTGTAATGCCGCCGATTGTCCGAGAGGTGAGGTTGCCCGTCTGATGGTCGTAGGTGAAGGTCATCTCATGGACGGGGGTTCCTAACAGCACGCCGGGTGTGCCGGGGTCGGTTATCATGGTGTCTACCGGAAGGCTGCCGTGGTCTCCAATTCCGTTCAGGCCGTCACCGGAGAGCAGTCCGCCATCGACAGGAGAGATGGTTATCGGGGTGTAGTTCGTGCGTGAGACGAGGCGTCCTTTCTTGTCGTAGCCGTGACTGAGGCTGCAGCCGCCGTTCAGGTGCCAGTAGATGTCTGCCCCGTTTTTGCCGCCCAGTGTCCATGCCTGTTGTCCGTCCACGGTCATGCCCTTGCGGTATCCGTAGCAGTCGTAGGTGTAGGCCACGGTGACGGTGTCGGGATAGGTCACCGTGGCGAGGCTGCCGTCAGGGTTATAGCTGTAGGTGAAGAGACGGGGGGAGTTGTCGGCCGTACGTGTCTCACTGACAATGCGGCCATAGCCATCGTAGGCGTAGCTGACGGACATGCCGGTGTTATACTCTGACGTGAGCCGCATGGCACTGTTGCCTGAAGTGCCGTAGGTACGGGCGATGCTGTTGCCGTCGTAGATCTTCCGCTGCTCCCGTCCGAACTTGTCATAGGTGTACGTGACGGTCTTTCCCCTGGCGTCTGTCTGACGGGTGATGTTGCCAAGCACGTCATAAGCGGTGGTCATGGTGCCGGCATCGGGGTCGGTAAGGGTCAGGCGGCGCCCTGCCTGGTCGTAGGTCATCGTGACGGTGCTGCCAGCGGTCGTCACGCTTCGCGGCAGTCCCTGGGAGTTATACAGGTAGCTGACGGTGGCCACTGGGTCGGAGGAGGTCTTGACGTTTCCCCATGCGTCATAGGTCTTCGTATAGGTGCGGCCTCCGATGGTCTCTGTCGAGGAGCGCAGCCCGTAGGAGAAGGTTGATGTCGATCCGGTGTCGTCGCTCACCTGTGTTATTCGGTCGCGGGCATCGTATGTATAGCTGGTCGTCAGGGTACGCTCGCCCTGCTGCTCCGTCTTTGTGTGCAGCCGTCCGCGTGTATCGTAGCTGTTGGTTGTCTTGACCACGATGCCGCCAGCTCCGCGCGTCTCGGTGGACAGCTCACGGCCGGTGCTGTCGTAGGTAGTCTTTACCCACGGCTGTGAGATGCCGCGCCGGAGGGTGAAGTATCCGTCGGCGGTGCGTCCGCGGTCATACTGCGTGCGGTGGCCGGTCGGTGCCGTCGTCGACAGGCGGTTGCCCCAGCCGTCATAGGCATGCGTGGTGGTGAGGGGCTGGGCTGTGTTGGTCAGGTCTGTCTCGGTGAGCATGTTGCCCCAGGTGTCGTAGGTATACTGCTTACGGCCGGCTATGGTTCCGTTATTCGTCTGTATGTACGTGGCAGCAGGGAAGCGGTGAGTAGCATCATATTCCGTCACGTGGCTGATGCGGATGGTGGGATGGCCGGAGTCGACGGTGGCCGTGAGGTTGCCCCATGAGTCATACTCGTTCAGCGTGACATAGGATGCGGCTGTGCCGGCATGATGAACGACACGGGTGGGACGGGCAAAGGCATCGTAGGTGATGAGGGTGGTGTCGGTGAAGGAAATGTCTTCATCAGGATGTTTTCTTTTTTCAATAATTTTACAAGGAAGATTCTGACTGAGACAGCATATATAGTCAGAGTATTCCTTCTCCTTTAAAGATCCCGTCAGGATATCTTTCTCTTGTTTCCTGTTCAGATTGAAAGAGTTTTCGTCAAATACCGAACTGATGATGGTCGTGCCGCCGTCAAAGTCGGTCACGATAATACTGTCAGGATACTGGAAATAATGTCGACCGTGCAGGTATGTATGGTAATAATTCCAATACTCTTTAGGAAGATAGCTATAATGAGTTGTCGTGGTGGATATCTGACCAGATGAAATATATGTCTGCCGCTCCGACTCTGGCTTGCATACCTGGAGGTTCCAGTCTGTAATTTCATTCTTAACTTGTAGCCCGGTCGTCTGATTGATGGTATAAATACCCTCAAAGCCAAGCAATCCGAGCCCTTGCCGATGTTTCTTCAGACCTTTATAAGAATAGTCCGTCCTTATGCTGTCAAGGATGCCATTCGATTGTGTGACGGATGCGGTCACGTTGATGGGCAAGCACCCTTCTGACAGAGGGAAGGCTGACTGAAGGCCGGGGGAATATAGAGCAGGATTACTCAGGTTGCCATAGGAAAAAGACATCCGGTTTCCCAGACCGTCATCTAAACGCAGGATTTTCCCATTGCTACAGTCGGTATCCTCTGCCTGATAGAAACGCCAGCGGTTTTGCAGGCCGCCACCGCTGAAAATATCTTTTCCGTAATTGGCAAGGCTCACCTGCCCTTTTCCCAAAAAATGACCGGCAACTACATGGCGTGGGGAAACATCATCCTGGTCTGTAAATTCACAGGAGCGGAAAGATGTCAGGTTACTTCCTGTCGATTTCAGCCAACGACAGACAGTCTTCACATAAGTCGTGCCATTAAATACTTTTTTCGCCATGAAGACATCTGTCCTCCCGTCGCTGTCGAAGTCATTGACATGACAGAAAAAGTTCCCGTCTTTCAAACTTTCTTGATTGTCATATAGGCCATTCATTGCAGAGGGAGAGACTTGCTGCAGGGTAAATCCGCAGTTACCGTTTCCAAAGGCCAGATACCAGTTCTGATTATAGCCGAATTCGTAGCTGTGCATCAAAAAGTCCGTAACCCCGTCTCCGTTGAAATCACCAGGGAACATCCGCTCAGGCGCCCAGTTAAAGCCGTCGTTGAAAAACGCCACCATGCTGTTGTCATTAAAAGCATATGGAAGGCCGATTCCTTTATTAAGGAATATTCTGTAGCCGTTCTTGAAGAATACACCAAGGTCTTCCATTCCGTCACCGTTGAAGTCGGAGGCAAAGAGATGGCGCGGATAGCCCGGTATTTCCAAAGTGAAGGTTTCATCACTGACAAAGCCACCTATGCCGTTGGTATTATAATAGACTATATGGCAACAATTATCTGCGCTGTTTTCCTTTCTCTCCAGGATAAACAGGTCGTCATGTCCATCATTGTTGAAGTCTGCCGCCACATGCAGGGGAGGTATGTCAGAGCCCGACATACTACCGTAGATAATCTCAGAGGGAAATACGACACCTGATGCCATCGCCTCTGAACCTATAATACAACTGTACGAAGTTTGAAAGTTCCCTTCTTCATCTCCCCAATAAGAATAGAACACATCGGACTTCCCGTCTCCATCAAAATCAAGGACTATCGGTCCTGTGTCCTCGTTCGAGTTTGAACTGTTGTTCATTATATTCGGTGGAAGCTTGAACATCCTCTTCTTTTCAAAGGCAACAGAACCATCAGTATTCAATTCTGCACGCTGGCATATGGCAAAGGTGTAATTTGAACGATTAGCACCATTTTGCTCATATCCGGTTCTTATTTTTATGATATCGGAAAGACCGTCACCATCAAAATCTGCGCTAATGAGGCAGTGATAGCCGTCATCGAAATGATAGGAACTTCCATATGAGGGCTCGCTAATGCTGCATGAGACTTCTTCATATTCTATACCAGGAAATGGTGACCATGTAAAACGTGTAGGAGAAAGGTTCGTTCCTCCTGCATCTGAAAGAGTAAAGGATGTCAACTGTGACCATCCACTTCCTGCGGCAACCTGATAGCCTGCATGATAAGTACGAAGAGTATGGCCTTCATGCCTGACAGAAATGGAAGACAGACGTTTGGTAACGGAAAGAGGTATTCCGCACACGTAAGTCACACGCTCGTCAGGTCGTAACTCATAAGTAAAGTCTATGCTGGTCGCCCCATCATTATAAGTTATGGACGCAGGATCTACATACCGGCCACTGGCGCTGTCTGTATACGTAAAGTCTATCCTGTTGCCCTCAGCATCCTCAACTGCGTCAAGGTACCACGCATACACAACTGTTGTTTCTGCCTCCCTGTATAGCTGGGAAGACGGAGTGCTACCATAATAATACGTATTGCCGTCGCTTGAGTGGTATACAAAAAAGTAATAGCTACCTGTATACAAATAGTCTAAAGTCTCCTGAGGACTGCCATCGATAGCATACATTGTTCCAAATCCAGGCTCACCCATTCGGACAAGGCGCCTGCCGTCGATATAAAATGCATCATCATTGGAAAAGGTAACTCCTTTGGCCGAGCCGTCATGATAGACCGTCCGGGGACCGCGTGTGATACAGCTCAGGCCTGTAATGCTAAAGCCGTAGCCCACGACGCCGTTGCCTGCCTGACTGTTGTAGGCTATACCTATCTGTGGCTGGAGACCGTTCACGCCGGGAGGGCACTCTATGGGCATGCTGTAGGTGGCGGCACCGAGGGGAGAGACGGCAAAAGTGCCGGGTACGGACCCGACGGACAGACCGATGCCCGTCGTGTCGGGACTTGACGTATATCCGAAACTGTCAGGAACCGGTGCCTGAAGTTGGGGGATGGCAGGCTGTGCCGACAGCAAAGCCGACATCAGGGAGGACAGTACCGAGAGAATAAGTATTCTTGCCTTCATTGTTTAGTCACGTATTAGGTTTTTGATATACGGTTATTTCTTGACAATCCGCCACGTCTGGTCGTAACGCCCACAGCGGACACGGATGAGATAGACTCCCGCAGGACGGGTGTTGAGGTCGATGTAAGCTATGCCGTCGGAGGCAAAGGCTGCAGATACGATGCGGTGGCCGCCAGTGGTGAAAGCTGTGGCAGAGGCTGAGGAAAGTTCTTCCCCGTCGGCTCCAATGATAGTGATCTCCACACGACCCGAAGAACCGTCAGCGCTGACATGCACTTGCAGTGTCTGAAACACTTCGGCCACGGAACTCACGTCACTTTCCGTCAAAGGCTTGGCCTGTGACAGCACTACCTCACGGGATACACGGTTGCCCGAAGCGTCGTAGGCATAGCTCACGCTCTGTGCCCTGAGGTCTGCTACTGTGAAAAAGACCAGCAGGCTTAACACAATGAATGATAATTCCCTATTCATTATTTATAACGTTGCAAAGATAATAAAATATTTCAAAACGAGAAAAGGCAGTTCCTTTTTTTACAATTCTATCTCGCCGTAGTAACAGCCGCCGTCATCGTCGGCGAAGACGAGGGTCAGGGAGCCTGTGAGCCACTCGGGGAGGACGATGGCCTGTTCATCGGCCCATACCTCAGCGGTATATACGATGGCGTTTACTTCATTAATAATATATAATGTGTACCCAACGAACTGACCGTAGGCGTAGAGGATATGCCCGTTGAGGGAGACGTAATGCGGACGGATAGGAGCTTTGGGACCACTGGGAATAGTAGGTAAGTTAGGGTAGCCGGGTCTAAATATCCCAACGCTGTCTTCAACAAACTGTCCTGGTGCCAGGACCACGACTGACTGATTAAAATCACCCCCAATGCTGTCATTGGGCAAAACACCATTTTGGGCAACGGCAAAACATGTGCCCATCATGGTCAGCGTGAACAGAATAACAATTTTGTTTTTCATTTTCTTTGTCTCTTTGTTTTTAGGGTTAAAGGTTCTTTTCCGTCGACAAATTTAGGAATAATAACTACAAAAAGACAAAAAATGAAGCCAGAAAAAAGTCTCAAAAAAATCTCAAGACTGGAAATATGTTGAAATTCAAACAATTATGAATTCCTGTTGTTACTTCATTTGCATGATTTTGCTTACGAGTTCTTTGGGCGTTCCGCTTTTTCCGTAGAGTTTTTCATGTATGCGAGTGCGAAGGGTAGACAGACGAGAGGGGGTCTTCTCGCCGAGGAGGAGGATGATATCATGATTGTCAAAATACATCCGCGTAAGCATACAGACGTCACGTTCCTTGCTGTTTAAGCTCGTGGATGCATCAAAGAAACTCTTTACTCCTGGCAAGACTTCTGCATATAACTCACGCAGCCGGTTCCAGTCTGATGCAATGGGAGGATCCGCTGCCAAAGGTGAAGCTGAATAGTTTTTGAAATACTGATAAACAAGACTGGCATCCAACTTCTCTTTCAAGAAATAATCGTCACCTACATGCAGGCGTTTTTCCAGCATTTTTATCTGTTTTTTACGAAGGGAAATTTCTGCTTTAAGAGTTTCTACCTTTGATATAAGATGCCCACGATCCTTTTCCTTTTCATGACACTCTCTCTTGCTTTGCTCAAGCATTTGGCGCAAGTTGGAATAAAGGGCAAGCTGCCGGGCGTGTTCTGCTTGTTGAGTAGAGCGATACTTTTTGTAATAGCTGAAGGACGCGAAAAAAATGATAGTAACAAATACAAGCAGGAGGTAGAGGTTCTGACGTTCTCTTGCCGCCTTCTCCTTGTAGACTTCCTTTTCCTTCAGATGCCGGGAGTAGTTGTAGGCGGCCTGCATCTGCTGCAGGTTCTCCGCCACGGAGAGGTTGTAGGCGGAGTCACTGAGGTCGTAAGCCTTAACTGCATACTTGGCTACAGAGTCCGGCAAGTCTTTCAGCTCATATACAGCGCGCAGCCCTAGAGAACCGCCAATCTGATTATTGAAGTCTTTTCCTTCACACAGTTCTTTTCGGAAATAATATTCGGCAGAGTCAATTTCATTTGATTTCAAGAAAAGACTTCCTTTGTCGTAATAAAAAGACTCACCACCAGGAAGGACGTTCCCATTAACAGAAAAATTGTTGCTTTGCTGGTAATCTTCTATCATCTTTTGCGCCATAGTGAAGTCCCCCAGCTCAATGTAAGCATGAATCTTCATACCAGAAAAACCTTCTGAGTACTGCGGAAAACCAAACTCAGAAAAACGCCTGACGGCTTTGTCAACATAAAAGATGACGCTGTCATATTGGGCTTTGTCGTAGAATGAACTGACACGGTAGCAATCGCTATAAAGAACCGTCATGGTGTCATGGGCCAACCATGCGTACTTTTCCATCTGATTGAGGGCTGAAAGGTTTTCCTCTGGCAGATACTGCCGGTTGAACACCTCGTGCATCTGGCTATATACCTTCATCAGCAGCGAGTAGTCGCAGTCGCGGGCAGTGGTGTCGGCACGCTCGGCTGCTGTCTGGTAGGCATCGAGGGCCTGGGGCAGGAGGCCTTCGATATGGTAGGTACGGCCGAGGAGGTAGTGGGCGCGTGCCTGCTGGTTGCGGCTGCCGTAGCGGTCGTAGTAGCTGACGATGGGCTGTAGGAGGCTGTCGGGCAGATAGGCGGAGTCGACCTTCTGCAGGGAGTCGACGAGTGCCAGCTCGCCGTCATAACGATGGCGGCTGCAGCCTGGCAGCAGGATAGTGGCAAGGAGAAAGATTATTATATAGCGCATAGCGTAAGCCGTTTACTTCGTCTTCGTCCGTCACGACTCGGCATACTTCATGCAAGCAGGGTCTGCACTCGCTGCTCCGGACGTTGACTGTGGTCTTCGTCCGTCACGACTCGGCATACTTCATGCAAGCATGGTCTGCCCTCGCTGCTCCGGACGTTGACTGTGGTTGTTAGATTGCCTACAAAACTACAAGTTTTTCTTCGTATAAGAGGTACATGGTGCATCGCAATGATGGCACCATGTTCCTCTTTATTATCGAGCCGACATGCAAAGACAGGGCGGTCTGTCTCAGCAGGGCTGGCAGCGCTTACTTCGTCACGGTGTAGGTGCCGGCCTCATAGTCTTTCGACTCTGTCTCGCCGGGCAGGGTGACGGTGGCGGTGGTGCCTTCGGGGATGGTGAAGGTCCATGTCCAGGTGTCACCCTCGTACTTCCATGCGCTCTTGATGAGTCCTGCTGCCGACTGGTACTGGGCATCGACATGTCCGAGGCGCTTGTCGGGCAGGGGCTTCATGATGATGTGCTTGAAGCCGGGCTGGGCGGTGTCGGCGCAGATGCCGGCCACAGTCTCCCATATCCACTGGCATACGGCACCGTAGGCGTAGTGGTTGAAGGAGTTCATGCCCTGCGGTCCCATGCCCTTCTCTATCATGTAGCTGTTCCAGCGCTCCCAGATGGTAGTGGCTCCGTTGTCGATGGAGTAGATCCACGATGGGTTCTTACGCTGGAAGAGCAATTCGTAGGCGATGTCACTCATGCCATTGTCGGTGAGGGTCTGCATGAGGATGGAGGTTCCGAGGAATCCTGTCTGCAGGCAGTTCTCATGGTCGGCGAAGTTCTGGCGCAGGCGTGCAATCATATTCTCCTTGGCAGCGCCATCGACGAGTTGGTTCTTCAGTGCGAAGAGCGCCGGTGTCTGCATGGTGTTGAGGGTATCGTTCTTGAAGGTTCCGTCTTCGTTGAGGAAGGTTGTCTTCAGCAGTTGCTTGGCTTCTTCGGCCATTGCCCGATAGGGTGCTGCGTCGCGGCCTGTGGCCTCGGCCATGTCGGCCATCATCTGTGCGTCAATCATCCAATAGTTCTTGCTGAGGTAGTTCCAGTAGATGATGGTTTCGGGTTTGGGTCCGTTGGGTCCGAAGGCTCTTCCGCTGCAGCTTTCGAGGGGTTCGTAGCTGAGCCAGTCGGCCCACTGGTAGTTGCCGTTCTCGGCTGCGAGGGTGGCATGGTCGTACTTGGTTTCGACGATATGGTTGATGAAGCGGTTCATCGACTCCCAGCTTTCGTTGATGATGTCGGTGTCGGCGAACTGTTTCCAGATGGTCCACGGCACGATGACGCCGGCATCGGCCCATCCGAGGCGCATCATCTCATTGCCATACTGTGCAAGGGGTGCCACGCCGGGGAACCCGCCGAGGTCACTCTGGGTGTCGCGCATGTCGCGCATCCACTTGTGGAAGAACTTGTCGGTGTTGGCAAAGAAGGTTCCTGTCTCGGTGAACACCTGCGTGTCGGCGGTCCATCCGAGTCGCTCGTTGCGCTGCGGGCAGTCTGTTGGCACGCTGAGATAGTTGGAGCGCTGTCCCCAGACGGTGTTCGAGATGAGCTTGTTGATGAGTTCGTTTCCGGTGGTGATGGTTCCGGTCTCGAGGTTCTTGGCGATGGAGGTTACGGGCAGCGACTGTATCTGCTTGATGCGCACCTCGTCGGTGGCGGTGATGGAGACATAGCGGTAGCCGAAGAAGGTGCAGTGAGGATGATAGGTCTCGTAGTCGTCGCCTCCTTTGAAGATGTAGACGAGGCGGATGGCATTGTCGTCCATGCGCAGGTTGTCTCGGTGAACGCTGCCTTCGGGTCCGTCCATGCCACGGCTGCGTGCGCCGTTGCCGTCGTTGAGGATTTCGCTGGGCAGGCAGGTGAGCTCCGTGCCTTCGTTGGCCTTGAAGACGAAGGAAGGCACTGCTGCTGCGTTCTGTCCGAAGTCAACGACGAGTGTCTGCCCGGCTTTGACGACCATCTCGGCACCTGGTGCATACTCTTCGGCAACGACGATCTTACCGAACTCTTTGGCGTCGCCTTCAGCATCGTTGGCTCCTTCTACGTCCTGCCATGTATAGGCTTTGACGGGGTTGAGGGCGAGGTCCTGTCGGAGGTATACCTCTGCACCGTCGGAGGGCAGTATTTCTCCCTGGAACTCGGTGTTCTCTTCGGGTGTTGAGAGTTTTTCTGGTGTTGCGAAACCGGGCAATTCGCGGGCATCATAGCGTTCGCCGTCGAAGATACCGGCATGTTTCACCGGACCGGCAATGCCTGCCTTCCAGTTTTCGGTGTCTGTGCCCATACATTGTTTGGTGCCGTCGACAAAGGTCAGTTCGAGGACTCCCCGGAAGGCGCACTTGCGGCCGATCATGCCGTCGTGTCCCCAGGGTGTGACAATCTTGTCGGCCCACCAGCCCGGTGTGACCTGCACGGCCAGCTGGTTCTCGTCGCCGGCGCCGGTATTGAAGGCATCGGTGACATCATAGGTGAACGACCGTTTGGTCTTGTCGTGGTGTGTGAAGCCGGGTTTGAGGATTTCCTCCCCGATGGGCTTGCCGTTGACATAGAGTTCATAGACGCCGAGGCCTGCTGTTATCCAGACTGCCTTTTTGACTTTGGCCTCATTCTTTACATTGGAGACGAACCAACTGGCTCCATCGGCCGACAGTTCCTTGTCGCCCTCTATCTTCCCTTCGACGACGGGTGCGTCGACGACAGAGATCCATTTCGAGAGTCCCCATGCCTCATCGGCGAGAGCATCGGCGATTGCATAGACGCGCTGTCCATACTGCTGCTTCTTTGGTGCGCAACCGGTGATGACGGCAAGTGCTGCTGCCACTGCCATGCATCCCATAAAATTAATCTTTCGTTTCATAATGAATAGCTATTATATAAGGTATTTAATTGCTGCCGACAAAATTACGAAATAAATAAGAAACACGTCCTACTTTTTTGACAAAAAAACTTTGTTTTTTGCTAAGCGTTCTGTTTTTTGCCAACAGAACCGGTAGTTGAACCTTCGGTTGGGAGCCGTGTCGCCATGGAGGCATAACGAGATGGGGGTGCTGAGGTCGGCCGGGTTGTCTGCCCACTTGAAGTCGAAGTGTGCTGTCCGGCCATCGGCATTCACCCACTTGGCAGGGAGGGCTATCTCCATCTCGCGTCCGCTGACGGCATAGGATACCTCTCCTATCACTGTCCATTGTCCTTCGGTGTAGCGCATGACGGTGGTCGTATGGTCATCGACGACTCGTTGGTTGACGAGGATATCGTAGCCATGCCACCCGGTGCCGCTGTCCTGGTCGGTATCGATGAGCAGGAGCATCCAGTTTGTGTCGGCCGACGAGGTGATGGGTTCTGCCGTTCTGACATAGAAGCACACCTGCCCGCGACGGTTGATGGTCACCTTTGCTTCGACGATGTCGTTGCGTCCGGTGGTATCGGTATAGTGCAGTCCTGCATAGCCGTCGGCATCGCGGTGGAAGGTGTCGCCACGGGTGTCGCGATAGCTGACGCCGACCTGTTGCCAGTCGTCGAAATGTCCGTCGACGGCTATTGCCTTCTTCCCGATGTTCATGGGAATGGGCCGTACGCCTTTATAGCGCCGGATGTTCTGCGCCATCTGCATATAGTAGTTGTCGGTATAACCGTCCTTCATAGGCTGTATGGTTCGGTTGAACTCGGCATTATACTGGTCGACGAACATGAAGGGACTCTTCCTTCCGAGCCATCCGATGCTGTCCTTCTGGTTATACTTTCCTGCCGTCCACTCATTCCAGTCGTTCAGATAGATGAATGGCGGGTCGGCCTTCAGTGCGTCGTCCCACCGTTCCTGGAAGTAGATGCCGTAGGCGGTAGGTGAATGGCTCAGTCCCTCTCCGTCATCGACCGCTCCCTTGACGGTTTCTCCGAGCCATGGCACATAGGCTTCGGTGGGCATGTCGTATTCGTCGAGTGGCGGTTGTCCGTAGGCTCTGGACCAGGACTTGCCGACGCCCATCGGCTTGTCGGTCATCGTCACGGGATGCTGTGCGGGTGTGACGGCAGCTTCTTCGGGTTGTCCGTTATGGCGCGAGACGAGTTCTGCAGGCGTCATCTTGATGATATCAGGGTCGGCCATCGAGTAGCCGAAGCTCCAGTTGTCCTCGGTCCCGATATAGCGCTGTCCATACCACTCGTAGTATCCCCACCACATGTTGCGCAGGGTGAAGAAGGAGAAGATTTCTTTCGGGTAGGCATCTATGGAGGTGTCGTAGGAGCCGTTGGCATCGTGCTCCGGGCGGGCGTTATAAAGGAGCAGTGGTCTGTCGTCCCAGAGGAACCACAGATTGCGGTAGCGTCCTGGCTTGTAGTAGTGTTCGTAGAGTTGTGTGACGATGCTGACGGGGTTGCCGTTGTACGACCAGAAGACGAACTGCGGTGTCTGGTTCCCCTCGCTTCGCATCTGCTCCATGGTCCGGAAGAGCATTTCCCACTCGTCCCAGTAGCATACGCCGTTGGTGACGTCGAGCACGAGTACGTCGACGCCGGCATCCTGCAGCATTGACAGGTCGCGTCGGATGACCCATTCGTCCTGACTGAGGAAATATCCCATCTCGGGTTCTCCCCAGTGGTAGGAGCCGTACTTCCAGAGCGGATGGTCGGCCTTGAGGCGTGCCGACGGGTCCTCACGTAGTATTCTGGTGACGTCGGTATAGGGTCCTGGGATGGCATGAAGGTTCTGCGTATGCCACGTGATGTAGAAGATGCCGACTTTCCGGGGGTGATCGGTCTTCACGTCGCCCACCTCTTCCTGCAACGGCATTGTCCGTCCCAGGTCGTCGGTGGCCACCCATGTGTCACTCATCAGGTCAGTCTGTGCTTCGCCGGCAGTCCATCCGGCCAGCAACAGGAGAAATGTCATCAGTCTTCTCATAACAGTGTCCAGTCTTCTTCGAGGCAGCTGACGTGGTGTTCGGTGATTCCTTTCTCGTCCATCCATCGCCGTGTGTCGCGTGTCTTGAGCCAATTGTTCTCCGGTGCGGGATCCCACACCCACGAGGGTGTCGGCCAGAGGCATGCCCGGAAGTTAATAGTTTTATAGAACTGCTCGGAGACGCCGTTCTGTCCGTGGTGTGCCATCTGCAGATAGTCGCAGTCGAGGAATTCCCTATACTGTGCCAGGACGCTGTCGCCGCGCTCCACCTCAGCATCGCCGAGGAAGACGACGCTTTTCTTATCGTCCCACATGCGGATGATCATCGACTGCTCATTGTACAGACGTCGTTTAAGACTCATATCGGCCACGCTGAGTATCATGATGCCGATGCCGTCGATATCGAAGCGCTGTCCAGCCTGATGCACGTTGACGAAGTCGGTGCCGTCCATGAAGTTGTCCATCACGCGGTAGTAGCCCCGTGCGTTGTCGGCGCTGCCTTTCTCGCAGTCGAGGAACTCATCGGGCACCCGTGAGTAGACGACACGTCGGACGGTGATGCCTTGCGGGTCGGCGAGTATGGTGGCCAGTGCCTCCATGTGGTCTTCGTGGGGATGGGTGATCATCCAGAGGTCGACATGATTGCCTGCTTTGGCGAGATGCCTGCGTAGTTTCTCCACATCGCTGGCATAGCCTCCATCGACCATGATGACCTTTCCGCCGCGTGTCTTCATGAGGTATGACTCGCCGATGGTGTCGGTGGCCGATGATATCTGCGTCAGCGAGAAATGTCCTTTCATCTTCTTGCCGTAGCGGTTTTTCTCTTTCTTCCCCCTGAGAACGGTGGGGGCTGCGGCTGCCGGGCCTACGGTGAGTGCTGCCACGGCAGCCGCCGATGTCTTAATGAAGTTTCTTCTATCCATTGTCGTTGTTTTTGCTGTTTGCTCAGAAGCTCACTTTGAGGAACATGACGCCGTGGGAGGGCACCTCATAGGTTCCCATCGTCAGGTCTTTCTGCCGCCACAGGTCGCGAACGGTTTTATATCCGGTGATGCCCATCTTGTCGAGGCTTCCCGCGAGGTCCATGGGCACGGTTCCGTCGCCCAGGTTGAAGATGCCGACAGCCTTAGAGCCGTCGGCGAGCGGGCGGCTCCACTGCTGCATGTCGTCCTCGGCGACATCGCAGGTGGCCTGCTTGCCAAGCGGATCTTGGTTGACGGCATTCACCTCGTTGTTACAGAGCAGGTTGAGTGTAAAGTCATCGATTTGTGAGAGGTCGCAGCCAATGAGCATGTTGGCGGCGAGCAATGCCCAGAGGGTGATATGGGTGTATTGCTCATCGGCCGTCAGGCGGCTGTCGTGCAGGGTGTCGCCCCACCCCACCTTCCCGACGACGAGCATGTCGGGGTCGTTCCAGTGGCCTGGCCGGGCATAGGGATATAGTTCCGGCTGTTGTCCGAAGCCGATGTCGCAGAGCGACTCCCAGGTGTCAGTGATGTCGCCTGTGGTACGCCAGGAGTTGGCATCGACGGCGTGTCCCCACGTCCACACGTCGGCCATACCGTATTGGCAGAGGGAGTAGAAGATGTCGCGTGGCTGCTGCCGGAGGTACTCCTCCATCTTCAGGTAGGGCCGCACATAGGATGCCGTGGAGCGGTCGTCCTGAGCCTCGAACACCTTGGCGTAGCCGCACCAGTCGTACTTCAGATAGTCTACGCCCCAGCTGTTCCATGTCTCGGCATCTTTCTGCTCATGGCCTAACGAGCCCAGGTAGTTTCCGCAGGTACGGTCGCCTGGGCTGGAATAGATGCCGAGGCGGAGCCCCCGGCTGTGGAGCCAGTCGGCGAGTCCTCTCACGTCTGGGAACTTGCTGTTGGGCTGCAGCGTGCCGTCGACATCACGGCTGTCGGCCTGCCAGGCGTCATCGATGTTCATGTAGGCATAGCCGTAGTCGGCGAGGCCATTGTCGATGAGCGCCTGTGCCGATGCCATCACCTTCTCCTGGGAGACGCTCAGTCCCCAGCAGTTCCATGAGTTCCATCCCATGGGAGGCGTCAGCCCTATCGTGTCACCAACCTTCAGGGTGAAGGCGGCGGTGGCAGTGCCTTTGGCATTGGTGGCACGAAAGACCAGCGGATAGTTACCCCGTTTGTCCACGCTGCCTCCCAGCACGCCATGCTCTGCATCGAGGGTGACACCTTCTGGAAGTCCTTCCACCTCGAACCTCATGGGCCGTTCGCCCGAGAAGGGCATGCGGAAGATGAGGGGTGCGCCGGGTGTCACGCCAAACACGAGCGGTCCGTTATATCGCGGTGACAGCGGAGCGGGAGGCGTGAGGATATAGGGTGTAGAGAGGGTGGCCATGGCGACATCGTCGAAGCGATGGTCGCGATAGGTCAGCGATACCTGTTGCTGTCCCGCATAAGGGATGGTCCTCACGACCTCCTTCTCAGGCGAGAGTTCCACGCCAGCCGTCTCCTCCCTGACAACTTCTCCGGTCACCTCATCCTTGACGACGACGGTCAGCGTTCCTGCTGTCTTGACGGCCGACTTGAGGGCTGCCGTTCCCTTGCCGTCCTTTCCGGTGAGCGAGAGGGTCACATAATCCTTCAGTTCCGGAAAGCTGATGAACGCCGGACGCTGATAGAAACCACCCGGGTCGCCGCCGTTATACACCTGTACGGCAATGACGTTCTCCTCGTCCCAGCGGATAAGTTCCGGGTCGACGACGTAGCGGCGCGGCTTTGTCCAGAAGCCTTCATAGCCCCCGGCATCGTGTGGCGTCGTGCCGGTCTTTCCCACGAGGTGCCCGTTGAGCCATGTCTCATCGCTGTCGTCGATGGGTCCGAGGTCAAGGAGCACCTGTCCGGTGACGCTTTCTTTCAGCGAAGAGGGTATGACGGCGTGTATCCGATACCATCCGAACCCATTGGTATTGCTGATGCCCTGCCGGTCCCAGTCAGCCACAAGCGACAGCGTCTGCCAGGAGCCGTCGTCGAAGGCGGGTGCGCTCCATGCCGGGTTGTCGCCGACATGAAACTTCGCCTCCGTCACCATCACCAGTTGTGCGTGGGCGGCACATATGCTGAGGACAGCAGCAAGAGTTGCAAAGATCTGTTTTTTCATGGTGCCTTTTTCTTTTCCCTTACTAACGAGAACGCCTTATCACTCGAACACCTCCATGGCTTTTCCTCGCCAGCTCTGCGGCACTTCCAGACTGAACACCTTTGCCACGGTGGCTGCGATATCATACTGGATGAGGGTCTCCGTGATCTCATGATCTTTCTTGATGCCCTTTCCCCAGACGACGAATGGCGTCTCTATCTCCAGCTGGCTGTGCCCGCCATGGCCCGTTCCTTCGTGTCCGTGGTCGGAGGTAATCATGATGATGCAGTCGTCGTAGATGCCGGCTGCCTTCACGCCCTCAACGATGCGGCGCACGCGGTCGTCGACCTTCGGCAGCTCGGCATAGTATTCATCGGAGCCCTGTCCGTAGGCGTGGCCCATATGGTCGAGGGCGTCGATATGGATGAAGCAGAGGTCGGGTTTCTTCTCCTTGATATACTTCACGCTGGCATCGACGATGGCGTCGGGATGTCCCTCTGGGTCGTCTATGCGCTCGTAGTAGTCGAGACAGAGCGTGTCGGCATAGTTCAGGAAGTCACCCCATTCGCACACCACCCCCGTCTCGCGTTCCGGCTGCTGCTGCGCCATCAGATGGAAGAACGTAGGCTGCGCATGATGCTCGGTCAGAAAGAGGGGCTTGAAGGTGGGCGTCGTGTCGTTGTTGGTGATGCCCGACGACTCCACGGGAGTGCCGTTCATCATGGCCGCCCAGTTGGCGCCGCTGATAGAGGGCAGCACCACCCGTTTATTGAGTGTCCACGACCCTTCCTTCATCATCTCGCGGATGAAGGGAGCCTCGCCTTTCTCCATGCACCATGAGCCCCATCCGTCGAGGCCGATGATGATGACATGCGGTGCGCGTGTTTCTTTCTTTTCTGTGGCCGTACATGCTACAGCCAACAATGCCATGCAGGCGTAAATGATTTTTTTCATTGCTGTTGATTTAGGTTGATGATGAATAGTGATTACAGGAATAATCCTTCTTGACGCGTGCTATCTGAAATGCACGACCTGCACGTCGCCCTGGTAGGTAGCGCCGACGACATACTGCATGGCGGTCGGCGAGAAGCGGTCCTCGTAGAACTTGTGCATATGCCCGCAGAGGATGCCCTTCAGGAGCGTCTGCCCCTTGAGCCACGCGATGAAGTCGAGGGTGGCCTTGTCGGCGCGCTGCTGCACCTTCCGGTAGCGCCACTCCTCGCCTTTCGGATAGGACTTGCCGGGGTCGAACCGTTCGGTAATCTCCGCGGGTGCCCCGACGACATATGCACATTCGCCGTTGCTGGCCCGCAACTCCTCGGCACAGATGGCAGGCGTATAGAGCGGTACGTGGCAGAGCATCACCACGGGCAGTCCTTTCCTCATCTCCGTTTCCATGCGGGCATGCTGCGCCTCGGTGACGTTGTAGTACACATCGTCCAGAGCCACGAAGTTCACGCCGTTGATGATGCGGCTGGCGAAGGTCAGGTCGTTGGGATAGGCACCCTGCACGGCGTCGCGGCTGTCGGCCTTGTAGGCCTCGTCCTCCTTTGCCTCGCCTACATACTTTGAATATTCGTGATTGCCGGCACAGACGAACCAGTCGCCCATGAGCATGTGCTCGGCGGCACAGTCGAGGTTGGCCTCCGAGACGAAGTCGTAGAGGTCGCCGGTATGCATCATCACCATCCCGTGCTCACGGGCATAACGTATGGCCTCGTCGAGGTAGTGCTCGCCGCGGCTCATCCATCGTGCACGGCTGGCGGCGAGGGCAGTCTTCCGCTCGTCGTCGCGGCTGTCGGCGCGGGCGATATGGGTGTCGGAAACGTGCATCACGGAGAAGGGCTTGGAGGCTCCAGCCCTGATCGTAATCTCTTTGATAGCCAGCGCAGGCGGCAGGTCTACGTCGCGCCCTATGCGCGCCTTGAAAGCCTCGTTACCACTGAGGAGCAGCGGGGCTGCCGTCTTCTCCCCCTTTCCATAGCAGCCGGCCAGCGCCAGCCCACAGGCGGCTGCCGCCGACGTCTTGAAAAAATCTCTTCTGTCCATGATATTATTTTATTGATGATGACGTGTCGGCAGCATCGACGAAGACGTGCTTCACGGCATCGAGATAACCATAGCCGTAGACGTCGTCGGGCTGCAGGTAGCTGGTCTCCGTCCATTCATTCCATGAGTTGATGGTGATGAGCGGGTGCAGTGCCGGACGGGCGTCGACATAGGCCTTAGCCTTGCGCAGGGCCTGTTCGAAGCGCTCTGGCGTGTTGTTGCGGGTTACGGCGCTGCGCCCTGTGCGCGGACTGTTGTCCCAACCCACGCTGACATGCGGATAATAGGGTATGGAGATTTCTTTTTCCAACCGTTCCCACTCGCTATAGGCCTGGTTGAGGACACGCTCGTAGTCGTCGTCGACATTGGCGAAGTGGCAGAACTGATAGTGGCTCGTGCTGTTGAAGCCCATCTTACGGATGAATGCATCGCCGGGCCGGTCGGTCTTTCCTGCATCGAACCCACTGTTGTTCATGTTCTGCGCCCACATGGTGAACTGCAGTTCCAGGTCGGGGAAGCCGGCCTTCTTCACCTCCTTGCGGAACCAGCGCAGGGCGTCGGCAGCCTGCTCCACGCCTCCGAGTCCTTCTATGAAGGTGTTCACCTCGTAGATCATGAAGACGGGGCGGCCGTCAATCTTATAGTAGTTGGGCTGCCGGAAGAACAGTTCGATATTGCGTCGGCACAGCTTCTCGAACTCGTCGCGGTCAACCCCGCCGCGCCAGATGATGTTATGTTCGCCGAGGTGGGCGATGCGGGTATCCCAATAGTTCTCGACGTCGTGGTTGGCCCACATCAGGTAGAACTGCATGCGGTCGCGGTTGCGGGCTTTGAGGAAGCCGTTGGTGAGGGTGGTCTCCATGAACGGACGTCCGTCGAACCAGTACCAGTCGAAGATAAACACGTTCACGCCGTGGTCGGCCGCCTGATCGATCTCCATCTCCATCACAGCAGGGTCGGCCTCGTTGACATACCCCCACAGGGGGTGTCGGTTCCAGTAGTGGCCAGGGTTTCGTTGCTGCATGGTCATCACCGTCTCCCACTCGCCCATTCCCAATGGCCAGAACGGTCTGAGACGCGGGTCGTCGGCAGCATAGGCCGGATAGACATATGCCGCCACATCATAGTGTTTCACCTGTGCCTGTGCACCGATGGCAATCAGTGCAAGTAGTAGTAATCCTTTCTTCAGCATAAGGGTTTTCAGTTTATTAACTAATAAGGTATTCATCACTGTCAAGCATACCGGGGGGTACCGCCGTTGCATTGCCGCCGACAAAGGTCACGGAAGCCTGATAGTCGGCTACTGCAGTCCGAGCATCTGCCTGATGTCTGCCTCGAGTTTCCCGGGGGTTGTTGTCGGTGCATAGCGCTTAACGGTCTCTCCGTCGCGCGAGATGAGGAACTTGGTGAAGTTCCATTTGATGCGGCTTCCGAAGAGCATGCTGCGTGTCTGCTCCTTGAGGTATTTGAAGACGGGGTGGGCCTCACTGCCGTTCACGTCGACTTTCTTCATCATCTGGAACGTCACGCCGTAGTTCAGCTGGCAGAAGCCTTCTATCTCGGAGTCGCTGCCCGGGTCTTGGTTGGCAAACTGGTTGCAGGGGAATCCGATGACGGTCAGTCCCTGGTCACGATATTGCCGGTTGAGTTTCTCCAGTCCCTCGAACTGCGGGGTCAGTCCGCACTTGCTGGCAGTGTTGACGATGAGGAGCACGCGGCCTTCGAAATCTTTGAAGTCGAGTTCCTTTCCTTTGCTCGTCAGCGCTTTGAAGTCATAGATCTTAGTCATTGGATAATACGCATCTGTTACGGTTAATACTTATAAATAGTCATTGACAGGGCAAAGATAAACATAAAATCCGAGAAAACGACGCCTTCATGGAAGATTTTTTTCCTGATGTAGGGATATTTGTCCAACGCGCACAAAGCGACTGATTAACTTCAAGCCGATGCTGGCTACGCCTTCACCCTCAAGACTCCCTATAACGACAAAACCTCCCCGCGGGGCAACATCGGTTTGTCGTTATCCGGTCGCTTTGAGTGCGTTGCCCCTGCGGGGGTTCTGTCCCCCGGGAAACGGGGGAACCGAAGGGGGTTATAGAAGATAACAGGAGTCTTGTGGGTGAAGGCGAAGCCACTGTGTTCTCCCATATCACTAAAATTAACGATTAACAATTAACAAAATTAACGCCCGTCATCCCGACGGGCGTTAATTCAGCTATTCACTAAAAGCTCAATCTCTAAACCTTAACAAAAACTAATGAACAAACATTCAACTGAAAAACTACACTTGTGCGTATGCCTGTTTGATTGTGGACCATGCTACGAAATCGTGTCGATGCTGCCGCAAAGTGAGCTGTCGCCAGCCCTGCGCAGTGTTGCTAAGAAAATAATGAGATGAAAAGCAAATCACAAGCGACCCGATAATCAGGTAAGTTCGTGCAATAAGTGTTCGAAAAAAGAAATAATCCCTATTTTACTCTTTTTTTTGCGGAAGTGCTTGTTTTTTATAAAAAAAGACTTAACTTTGCCGTGTATTTTAACTTTACACGATATTTCAACATGGCAATGAAATTCAACTTATCAGTGAAAGCCGTCAAGGGTCTCGTCATCTTTCTGTCGTTTTTCTTATTGACGGGCTTACCTGTCGTGGCACAGAAGAAAAGCAGCGATCTCTTTCATACCCTGCTGTTTCTGAAAAATGATTCAGTTGCAGAAGGATATTTGCGTAACTATCTGGGTCATCCCAGTGGCCCCAATGGTCTGGCAAGTCAAATAACCGTTCTCGATTCATGTATGCGGCTGAATACCATGCAAAAGGGTTTCAGCAAAGACAAGAAATATCCAAACAGAGATATAGACAGCATGTATACATGGTATGACCAATATGAAGCATTCAAACTGTTCTGGGTGCCACGGATGGCTAATCTGGCCTATGGCAATAACCAACCTGTCGTCTACGACTATCCGTTGATGCTGAATGTCATTTATAGAGGCAAACATGTAACAGGTTATGTGGCAGATGACAATTATTTTCTTGGCAGGCGTTGTCTGTTTGAGATTAAAGGTACTGGTCATGCCAAAGCATTCATTTCCGTTTCTGGAAAGTTGAACAGTAAACGTATCGGGACTCTCCTTGACGACTTCAAGGATTATCCCGAGATGGCTGACTATATCAAGAACTTAGACAAGGAGGCCGTGAAGAAAAACCCCTTTGTGATTTTAGAGTTCCTTGACAAAGTTATCGACGCCGCACTTTAGTAACCATAAAAAAATAACTTGGTACGATTTTATGATACATCTGAGGTAAAATCATACCATCTTATTTTTTAACGGTTACTTAATTTCCGCTTGGTCTTCGTTCTAATTCCCAATTTCTGCATAGTCGATGTCGGGCATGGGGGCCGTGTTGTTGAAGAGGCGGAGTGTGTTGGCGCCTTTCTTCAGCTGGATGCTGAATTGCTGTTGGTCTGTTTTTTCGCACAAAAACTGTCCTTCAAGACATTTTTGATAGTAAATAATTGTTTTTTGATAATGACAGGGAGATTAGAGGCGTCCCTGCTCATTGTAGGAATAGTATGCCCCGTCGCAGACGATGATATGGTCGAGGAAATGGATGCGCATGGTGTCGCAGGCTGCCTTGACACGTTGTGTCAGCCGGTCGTCGTCGCGGCTGGGACGGGCCTGGCCGGAGGGATGGTTGTGGCAGAGGGCCAGCACAGTGGCATTGGAGAGGATGGCTTCCTTCATGATGACGCGCACGTCGACGGCCGTCTCGGTAATGCCGCCGTGCGAGATGCGCACCGGACGGATGAGGCTGTAGCGCTGATTCATCAGGAGCGCCCACGCCTCTTCTACGTCGAGGTCTTGCATGAGGGTGTGCATATAATTATAGATAGCGGTGGCTGAACCGAGGTCGGGGCGCTCTTCGGCCTTCTCGCGCTGGCGGCGCTTGCCCAGCTCGCAGGCGGCGAGGATGGTGATAGCCTTGGCTTCACCGATGCCGTTGTATTGGCACAACTCGCGGATGGACTTCTTGCCCAGCGTGTTGAGGTTGCTGTTGCAGTCGCCGAGGACACGCTTCATCAGTTCCACGGCCGTTTCCTTGGTAGACCCGCTGCCGATGAGAATGGCCAGCAGTTCTGCATTGCTGAGGGCTTCGGCACCATGGTCGCGGAGTTTCTCGCGGGGCTGGTCGTCGGACGACCATTGCGCTATCGTCAGTTTCTCACTCATTGTCGTATGTGTCTGAAAAATAGTCTTGTTCTTTTTGCCCAGGGATTAGTTTTGTCCTTTTCATCCGCCATCCGTGGACTTTCATACGTACCACCCGTGGACTTAGGAGTAGAAGTTCTTCTCGAAGGCGGTAAACTCGTCTTGGCGGCGAATGATGCGGCGCCAGAAGGCATGGAGAAATCCCAGACCATAGCCGGTGAGCTGGACAAAGGCAGCGGGCACAGACAGCAGGCCTACCCGGAGGCTGCGGCTGCGCAGGCTGCTGTCGGTGAGGATCAGGAGCGAATAGAACAGCAGGGGCAGCAGCGCGAGGACGCACAGGGCGAATCCGACACCCTGGTGCATATTGTCGGTCGGGCGGAGTCCTTGGGCGTCCAACCATTCGCCACATCCATACAGGCCGAGACCAAGGGCGAAGAGGAGGAGCAGGGCGATGACGCCGATGGTGAACAGGGCTGGCAGCAGGTGGACGAGTTTCATCGTGCCGGGATGGCGGCGTGAGAGGTTGATGCGGGCGATGCCGCTGTTGTAGACCTGACGGAAGAACTTGCGCAGGTCGGTGCGCCGTTTGTGGTAGACCCAGGCATCGGGCAACAGGGCGGTCTTGTTGCCGGCCTCTACGATGCGGTAGGAGAAGTCGATGTCTTCGCCGAAGCGCATCTTGGAGAATCCGCCGAGTTGTCGGTAGACATCGCGACGGATACCCATATTATAGGAGCGGGGATAGAACTTGTCGAGTTTCTTCTTGCCGCCGCGGATGCCGCCGGTGGTAAAGAACGAGGTCATGGCATAGCTGATGGCTTTCTGCACCGGGGTGAACGAGTGATGGGCTCGGTCGGGACCGCCAAAGGCTGAGAAGGAAGGAGAACCTTCAGACCCTTCCCCCTGCCCCTCCCTCACAAGGGGGGACTGGGGTTGGGTCGCCTTCTCCACAGCCTCCAGATAGCCCTCGGGCAGGATGACGTCGGAGTCGAGGATGATGAGCCACTCGCCCTGTGCACGCTCTGCTCCGTAGTTGCGGCTCTGTCCGGGACCGCTGTTGGGCTTGTTGTAATAATGCAGGTCGAGGATGCCTGCATACTGTCTGCAGACATCCTCGCATGGGATTGTCGACCCATCTTCCACGATGATGACTTCAAAGTCTTTTCGGGTCTGCCGTGTGAGGCTCTGAAGGAGTTCGCCGACCTCATCAGGCCGGTTGAAGACGGGGACGATGATGGAATATCTCATGTTTCTTTTTTCTTATTACGTGTTCTTCGCTGATGACGACGTCCTGACTGATACTGACGAGAAAGAATAAAAGAGGACGTGAGCCTCACATCCTCTTATTCTTGATGTCGTTAAGGGATTACTCCTTGACACGGGCCAGATAGCTGCCGTCGCGGGTGTCGACCTGCACAAGCTCGCCTTCGTCGATGAAGAGGGGCACGCGGATCTCGACGCCGGTCTCGAGCGTGGCGGGCTTCAGCGTGTTCGTAGCGGTATCGCCCTTGATACCGGGCTCGCTGTGGGTGACACGCAGAATCGTCTTCACGGGCATCTCGGCATAGAGGATGGTGTTCGTGTCGGCATCGCTGACAACGTCGAGCACGTCGCTTTCCTTCATGAATTCCACGCCGGTGATGAGGTCGCGGGCGATGGGCACCTGGTCGTAGGTCTCCTGGTTCATGAAGATGAAGTCCTCACCTTCCTGATAGAGATACTGGTAGGGACGACGCTCCACGCGGACGTCCTCGAGGGCCTCACCGATATTGAAGCGCTTCTCAAGCACGCGGCCGCTGACCACGTCCTTCAGGGTAGTGCGCATGATGGTGTTACCTTTTCCCGGCTTGACGTGCAGGAAGTCGATGCAGAAGTACAGCTTACCATCCATACGGATGCAGGTACCTTTCTTGATGTCTTGTGATTTAATCATTGGTTTTGACGTTTATTTGATGTGATAATTCCTATTTTCGGCTGCAAAGGTACACTAAATTTGGAAAAAAACCTAAATATTTTTGCTAAATTTCGCATATTTCTTTGTCATTTCGAAAATTATGCGTAATTTTGCAACCCCAAATGTGCATTTAGCAACAGAATTAATAACAAAACATAATAAATAGAGACAATGAAAAGAACATTTCAGCCGCACAATCGCCGCCGCGTGAACAAGCATGGATTCCGCGAGCGCATGGCATCGAAGAATGGTCGTCGCGTTCTGGCTTCTCGCCGCGCTAAGGGCCGCAAGAAGTTAACCGTTTCCGACGAGAACCACGGCAAGTAATAAGCCGAGGACATCGCCTACCGACGACAGAAAGGCAGTAGCAACATCCCAAGCGGATTTCTTGCTGCTGCCTTTTTTATGTACCCATACCAACAAAGCACAACTCCCCCACCCCTTTCCTAAATACCGAAAAGGACGTTCCTAACATCCTGATTATCACATACTGGGAAAGGGCTGACCAAAATAGCTTATTTTGGTGACCAAAATAGGCTATTTTGGTGATCAAAATAAGCTATTTTGGTCGCACGATCCTTACCTTCGTCAAAAACGATACATACTTTTGACAGAAACAACCCTGACCTTCAACAGC
>CAMNII010000007.1 GCA_946540435.1 uncultured Prevotella sp.
GGTTGAATAGGCCGAGGCTGGTCATTTCTTAGGCACAAAGGTCTCCCAGGTCTGGTCATCGTAGAAGATGCGAATCTCTGTTATCTTACGTTGCGGTTTGTCAATTATTTTCGCAGTTTGAAAATCAGCAGAATTGGGATAATTTGAAGGGTGAGGAGCCACATTCTGGCGGATAGGTGCTGCTGGCGAAACAGGGTTCGAAAAGTCGAGCATCTGTTCTGATGGCGATGGTTGCCCCTGAGGGGTAGGGACACCAGAAGGGGATGTTTCATCAAACTGATACATGGGTCCCTCTCCAAAGAGCAACCACTGAAGATTGACAGAGGGGAAAGCCCTGCATATCGCATCTACATGTTTCAGGGTAGGCTCGGTCCGTTGATTAAAAATGTTGCTCAACGACGCAGGTGCGATTTTCAATTTTTCAGCAAACGACTGCTGATTCATATGCTGATCATTCATCAGCTGACGTATACGTTCTCTCATAGACGATAGAAAATTAGTCCAAAAAATAACGCCGGAAAAACCAGTTTTTTAGTCGAGCACCACGAAAAAGCACTCAAAAAGGTGATTTCCCAAACTTTTTACAAAGGTAAAACAAAAAAATGAATCCTACAAACTTTTAAACAAAAATATCAAAAATAGAAGTTTGTGTTTTTAATTTAAAAGTTTTAATCTTAAAACAAAGAAGATAAGGTAAAAGGTATATTAATTTATAAATCATAATTATAAAGGTAAAAAGCAAATCTTTGCAATCCTTGAGGTTTAAAAACTCAAATAACTGGGTTATAATCTGATAATTATTGAGAATCATGCCATTTTTGGTGCTTTATGCATATATCGAGATACGTAAAAGCCGTTTTCGGAAGAAAAACCTCTAACTTTCGGGTGCTATTTGCTGATTTACAATCGTTTACGGACTGATTTTTACGGTGAATATTCATGCATATCAAAAATAATATTTACATGATTTAGTTTTTATAATCTTAATTCAACAATAATTAATTACTACCTATTTAATATGTAAATATCTAAATATCCATTCTTTTCATGAATTATTTACGTTTGTAAATCTAAGATTATTTCGTTTTGTAAATGTTAATAAAAACAAAACTGCGGTTTAATACTCACTTCTTGAGCCATTTTTTAAGAAAAAAAGCGTATTTCGGACAGATTTCCGAATTTGCCAAAAAGAAGCGATTCTCAGACCGCCAAAAAGCGCAAGAATTCAATATTCATCGGCTCTCAAGGCTATTTTTTGCATAAATCAAAAATTCTTGCTCCAGAAATGGAATGGCCCAAAAAACGGTATTTTTACCCCAAAATGAGTCCTAAAACCCTACTTTTCAAGGGGGATTATCATGAAAAAACGGGGCTTTTTGCCCCGATTTACATTTTTTACGCCGTTTTTTCCTGCAGAAAAATCCGCTGATATAGAAGCCTGTCTGCTCTTCCCAGAGAAATACTACCCTCTTTTTGACTAATGGAGGATGAAGAAAATCAGTTCGCGCATCAGGTCACCGGTGGGTGTATTGGGGTTATCGAGTCCCTTACTTTTGGCATCAATCTCACGGATCTTGGAGATGATCTGAAGGGTTTTCAACGGTGTATAATTACGTACGCCGGTGACATAATCTCGAGCCCCCCAGGCACTCTTCAGCTCCATGAAACGGGCCAGTTCGTTCTCATTGGTTTTGTTCGGCGCATACTGTGCAACCATCAGATTTTGGTAGAAATTGAACAATACCGGAAGGAATGCAAAGAGCGATCCTGACTTGGGGTTTTTGTCAAAATAATTCACAATCTGGTTTGCTTTGAACACGTCACGGTTAATCAGTGCGTTTCTAAGTTCAAAAGCATTGAACTCCTTACTCACGCCAATCTGCTGCTCAACGATATCAGGAGTCACTCTCCTATCGCTCTCGGGCAGTGAAATGAGAACCTTGTCGAGTTCAGAAGCCAGACGGTTCAGGTCGGCTCCGATATGTTCCGCCACCATGCTTGCCGCCTTACGGTCGATGGTAGCACCTTTGGCCACGAGATAGCTTTGTATGAAGCCGGGAAGCTCAAAATCGCGCATTTTCTTGCTTTCGAAGACGATGCCGACAGCCTCTGCCTTGGCCATGAACTTTTTCCGTCGGTCTATGGTGCCGTTTTTGTGGCAAATAACGAGGATGGTGGAGGCTACCGGATGGTCGAGATACTTCTCCAGCGCGTCAGTGCCTTTCATGGCCTGTGCCTCTTTGACGATAACGACGCGGTGTTGGGCCATCATCGGGTAGCCCTTCGCCATATCGCTGACCTGAGCGCCCGTCACGTCGGCTCCGAAGACGATAGTCTGGTTGAAATCGCGTTCTTCCGGCTGGAGCACGGTTTCTGCGATATAGTTTGATATCTTGTCGATATAGTATGACTCCTCTCCCATCAGCACGTATACGGGGGCGTACTGCCGCTCCTTGAGTGCTTCCATGATGGTGTCGTAAGTGGCTGCTGCCTTCTTTTCTGCCATGATTATTTCGTTGTTTCAAAAATAATGATTACCTTTGTCGTGTACAAAGTTAATAAAATGATTCGATTAAACCTACCATCTTTCGAAATAAAATTATCGGGAACGCAAGAGAAGCCTCAAATTTTCGACATCTTGCGGCGGCGATACGTTGCCCTGACGCCAGAAGAATGGGTCAGACAACACTTTGTACACTACCTCATCGGGCACAAGGGCTACCCGGCCGCCTTGTTGGCCAACGAGGTGCGTCTGCAGGTCGGCGAGAAGACCCTACGGGCCGACAGCGTGCTCTACGACCGCGATCTCCATCCGCGCATGATTGTGGAATACAAGGCGCCTACAATAGCGCTCTCGCAGAAAGTGTTCGATCAGATTACCGTCTACAATATGCTGCTTCACGTCGACTATCTTGTCGTGAGCAACGGCCTCGATCATTTCTGCTGCCGGATGAATTACGACGACAACAGCTACACCTTCCTGGAATCGATACCTGACTACGGGGAGCTGGGCTGTTCACCCCAACAGGAAAAAGAAAAATGAAGAAGGTACGTATTTTGTTTGTATGCCACGGAAACATCTGTCGTAGCCCGATGGCCGAGTTTGTCATGAAAGACCTGTTAGACAAAGCAGGATTAAGCGAGAATGCCTATGTGGAGTCGGCAGCCACGTCGACAGAGGAGATCGGCAACGAAGTCTACCCGCCTGCGCGCCGGAAGCTGGCCGAGCATGGCATCACCTGCCAGGGCAAGACGGCACGTCAGATGACGCGACGTGACTACGAAGATTTCGACCTGCTCATCGGCATGGACCGTTGGAACCTGCGTAACATGTTGCGCATCACCGGTGGCGACCCCGAAGATATAATCCATCTGTTAATGGACTATACAGACCGTCCCGGCGAAGTGGCAGACCCATGGTATACCGGTAATTTCGATGCCACCTGGCGCGATGTGGCAGAAGGTTGCCAATGCCTTCTGAAACATCTTCGCAACCGCTTCCTATACGATTATTGACCCACGGCTGGTGCGACGTCCCCTCTGCAATAATATGTTGCAAGTCACGCAGGCTGCATTTATGCCGGTATGACATGGACTGGCGATTGTCCAGAACCTTGATTTAGTGGAAATTGTCTTTTCGTTCGTCTATATTAATAGTGGAAAAGATAATAAGACATATCGTCAGCCTGCTATTGCTTTGGTGCTATAGCCAGTCTGTTAACTCACAAGACACCGTCATCATCAATGAAGTGATGGCGGCAAACGTGGACCAGATCGTCAGTCCTGCATGGAATTTCGACGGCTGGGTGGAACTCTACAACCCGACAGAGGCCTCAGTGAAGATTGGCGGACTATACATCAGCGACGACAGCGAGAACCTGAAAAAGTGGCAACTGCCGATTATTCTCGGTACGATACCTGCCCACGGCTATCGGCTGTTGTGGCTTGGCAGTCACGAACTATATTCCGAGAATGTCCCTTTCGACCTTGACCAGGATGGCGGCTCCCTCTTTCTCAGCGACAAGGACGGCAACCTTCTGGCATCGGCAAGCTACCCTCAAGCCATTGAGCGCGCATCGTGGGCTCGCACCACCGACGGAGGCGAGATATGGGCATTTACGACCTCTCCCACACCCTTGTCCGACAATGCCACTGCCGACTATGGCAGCCGATGGCTGATGGCACCGGAAATCACGCCCGGCTCGCGCTTCTTCGACAACAAGCTGCGTCTGCACCTCGTCATTCCCGAGGGGTGCCGTATGTACTATACTACCGACGGAACCGTACCCACACCGGATAACGGCCGCCGTATCACCACGAAATACCTGATCATCGAGGACACCTCCATCCTGCGTTTCCGCCTTTATCAGGACGGCGCCTTAGCCAGCCCCGTAGTCACGCGTTCCTATGTGAAGCGTGATGCCGCATACAGCCTCCCTGCCCTGCATGTCGTCAGCGACCCGAGGTTTCTCTACGATGACAGCCTGGGCATCTATGTGCGAGGGGTGAACGGCAAGCCGGGCATCGGCCAGTTTACCAAGGCAAACTGGAATATGGATTGGGACCGCCCGGTGAATATGTCGTATGTCGACACCGATGGTTCCATGCTCGAGAATAAAGACGTCGACATGCGCATCGCCGGCGGCTGGAGCCGTGGTGCCGCAAGGAAGTCGTTCAAGCTGAAGGGACGGAAAGAATATGGCGGCGACTGCAACTATACCTACCCCTTCTTCTCGGCCAAGCCATTCCTGCGCAACAGGACACTACTCCTGCGCAATGGCGGCAACGACAGTCAATACCGGCTGAAAGACCCTGCACTTGGCACGATGATACAGTTGTCGGGTATCGACCTTGACGTGCAGAGCTACCAACCCGTTCACCACTTCATCAACGGCCATTACATGGGACTCATCAATATGCGTGAGCCATCGAACAAGCATTTCGTCTATGCCAATCATGGATGGGATGACGACGAGATTGACATGTTCGAGATAAACTGCGACAGTGCGTACATCCAACAATGCGGCTCCCGTGAAGGTTTTGAGCGAGCCTACGCCCTGTCTGCCGATGCCGCCGACAGCAACACCTATCGTGAGATACGGCAATGGATTGACATCGATGAGTTCATCAACTATATGGCGATGAGTCTCTATCTGGGACGTGGCGACTGGCCCCATAACAACATGAAGGGATACAGGAAGACTGATGGCGGCAGACTGCGGCTGGTGGCCTTCGACATTGATGCGGCCTATGAACAGGGCAATCCGTTCAAATATCTCGAAAGTGAACAATACCACAAGTTCAACGTACTCTTCAACGGTAAGCCGCAGATTACCGCTGAGATTGAGGTTGTCACCATCTTTCTGAACCTGATGAAGAATGCCGACTTCAGGAAGCAGTTCATCACGACTTTCTCGCTGATGGGTGGCAGCGTGTTCAACTACACCCGCTGCTGCGACATCGTAGACAGCCTGTTCGTACGAATTGAGCCGGCACTGGCTCTGGAGGGCATCAGTGCCATAAGCATGGCCGCCAAACTGAAGGACGGCCTGCAGTCTCGCGAAAGCCACATGGCATCGGTCATCAACAGCTGGCCGCTGGCCAATCTCACCGGACAAGCAGCAAAGGAGGTGTCGCTGCAGACCGACGGCACGCCGGGCGCCCATATCACCATCAATGGCATTGACATACCCTACGCCTCTTTCGAGGGGCACCTCTTCGCCCCTGCCAACATCCATGCCATTGCGCCGTCAGGCTACCGTTTCAAGGGATGGAGGCACGGATTTGACCGTTGGGACATTGCCATTCCTCGCTCTGCCACATGGAAATACGACACCAGTCCTGAAGCCGATGAGCAATGGAAGGCCTTCGGATATGACGACAGCTCCTGGCCTGCCGCCCTCTTGCCCGTTGCGGGCGATGCCCACAGGCTGAGGCTGAAGACGATGATCAACTACCGCCCGACGGCTGACGACGAATATGTGCTCACCATCCATACCGGCACTTCGTTCACACTCTATCTGAACGGACAAGAACGCTACCGCCACCAGCAGCAACAAGATGTGCCGCAGACTATCACGGTGACGCTTTCGGGCAGTGTCTTCAAACTGGGCAAGAATGTCTTTGCCGTAGAACTGGACACCACTTCCCGTCAATCACTGTGGACTGCGAAGATGGAGCACCACAAGGTAAGCAGCGATGACACCTTCTATTCATACCGTGAGCAGCTCCATATAGAGACAATGAAGGCCTACAAGTTGACAGCTGTTTTCGAACGTCTCGACCATCAGGCACGGAAAGAAGCTGGCCTGACACCCGTTTGTATCAACGAAATCAGTGCTGCCAACAATATCTTTGTCAATGAATACATCAACCGCAGCGACTGGCTGGAACTATACAACCAGACTGACGAGCCTATAGACGCAGCCGGATTATACCTGTCAGACGACCCCGAAGACCCCTACCGATGGCAGATTGCTGCAGACAGCGCATTGACCATCATCGCGCCCCACAGCCACCTCGTTGTCTGGTGCGACCGCAGTGCGTCAGGATGCCAGCTTCACGCGCCTTTCAAACTGTCTGCCAATGGTGGCACCCTCGTCTTAACGGCAGCAGACGGTTCCTGGTCCGACCGTATTGACTATCCTGCTCATGACGGTCAGCACACCATTGGACGCTATCCGGACGGCCACCGCCTCGTATATATGTTCGACAGGCCTACCATTGCCGCTGCCAACACGATAAACAGCTATTCGTTCTATGTCAGCACCGCTCAAGCTACTGATTTCTCCGACATAGGAGCTATCGATGCCTCTGCCCCTCCCGTATCACTCTCCTATAGTCATCAACGCCTGACACTCTCCGGTCCCAATGCCGGTGATGCCATTATCATCGTAACCAGCATTGACGGCAGGCGGCAGCAAGTCCCCGTAATCACTGTACGCAATGATTTCTGCTATGCAGACCTGCCCATGCTGCCTGCCGGAATCTATATCGCCCAGGCACAAACCACTCGCGGGAGAGCACAGACTGCCGTCCTGAAGTTTATAAAGTAGCATGCACAATCCTATCCACTTGTCTGACTCCTTCAGACGGAGAAGGCTATCTCATCATAGCCTTCGGAGTTCACAAACCATACGAACAGCAGCATAACAGGTCTTGTGAAGAAAAAAAAATAAGGCAGCCTATTACTTGAGGTAAATGAGCAATGGCGCATTAATTATGATTGGTGCCCGGCAGATAACCATTAAAGCCTAAAAAGTAGATGTTGCCATGACGGTCATCAACAAAGGCTTTGTGGATGAAGCATCGTTTCTTTTTATCGTACAGCAATATCATCATATATACAAAAAGAGGCGCTCCGTTATGGAACGCCTCTTTGTATAAGAATTACTCTTATTGATTAGTCGGTAACAACCTGAACGGTAGCACGACGGTTGAAGGAGATCGGAGAGAGCTCGTTCACACCACCATGACCCTTGGTTGTGATCTTGTCGCGGCTGACACCCAGCTTGACGAGTTCCTTAGCGACAGTCTCAGCACGCTTCTCAGAGAGAGCCTGGTTGTAAGCAGCCTTACCGGTAGCGCTGTCAGCATAACCATCGACGCGAACACCGAGGTTGTTGTCCTTAGCGTACTTAGCAATACCCTTGACGTTTACGAGGTCCTTCTGTGAGGCGATGTTAGCCTTGTTGATGTTGAAGAACACGCTGACGGGAGTGGCAACGAATTCCTTGACGGCGGGAGCCTGAGCAGGAACTTCGGGGCACTTGTGGTTAGCGATGAGCTTGTTCAGGCGGTCGATTTCTGCGTTAGCATCGTCGAGCTGAGCGCGGAGAGCGTCGATCTGGTTCTGAGCGAGGCGCTTGATAGCGTCCACATCAGGAGTCTTTTCCCAGGTAGCCTTACCCAGGTTGAAGGTCAGACCGAGTTCAGCATAGAGGTTGTTGTCGCGAGACTCCCAACCACGGTCGCCATTGAACATCTGAGCGGTGTTGCCATCGATGTCGGATGAGAGGTAGTTCCAACCCAGTTCGAGGTTGAGGGCCACCTTGCGGCTCAGACGGAACTCATTGAGGATACCAACGTTCAGATCGGTAGCATACTTGTTGTATGTCATTGAACGGCCTACACCGGCACCTGCGAAGGGAATGAAGTTCCAAACGCGGTTGGGGTTGTAGCCACAGAGCATGTTGCTCAGGTTGAAGAGAACCTGCTCGTTGGCAATCCAATACTTGTTGAAGTTACCGAAGTTGTCGTCATCACCGAAGTCAACGCGCTTACCCCAGATACCCTGCACCTTTGTACGGAGTCCGAGTCCGGGAGTGAACCATTTACCGATAGCGATAGCGGCAGCGGGATCAGAACGGAAATCCTTCAGGGGAGAAGCGGCGAGATTTGAGCCGTGCTCCTGAGTAGAATACCATGCGTTCCATTCTCCACCAACCTGGATGAACCAGTTGCTCCAGAATGAATTAGTTGCTACGCTGTATTTGAGCGTAGGATCTGCTTCCTGTGCCATAGAGGCCATGGAAACACCGGCAAAAGCCAGTACAATCAGTAATTTTTTCATAGTTTTGTTATAAATTAATCGATAAATCATATATAATCTGTTTGAACATACTCTACGTTTTCGAGCGCAAAGATAATAAAAATATCTTACACTGCGCTTTTTTTTCAAGAAAATCTTCAACTTTGTGCTAAAAAAAGACAAAAAAGGTGCTTTTTAGTTCATTTTTCTCGTCTTTTCCGTCGCTATTAGCTTAACAACTGCTCTATTTCCTGTTGGCGAAGAATTCCGAGTATTAGCTTTCCGTCGGGGGTGTAATTGACATTGGAGCAGGCGAAGAGCTGATTGACGAGGTTTTCCATTTCTTCATTTCCCATCACCTGCCCATAGGGGATGGCAGCGCGTGTCGCCAGTTTCAGTGCGAGGGCGTGGGTGACTTGTTCGCCGGAGAACTGACCGGTCTCGGCAGCGGTGTCGACAAGGTCCTGTAGGAGGGCAGGCAGCGAGAGTCCTTCGAGTCCTCCGGGTACGCCGTTGATGGCATAATCTCCCCCGCCGAGGCTTTCAAGTTCAAACCCCATTGCTTGTAGTTCCGGGAGTATTTTCTGCATGACCTGCACATTGGTGGCCGAGAGGTGGAGTATTTCGGGAAAGAGTACTTTCTGTGTTATCATCGTCTTTCCCTCGATATTCTTGAGATAGCTGTCGTATAGTGTCCTGACATGTGCCCGATGCTGGTCGATGACCATCAAGCCCGACTTCACTGCCGTCATGATATATTTCCCCTTATACTGATAATGTATGGGCGACTTTTCGACGATGGTATCAGCCGGTCCTGTCGGCTCTTCATCGTTGTCAGGGATATGGCTTGTGGGCAGTTCGTCGGGTTGTTCGAAGAGCCCTTGCGTCGCTGGTTTCGACCGTGTGGGCTCCAGCCCTGCATAGAGCGTTTCCCAGTCGGTTGCCGTCGCGCGCTGTCGGGGCTGATACTGTTTCGGTGTGCTGTCGCGGAAAGGGTTATACTGCGGATTAGCGTCGACGACGGGAACGGGAGCCTGATGATGGTCGGGGTTATAGACCGGTATGTCGGCTTGAGCGGGATTGGTGAAGTCAATCGAGGGAACCTCGTTGAAGAGTCCGACGGCTTCTCTGACGACAGCCGCGAGTATCTGCCAGATGGCCTGTTCGTTTTCGAATTTGATTTCCGTCTTGACGGGATGGATATTCACATCGATATCTTGCGGCTGTACTTCGAAGTAGATAAAGTAGGCCACTTGTTCGCCTGCCGGCACAAGGCGCTCGAAGGCGTTCATCACTGCTTTATGGAAGTAGGGATGTTTCATGTATCGTCCGTTGACGAAGAAGAACTGGTTGAGGTTTTTCTTCTTTGCCGACTCCGGTTTCCCCACGAAACCTGTTATCCGGCATATCGTGGTATCGACACTGAGAGGCAGCAGGTCTTGGTTTATCTTTTTCCCAAACACGTCGACGATGCGCTGTCGGAGCCCTCCCGGCCGGAAGTTGTACAGTTCGGCGTCGTTGCTATGGAAGGTGAAGGCGATGTCGGGATAGACCAATGCGATGCGCTGGAAGGCAGTGATGATATTGTTCAGTTCCGTAGCATTTGACTTGAGGAATTTTCTTCTTGCCGGCACGTTATAAAACAGGTTTTCTACTTTGAAGTTACTCCCCACAGGACAGGAACACGGTTCCTGGTTCAGCACTTTCGAGCCGGCAATGGTGAGGTCGGTTCCCAGTTCGGCATTCTCCTGGCGAGTGACAAGGTGCACCTGTGCCACGGCAGCTATCGAGGCGAGTGCTTCGCCACGAAACCCCATGGTGCGTAACGAGAAGAGATCGTCGGCATTGGATATCTTCGATGTGGCATGGCGTTCGAAGGCCAGTCGTGCATCGGTATCCGACATGCCCTTCCCGTCGTCGATAACCTGTATGGAAGTCCTTCCGGCATCAACCACAATGACATGTATGGTTTTGGCACCGGCATCAACGGCATTCTCTACCAACTCTTTGATGACGCTGGCCGGCCGTTGTATCACTTCTCCTGCTGCTATTTGGTTGGCTACGGAGTCAGGGAGTAGCTGTATGATATCACTCATGTTCCGTCGTTAGAATTGTTAATTAGGGGTACCGGGATGCATCCGCTGCCGACTTGGCATCCGGCTCTTATTGTTTTACTTCAGTAGTCTTTTCGGGTTTAGCTTCGGAGACCTCTTCATTTGCTTCTCCGACTGTCCCTTCATGTGTTTCTCCTGAGGCCTCTTCCGGCGTTTCCCCTGCGTCCTTATCCGGTGTTTCTCCGGAGACCTCTTCGAGGGGCTCCCCTGCGTCCTTATCCGGTATGTCAGACTCGCTGTCTGTTGCCTGCGGCGATGCGTTCTGCCCAAGGGTCTGAAGGGGTGCTGAGCGCCGTGTCGTTGTCTTCAGCTTGTTGCCATCACCCTTGCCTCTCCACTCGAAAATATCATCTTTGTGGCGGGGCCGTAGTTCTTCAAACCACACAAATTCCGGCAGTTTATACTTCTCCGGGGGTATCTGCGTCATGGGATAGAGCGTACTCTGGTGTTTTGGGGTCCAGATGCGTTCCAGCTGTCTGTCGGCAGAGGTGTACATCTTCAGTGTATCCGTTTCGGTGTAGTTCAGTCCGATGTACGAGCTGTCGCTGTCGTCGATGGAGTAATAGATGATTTTGACATTCCCCATGGCCACGGTCCTCCTGATATTTCCGTCGATGAAATAGGCGTCAATCTCCTTTGACGATATCTGGTTGTAGTTGTCATCGGTCTTTCCCCGCTCAATGGAGAGCGCCTGCCCGATGACGTGTGCCTCACGGATGGTACTGTCGTTGGAATAGGCTTCTATACGTTCGCCCAGCAACTGACGGGCACCATTCCACACGATGGGATCATAGTACATCGTCATGCAGGAGTCCTTGGAGTTGAAGACAAGCGAGTCGCAGATGGCCTGCAGGTCTTTTCGATAGGCTCTGACGTGAGGATAGGCATGTACTTTGCGATAGAGCGAATCGGTTCCGATGTTTATGGACACGAGTTTCAGCGTGTCGGCATGCATATAGAGGGTGTCGGGACCTTGTGAGAAGTCTTTGACCAAGGCTCGTCCCGTGGCATATCCGTAGCCTGTCTGCTCGTCGTACTGCATATACTCGCAGTTCAGGGCATTGCGGTTCAGGGTGTCTTCGTAGACCACGTTGCTGAAGGCCTCGCCGTAGCCTGTTGTCTTGTCATACAGCAGGGTATCGGCGGTAATGGCTTTTTCCTTGTCGATGATGGTCGACCTGCTGACGAGCCTCATGCGCTCCGTCTTTGTGGCATAATACCCGTTGTCGGTGTCCGCATCTGTAGTTCCTGAGGTCATATGCGACGGACCGAGTACGTGGGCTTCAGAGATGGTCGTGTCATAGTACAGGGTATCGGTGGTGATGAGATGGTCTTCTCCCTGTAGTTTAACGTTGAAGAAGAAGCGTGCCAGGCGGGTGTCGGTATGGTATTCCCCCCAGTCGGCAACGAGTTTATCTGTTCCGTCAATGAGTGTACCTCCCTCGAAGAAGTAGGCCACCTCATAGAGTCTGTCGTAGTTCAGGCTGTCGGTATAGAGAGTCTGCTTTCGGTGTCGTAGCACGACTTTCTTTCTGGCGTGCATCTCTTGCCGTTGTCCGTCGTAGTCGCCATGGTCGCAGGTGAGCGAGAGGGTGTCACCCTGCGTATAGCGTACGTGGCCGAAGGCCTTTACGGCATTGGCTTCTTGAAAGAAATAGGCACTGTCGCATTTCAGTGTTCCTCCCTGGTGGTGGAACACCACATTCCCGCTGACAATCTGTGCGAAGCGTGTGACGGGGTCGGGAGCGTTGATGTTGTAGCGTAGCTCGTCGGCGTGTTCCAGATAGACTCTGTCATCGCCTTTTCCCTTTCCTTTCTGGGCATTGGCGACCGTCAGGGGTAACCATAGCGCAAGCAGGCACAGAACCATTATTCTGAAGGCCCTATGCCCGCGTATGCGTTTTGTATCGTTATGTAACGGTCCTGTCATTTAACCCATCCTTGGTATTGGTATTTCCCGTTCTTATATTTATCTTTCATCCAGACATGGGTGCGCTTGATTTTCTCTTCAACCCAGTTATGGAGGAATTTAGCACGCTCTTTGTTCATCACGACATTTTTCATCACCTGATAATCTTCGCTGATGGTGGCCGTATGCGCGTCGATACGTTCTTTCAACTTCACGATGGCACATACCTGCTTGCCTCTGTTGTTAATCATCCGGAAGGCTGGCGAGATCTCCCCTACTTTGAGGTTGGCTACGGCCTGTTGTATTTCCGTAGGCAACTGGTCCATACGGAAGCGTGACGTAATGGTTCGTGTCTGCTGGTTCTTGTAAGCCATCAGTCCGTGGTTGCTGCGGGTGTCCTTGTCGTCAGAAACGTAGAAGGCCGCTTCTTCGAAGGAGAATTTCCCGTTACGGATGTCATCGGCCAGGGAGTCGAGTTTCTGCTGGGTCTCCACCAAGCTTTCCTCCGTCACCTTCGGGTTCTTAAGGATATGGCGCACATTGATTTTGTCGCCTCGCTTGTCAATGAGCTGGATGATGTGGTAGCCGAATTCCGACTCGACTATTTTCGATATTTTCTTCGGGTCGGTGAGGTTGAAAGCGGCAGCAGCGAAAGCCGGGTCGAGTTCTCCTCGTCCCATATACCCGATTTCTCCACCCTGGCGTCGGCTTCCGTCTTCGGAATAGAGCTGGGCAAGGGTGGCAAAAGTGATTTCCCCTCGTGTAACGCGGTCAGTGTAGTTACGCAGTTCGTCTTTCACGCGGTTGATTTCCTCTATGGCAATCTTTGGGCGCTTGGTGATAATCTCCACTTCCACCTCTGTGGGCACGAAGGGGATGCTGTCCTCCGGCAGGTTGCGGAAGTAGTCGCGCACCTCCGACGGTGTCACGACGACGTCTTCGACGAGTTTCTGACGCATTTGCCCTATCATCTCGGAATTACGGAAGTCATCGACCATATCAGCACGCATCTGTGCCACGGTTTTCTTTTGATATTCCTCGAGCTTCTCCTGCGAACCGATGATGTTAATCCACTCGTTGATTTGCTGTTCAACGGCACGCTGCACCTCGGTATCGGTGATTTCAATAGAGTCCAGTTCGGCTTGATGGAGGAACAGCTTATTGACAGCAATCTGTTCCGGTATCAGGTAGTCTGGGTCGCCGTCCCATTTCATATTCTCCAAATCAGCCTGCATGCGCATGTTTTCCACGTCTGACTTGAGTATAGGCTCGTTACCCACGATCCATATCACTTCATCAAGGATGCTGCCTTCTGGCACTTCCACGCTGGGTGTCGGGGTGACGACCGAGTCACCGGTAGCCGTGGCCGTCATGGCGTGTGGCAGCGTACCTTTCCTCGTCGGCATACTATTCCCTGTGGCATATGCCAGCAGTGCACAGGCTGTTGCGGCAATGATTGTTAGTCTTTTCTTCATCAGTATTGCTAAGACGTTTCCTGGTCTTGTAAATGATTAATGCTTATTCACCGTAGCGAGCACTTTCTTGTCTACCTCGATGACAGCATCCTTACGGAGTGCGGCCACCCACTGCTTCATCAGGTATTCCTGGTAGTCGCTGACCACCTGGCCCTTCACATCGTCGAGTTCTTTGGGAGCCTTGAGCAGCTTGCCGAATGTTGCCGTGTTGGGGAAGTTCTTCATCACGGTTACTGTGGTATCGACCTTAAAGATGTCGTGGTCGACAATGACATTATCACCTTTCTTGAAGTATCCCTTGTCAACTCTGATGCGCAGGATGCTATCGTTGTTGAAGGTTTCACGGAGCACCTTGTTCCACTCGGCAAATGGTATTTTCTTGATGGCTTTCTTCACTGCCTTGACGTCAGCTACCTCTTTCGTACGATAGGCGATACCCTTGAAACGGGGTTCTTCCCAGGTGTAGTTTTTCTTGTTCTTCTTGAAGAAACGAGTCAGGCCGTCCACGTCTTCCTGAGCTTTCTTCCACACGTTACGCTGGGAGAGTTCGATGGCGAGCACACCGTCGTGATACTCTTTGATAAGGTATTTCAACTCATCGTCCTTTGCCACCATTTCCTGGCGTTTCTCGGCGAGGATCTGCTCTTCGGTTTTTCCTGTCTGCGTCTGTATGTCCTTGATCTTCTGGCTGACGATCTGGTCACGAATGCCGCGACGTTCAATGAAGTTGATGATGTCGGCACGCATAGAGTCGTACGGGAAGAACAGACGCTTCTCCAGGAGCTTGACGATATGCCATCCGAACTGAGTGGTGAAGGGCTGGCTCACCTGTCCGGGCTCTAAGCTGTAGATGACGTTTTCAAACTCGGGGACGGTATATCCTTTTTCCACCCATCCCAGTTCGCCACCGCGCGGTGCGGATCCGTCGGCAGAATACTTCCTGGCCAGCTCGGCAAAGTCGCCGCCACCGACAAGAACCTTATAGATGCTGTCGATGCGTTCCTTGGCGGCCTCTTGCTCCTGAGCTGTTGCCTGCTGCCCCATACGGATGAGGATATGTGCGGGTCTGACCAGTCCGCCTGCCGAGTCTACACGCTGCTGAGTCTTGGTATAGATCTCACGAGCCTTCGCTTCCACGTCGGCATCAGTGATGAGAGCAGGCCGTATCTGCTGGTCGCGATACTGCTCATATTCTTTCTTCAACGACTGTATCGTGTCGAGTTGCAGCTTGATGGCTTCCTGTACTTTGAGTTTATAGTCTACAAACAAGTCGACGTATTCTTCTACAGACTTCTTGTCAATGACGCCATCAGTATTGTTCTTATTATAGGAGTACTCAAATTCTGAGCGTGGTACAGCCTCGCCATTGATGGTCATGATGACGGGGTCGTCTTTGGTCTGTGCACCCGCTGCTGTTGCAACGAGCAGCAGGGCTGCGGTGATGATTCTTGTTTTCATAGTTCTGAATACATTCCCTTGTCTTACCATGGACGAGGGTTGTTATACATTATATTATATAATAATCTCTTGAAGGTTGTTATTCCGGTCGGCTGTAGTTTGGAGCCTCACTGGTGATGGTGATATCATGGGGATGGCTCTCCATCACACCGGCGTTGGTGATGCGTACGAAGCGGGCGTCGTGCAGACGTTCAATGGTCGGTGCTCCACAATAGCCCATTCCTGAGCGCAGGCCACCGGTGAGCTGGTAGATAACTTCCTGTACGGTTCCTTTGTAAGGCACGCGACCGGCAATACCTTCGGGAACAAGTTTCTTGACGTCCTTCGTGTCACCCTGGAAGTAACGGTCTTTCGAACCGTGCTTCTGCTCCATGGCCTCAAGGGAGCCCATGCCGCGGTAGCTCTTGAACTTACGACCGTTATAGATGATGGTGTCGCCGGGACTCTCTTCCGTGCCGGCAACGAGCGAGCCAATCATCACGCAGGAGCCACCAGCGGCCAGCGCCTTGACGATATCGCCAGAATAACGCAGACCGCCATCTGCAATGAGGGGTATTCCCGTACCTTTCAGTGCGCAGTATACGTCGTACACAGCAGAAAGCTGGGGCACGCCTACGCCAGCAACGACACGCGTGGTACAGATGCTTCCCGGTCCTATACCTACCTTCACGCTGTCGGCACCATTGTCGGCAAGCATGCGGGCAGCTTCTCCTGTGGCTACGTTTCCGACAACCACATCGACCTGCGGGAATGCGCTCTTCACTTCGCGCAGCTTTTCAACGACACCGAGCGAATGACCATGAGCGGTATCGATGACGATGGCATCGGCACCGGCATCGACCAGCGCCTGCGCCCGTTCGAGGGTGTCGACCGTAACACCGACGCCGGCAGCTACGCGCAGCCGTCCCTTGTCATCCTTACAGGCCATAGGTTTATCCTTAGCCTTGGTGATGTCTTTATAGGTAATCAGTCCCACGAGCCGGCCGTTCATATCGACAACAGGTAGTTTCTCAATCTTGTTCTCCTGAAGAATCTGCGCAGCAGCAGCTAGATCGGTCTGCTGATGGGTAGTGACGAGGTTCTCCTTGGTCATCACATCGTCTATCTTACGGTCCAGCCGGCGCTCGAAACGCAGGTCGCGGTTGGTGACAATGCCTACGAGGTGTCCCTCCTCATCCACCACGGGGATACCTCCGATGTGGTAGTCGCTCATCAGCATCAGCGCATCGGCCACAGTAGAGCCACGGCGAATAGTGACAGGATCATAGATCATACCATTCTCCGCACGTTTCACAATGGCTACCTCACGGGCCTGTGCCTCGATAGACATATTCTTATGAATCACACCGATGCCACCCTCACGAGCGATGGCAATAGCCATTGCACTTTCCGTGACGGTATCCATCGCTGCCGTGACAAATGGCACATTCAGCGGGATGTTCCGCGAGAAACGGGTTTTCAACTCAACCGTCTTGGGCAGCACTTCTGAATAGGCGGGGATAAGGAGGACGTCGTCGAAGGTAAGACCGTCCATCACAATCTTTTCAGCTACAAATGAGGACATACTTTTCAGAATTATTTATTGGATGCAAAGGTAATACTTTTTCCGCACTTAATCTTTTCTTTCGCTGTTTTTCTCATGTGCTTTAATACGTTTTAACGCTGAAAAGATGAAAAATATCCCTTTTCCTTTGGTTTTGCCCCTTCTTCTTCGTAATTTTGCAAGTGTTTTATCCAACTATGAAAATACTATACGACTATCGCATCTTCGACGACCAGATATTCGGAGGCATCTCAAACAGTTTCGTACAGCTCATCAGCCATCTGCCGGCTGACGTGGACTACGAGATTGCTGTTGCCGAGAGTAACAATGTGCACCTCCGAAACAGCGGGCTGATGGACATCCCGCCCCTACTCGACCCGCCCGAGCATTTCATCCTTCACAGAAAGAAGAGTCTGAAATACCAACGATCGCTCTATAAGCGGTTCAGCCGGATCTTCCCGTCAAAAACAAGTCTCGGGCGCAACATGCTCTGTTCCATCAATGCGCTGAAGTGCGGAGATTTCGACGTGTTCCACCCTACCTATTTCTACGACTACTTCCTACCCTACCTCAACGGCAAGCCTTTCGTACTCACCGTTCACGACATGGTGGCTGAGCGATACTTCCGACGAAACGACTTCCAAGTGGTGAAGAAACGTAAGCTCGTGGAGCAGGCCGCCCACATCATCACCGTATCCCGACATACCAAAGACGACCTCATGGATATGCTCCACGTGCCTGAGGAACGTATCACCGTCATCTATCATGGTGCGCCCAAACCCATCGTTTGCGATGATGAAGCACCACTTGTTGAAGGTCCGTACCTACTCTTCGTTGGCCATCGCATCAGCTATAAGAACTTCCGCCCAATGGTACGCTCGCTCGTACCCGTCCTGCAACGGCATCCCGGGCTGCGCCTGGTCTGTACAGGGCATCCCTTCCGTCCTGACGAAGAGAAGTTCCTCCAGTCGCTTGGGATCACTGACAGGATTATCCAGATGCGTCCCGACGACCATGGACTCGCCAACCTATACCAACATGCCGTCTGCTTTCTGTTTCCCTCTCTCTACGAAGGCTTTGGCATCCCCATCCTCGAAGCCTGGCAAGCCAACTGTCCCGTCCTCCTCAACACAGCCAGCTGCTTCCCGGAAGTAGCCGGCGACGCTGCCGTCTTCTTCCATCTCAACGACACCACAGATGACCTCGAGGACGTCGTGGAAGACTTCTTCACCTGGACACCCGAAAAGCGGCAGCAACTCATTGCCCGTCAACAGCAACGACTGACATGCTACGACTGGCAGGCCTCAGCAAACCAACTGGCCGATGTTTACCGGAAAGTAGCAGAAGAGCATCGTTGTAAATGAGCCATGCTTCTCGCCCCATCAGGAGCCACAAGCCTCACAATCGGGGTTTACATTTATAGATATATAAAGCACGTACCATCCTGGCAGAACTGATTGCTGCAGTAGTCGTAGGTGGCGGTGACGCCAACGGCGAAGACATACCACTCAGGCAGGTTAAGCATGTTGTAGCTGACAGATAATCCGGCAGTTGTCTTGTACTCTGCGGTGGATGGCGCACCGATTCCCGGTCTGGCGGCAGGAACCAGCTGCCCTGCGTCAGGGAATTCCTATCCTGCCGCCATGAGGTTGAAGCAACAGGCTGAGGAGGAGGGATGTCTTTTATACCATATATTAAGACAGTATAGAGGCGGAAGAACTATCCCTTTTTGCGTTTCTTCCTCTCGTTCCATTCGTAGACAACGGAGATGGCACTCACCACTACGCCTGCCAACCCGACCAGCAAGCAGATCAATCCGAAATTCTCTTTTGCCCAATTCGTCAAAGACTCCATCATAAGCATTCTATGTTTGCAGTGTCATTACGGTGCAAAGATACAAAAAAAAATGAGTAAGAAAGAAAAAAAACGAATTTGTCTTGTTCTTCTCTTGTTTTTAACGCGGGTTTTTCTGTTGATTTTCCGAAAGACAAAGGGGATGCACTCAAGTGCATCCCCTTTGTCTTGTGACTCCCGCGGGATTCAAACCCACAACCTTCTGATCCGTAGTCAGATGCTCTATTCAGTTGAGCTAGGGAGCCTCCTTGTTTGTTTTGCGGTTGCAAAGTTATAAAGATTTTCCGAAACAGCCAAACTTTTTCTTAAGTTTTTTTCCTTACATGCGATTTTTATTGGTTTTTCGACTGTCGGATGCCTCTTTACCGGTTGTTCTGACTCACTTCTTCGTTGTAAATGCGCTGGAAATAGTCGCGCAGGAGCTGATCGTCTTCGATGATGCGTTGCAGTTCCTGCTGATGGGCTTTGTTGGGTGAGTTGGGCAGCCAGAGATGGATATAGCCTCCGGCGGCATATTTGTTGTTCATGTGTTCACGGAAGCGCAGCCACTGTTCCTCGACGGGTTTCTCGGGATAATGGCTGAGTCCGTACTGCACGGTACGCCGGAACACTACTTCGGGCTGCATGTCACGGTCGGCCTCGGCGACGATTTTCCCATAGATGCTCCGCGGGGTGTGGCTTGCTGATGCGCGATGGTCTTCTACGGCCTGCCGCATGATTTCCATCTGTTCCGGCGTGAACCATTTCCGAAGTCTGAGGTCGGCTGCGAGTATCTTTCCTCCCGTGATGTGGTGGATGGCTCTTGGCCCGCTCATCCCCAAGTCGTGGTAGGCAGCTACGACGTATGCCATGTTGATGTCGGCACCTGTGGCACGTGCCAGCTCGAGCGACCTGTTGATGACGCTTGTTGCATGGCTGATGTTATGAGCTTTGTCGAATGCGGCATAGCGCGGGAGGATTTGTGTTTCCACAAACGCCATGAGGTCAAGGCTTACGTTGTCGATCATAGGAATAATGTATTTTATTTTGCAAATGTAGAAATATTTTTTTAACTTTGCAAGTGTTATGGAGAAAATCATCACTAATTCTGCCCGTGCATGGTTGCTGGCTTCCCGTCCGAAGACGCTCATGGGTGCCGCCGTTCCGATGCTGACGGCGTTGTCGCTGGCCTATCGTGACGGCGGCGGGAGGTTCTTGTGGCTGCCTGCAATATTGTGTGTGGCTTTCGCCATGCTGATGCAGGTGGATGCTAATTTCGTGAACGATTATTTCGACTTCAGGCATGGCAACGACGATGAGTCGCGGCTAGGTCCGCGGCGTGCCTGCGCAGAGGGTTGGATTACGCCATCGGCAATGCTGACCGGCATCGGTGTGACCACGCTGGCAGCGTGTCTGACGGGATTGCCGCTGGTATGGTGGGGCGGATGGTGGATGATTGCCGTGGGTGCCGCCTGTGTCGTGTTCTGCTTCCTGTATACAACGACGCTGTCGTACTGGGGGTTAGGCGATGCGCTGGTATTGCTGTTCTTCGGCCTGGTTCCTGTCTGTGTGACCTATTACCTGCTTACGATGTCGCTTCCCGCAGAGACGGTGGTCTGTGCGCTGGCCTGTGGCCTGGTCATCGACACGCTGCTTATCATCAATAACTATCGCGACATCGATAATGACGTGCGGGCCGGCAAGCGTACGCTCATCGTACGCATCGGCAGTCGCAATGGTCGACGGCTGTATCTGGCATGCGGGTTCATGGCCGTAGCTCTGCTGATGGTCGGTTCTGACTGGCGGCTGCTACTGTTCTGCCTACCTTACCTGCTGCTCCATGTGCAGACATGGCGAGAGATGTGCCGCATCAACCAGGGAAAGGCGCTGAACATGATTCTTGGAAAGACGTCTCGCAACATGTTTGTTTATGGTCTGACCAGCTCTGCCGGAATTCTGCTGCTGGCTGCATAGCACTGGTAATCTGCCGGCAGGCGAGGCTTTGCATTCAGACCACTACCGACGTTGCATAGGCAAGAAGGGCGTATCGCAACGTCTTGCCTATGGCAATGCTGATATAGGTGATGAGCCTGTTGGCTCGCATCAATCCCAACACGATGGTGATGGCCGTCCCTATGACTGGGAGAAAGGCAAAGAACCCCATCCATGCCCCTCGCCCAGCAAGGAACCGTTGTGCTTTCTCAATCTTTTCTGGGCCGACATGGAGATAGCGTTCTATCCAATCCAGTCGCCCCAGCCTGCCGATACTATAGTTTACCATTGAACCGAGAATATTCCCTGCCGAGGCATAGGCCACGAGCGGTACTGCTGACAGGCCTGTTGCCTGCAATGCCACCATGACGGCCTCACTGCTGTATGGGATGAACGAACCGGCCAGGAAGGCAGCCCCGAACATTCCCCAATATCCGTAGCTGATAAGGAAGTCTACAAGCTGGTCCATAAGTGGAAGGTGGTAAAGGCGGAGACGACTGCAAGGTATACGACAAAGAAGATATTGCTCACTCTCGTCGATGTGAACGTGATGAGATGCCCCACGAGGAATGCCGTGTTCACCGTCAGTATGGGTAGCAGCCATGAGGCCTGTTGGGGCCAGAGTATGAGAAGTATGGCGGTAAAGAGTCCCATGGAGATAAACAACTGGTAGAGCAGTCGTGTCTTGACGTTTTCTCTTCGTCCGGCAATCAGGAAGTGTATGCTCGAAATGAAAAAGAGCAGCAGTATCCAGATGCCTGTGGCGAGCCATTCAGCGGGTACGCTGCCATAGCCAAAGGGCTCAGGAAAGGTTGTCAGATGGTGAAACCATAATGTCAGGCGTGTCCACAGTGGCGGTGAGGCGTAGAACAGCAGCAGTCCGACGGTCCAGAAGGGGAATGCCAGGCCGAGCAGCGACGCCACGAAGGTATGAATATTGAGCGCCATGAGCTTCGTCTGCTGAAGGCTCCACATCACCGGCAGGAACACCAGGACATACGGCTCTGCCATTACCGCAATGCCGAGAAACACATAGGCAGTGAACGATGTTGCCGCCGTCGCTGGATTCTGATAGCCGTCGAAGAGCACCCGGTAGCAGCACAGCAGGAGCAGGGCCGGAAGCAGCCGTATGGGAGCATTATCCTGAAAGAGTACGGGGAGCGCGCAACAGGACAGTGCCAACAGCGATACAGATGCCATCCTGCTGAATATGCGCATCAGCGAGAAGCGGTTGCTGATGACTGCTGTGAGGGCTGTCGCCATGGCAAGCATGGCTACTGGCACAACGACTGCCGTGAGCCGTCCGGCTGATGCCGACACGCACACTGCCATTGTTACCACAGCCATGCAAGGAAGGCTGTAGTGACTCTCTGCCACCCTGTTCTGGAAACGCTTCATGAAAGGTCTTTGCCTATATCCTTCCTGAAATATTTATCTGTGAACGTTATCTCGCGTGCTACAGCAAAGCTGCGCTCCAAGGCTTGCTCCTTGTCTGCACCATATGACGACACGGCAATGACACGCCCACCATTGGTTACGAGCTGGCCGCCACTGGCGGCTGTCCCGGCATGGAAGATGCAGGTGTCGGCTCCGACGCCATCGGGAATGGTGATGGGATAGCCCTTGCGGTAGGCTTCAGGATAGCCACCAGAAACGAGCATGACGGTGACGGCAGCCCTGTCGTCGAAGACAACCTTCCGCAAGTCCAGATTTCCCATGGCGACGCCTTCGAAGAGGTCGACGATATCACTCTTCAGCCTAAGCATGACGCTCTCTGTCTCGGGGTCGCCCATGCGACAGTTGTATTCGATTACGTAGGGATCACCATCAGGCGTATTCATCAGCCCAAAGAAGATAAAGCCTTTATAATCGATATTCTCGGCATAGAGGCCTTCTACGGTAGGACGGACGATGCGGTCTTCTACTTTCTTCATCCATTCTGCCGTGGCAAAGGGCACAGGCGAGACGCTTCCCATGCCACCTGTGTTCAGTCCCTTGTCGCCCTCGCCGATGCGTTTGTAGTCCTTGGCCTCGGGCAGCAGCTGGTAATGACGACCGTCGGTGACGACGAACACGCTGCACTCTATGCCTTGGAGGTACTCTTCGATGACGACCCGGCTGGAGGCTGTTCCAAACATTCCGCCAAGCATCTCGCGCAGTTCTCTCTTTGCCTCATCAAGGGTGTTGAGGATGAGGACACCCTTGCCGGCACAGAGTCCGTCGGCCTTGAGCACGTAGGGAGCTTGAAGTGTCTCAAGGAAGGCAAGACCCTCTACAAGGTGTTCGCCGTCGAAGGTTTCGTAGCGGGCGGTGGGAATATGATGGCGCATCATAAAAGCCTTGGCAAAGTCTTTCGACCCTTCCAGGCGCGCCCCGCTTGCAGAGGGTCCGATGACGGTGATGTGGCAGGTGCGCTCATCGGCTTTCAGCTCGTCGTAGATGCCTTTCACCAACGGATCTTCCGGTCCTACGACCACCATGTCGACGCTGTTGTCGCAACAGAACTGCTTGATGGCTTCAAAATCATCGCTTTTGATGCTTACATTCTCACCGCAGGCTGCTGTGCCAGGGTTTCCTGGAGCGATATAGAGTTTGCCGCATCGGGTACTTTGGGCAATCTTCCAGGCCAGGGCATTCTCGCGTCCTCCGCTGCCGAGGAGCAAGATGGTCAGTTCTTTTTTCAGTCCCACCGTCGGGAAATAAGCCGTCTTTACGTCAACGGGATCATTGGGGATGATAGCATTGAAACTCATATCTTCTTGTGTTAGATGGGTTGTTTTTTATCAATATCATTATTTCAGATAGTCGTCGAAATACTGCGAGATGCGCTCATGGAGGTGGTAGCTCTGCCGCCCTCGCATATTATGGGGTTCTCCCGGATAGACCATGAAGTCTGGCTGCGTGCCAGCTGCTATACATGCGGCGATGAACGAAAGGCAGTGCTGGGGCACCACGGTATCGTCGTTGTAACCTGTGATGATTTGCAGTTTTCCCTTGAGGTTCGGAGCCTGACGGATGAGTGACGTCTGCTCATAGCCTTCCGGATTGTCGTAGGGCGTGTCCATATATCGCTCGCCATACATCACCTCGTACCATTTCCAGTCGATAACGGGTCCGCCGGCAACGCCTACTTTAAAGACGTCGTTATGGTTGGTCATCAGCGAAATGGTCATGAAGCCTCCGAACGACCAGCCGTGGACGCCAATGCGTGTGGCGTCGACATAGGGTAGCGTCTTCAGGTATTCAATGCCTTTCATCTGATCCTGCATCTCTACCTGGCCGAGCTGACGGAAGGTTGCCTGTTCGAAGTCGCGGCCACGATTTTCCGACCCGCGGTTGTCGATGATAAACATCAGGTAGCCTTTTGTGGCCATATACGACTCCCATCCGCGACTCATATAGTGCCACGTGGCATCTACACAATGAGCATGCGGGCCACCATAGACGTAGACAATAACGGGATATTGTTTGGAAGGATTGAAGCCGACGGGCTTCACCATGCGGTAGAAAAGGTCGGTGGTGCCGTCGGCGGCTTTCAGCGTTCCACACTCAAAGGCGGGTTGCTGATAGCCCTCCCATGGGTCGCCAGCCTTGAAGAGCACACCTTCGCCATCTCGCCCTGTGGGCAGGGTGGCAGAGGGTCGCCTGCCCTTTCCTTTTGTGGGGGTTGTGGACAGCACGCCGATAACTCGCGGTACGTCGGGTTCTGAGAAGTTGTCAACGAGATAGCGTCCTGTTCCCGACAGCGTGGCATGATGATATCCGCGACCATTGTCGAGACGTGTGCGACGCCCTGTCTTCACATCAACGGCATAGAGGTTGCGCTGTATGGGCGATGCCTCGTTTGATGCGATGATGACCGTTTTGTCGGCCTCGTTGAAGCCCACGAGCTCCATCACGACGAAGTTGCCACTGGTGAGTTGCTTGTCAAGTGTTCCATCGACATTATAGACATACAGGTGGTTGTATCCGTCACGCTGACTCTGAAGGATAAACTTGCCGGAATCCCATGGCAGGAAGGTTATGGGATGGAGGGGCTCCACGTATTTGTCGCTGACCTCGCGGCAGAGCTCTGCCAGACGCTCGCCCGTCTGTGCATCGTAGCTGACGAGGCGGCAGTCATTCTGGTCGCGGTTGATTTCGAACATATAGATGGTCTTCGAGTCGGGACTCCACTGTATGTTGGTGAAGTAGACAGGAAGGTTGTCGGCCTCATGGCTGCCCACTGCTGCCACATCGGCTGAGACGGGCGTCTTCAGCCATACAGTCTTGCCCGACAGCATGTCGTAGACGCCGACCGTAACCGTATGCGACTGTTCGCCAGCCATGGGATATTTGTCTGGCGCATAGGCGGCCTCTCGCTGGAAGATGTCGACCTGGGGATAGTCGGTCACTGCCGACTGGTCCATACGATAAAAGGCCAGCCGTTGGCCGTCGGGACTCCAGAAGGTTCCTTTGCTGATGCCGAACTCATTGCGATGGACACTCTGGCCGTAGACCAGGTTACGGGAGCCGTCGTGCGAGAGTTGCGTCTCCTTACCGTCGCGGTCGAGGACATAGAGGTTATTGCCGCGCACGAAGGCGACGGCCCTGGAGGCTGCCGACCAGTCGGCATGCTCCTGACGGTCGGCCTGCTGTCGCCAGACGATGATCTTCGACTCCCAGCTGACGAGCAGCCGCTCCTTGCCATTGGAGAGCAACATGAGTTTCTGGTCGGGATAAGGGAACCTGACATTCAGCAGGTGGCGAACCTTCATATCGGGACTGGTGCCAGCCCATCGCTCAACGAGGTTCAACTGCAGGAATGGCGACTCACGGCCTGTCAGGGGGTCGACGAGGAAGCACTCCTCCACATCCGTTCTCACGAGTTGGTCGCCCCACCAGGTATAGTACCTGTTCTGCGGAACCATGTTCCAATAGTTCCTGCCGCCATAGTTCAGGTCTTCCAGAGTGAGCAGGCCATCCTCGGGAACTGTCTTCTCTATCATAGCGATCTGTGCTCGGACTGTTGCTGTTGCCGTCAGGACGATGACAAGCAGCCATTGCTTAATCTTCATTGTCAAATCTCCTCTCACGTTTATCGTTGTTTCTCTTGCCGCGCTGTCCTCTGTCAGCGCCCTTGCCATAGCGCTCAGGACGGCCACCTGTCCTGCGGTCATTGCCGCCCTTTCCTCCAGACCTGTCGAAGCGGGTCTCTCGGGAAGTCTGCAGACGACGGTTCTCACGCTCCTCGCTGCGCATCTCTCCTTTATAGTTTTTCTCGAAGGAATGGAATTTGAACGAGCGGATATCGCCCTCCTCATTTTCTTCTTCTTCGCGGAACCGTTTCTTGAACTCGCGCTCTTTCTTGAAGCGATGCTTTTCGGCCATTGCCTTCTTCTCCTCCTCTGTCTTCACAACACCGCCCTCTTCACGGAAAGCCTTCATTTTCCCTTCAAACATGGAATACTTGCGAAACTCGCATTCCAGAGATCCGTTGTAGACAGGAATCTTGATGGAGGGTTTCAGGCCTATCTGGTCAAAGCACTCCTCGCGGTAAGAGAGTATCCATGCGTCATTTCCTCCGAAGGCATGTTTCAGTCGTTCGCCGATCATCTTGTATGTGCCCAGCAGGTTGGGCGTCGAGATGCGCTCTCCATACGGCGGGTTGGTGACGATGATGGAAGGCTCCTCAGGTTTTTGGAAGTCCTTGAAGTCCTGCGGATCTATGGTGATATTTTGGGTAAGCCCTGCTGCACGAACATTCAGACGCGCCGTGTTGATGGCTTTCATGTCGATGTCGTATCCGTAGATATGATGGGTGAATTCGCGCTCTTTCGAGTCGTCGTTATAGATTTCCTCGAAGAGGTCGGCGTCAAAGTCAGTCCATTTCTCGAAGGCGAACTCCTTGCGGAAGATGCCTGGTGCAATGTTTCTGGCTATCAGTGCGGCTTCGATAGGCAGCGTTCCTGATCCGCACATCGGGTCGATGAAGTCGCACTCTCCTTTCCAGCCTGTCATGAGAATCATTCCTGCTGCGAGCACCTCGTTCAGCGGTGCCTCTACCGACTCCTGGCGATAGCCACGTCGATGCAGGCTCTCTCCCGACGAGTCGAGTGAGAGTGTGGCATTATCCTCTGCGATATGGATGTTCAGGCGGATATCAGGATTGGTCACCGAGATATTCGGTCTGTCGCCAGTGGTCTCACGAAACTGGTCGACGATGGCATCTTTCACCTTGTAGGTCACGAAGCGTGAGTTTCGGAACTCCTCAGAATAGACCACGGAGTCTACAGAGAATGTCTTTCCCTTTTCTATATATTTGCTCCAGTCGATTTTCTTTACTTCGTCGTACATATCCTCTGCCGAGCGGGCTTTGAAATGGGCTATGGGTTTGAGGATTCGGATGGCAGTATGCAGCTGGAAGTTGGCACGGTACATCATTTCCTTGTCGCCTGTAAACGACACCATGCGGCGTCCCGTCTGCACATTGTTTGCCCCCATCTCGATGAGTTCCTGGGCCAGCACATTCTCCAGCCCCATAAAAGTCTTGGCTATCAGTTCAAATTCCTGTTCCATCGTTATATTCTAAATCTATGTTTTCTTGTTTGTCGCGCTTGAATTTCTTGGTATTCGGACGCATATCCTGAGTCACCCACACATTCGCTCCCACCACACAGCCTTCGCCGATAGTAATACGGCCAAGGATGGTTGCATTGGCATACACCACCACATGATCCTCGAGAATAGGATGACGGGGTATGCCCTTGATGGGGTTGCCGTCAGCGTTCACTGGGAAGTTGCGGGCGCCGAGCGTCACACCTTGGTAGAGTTTTACATGGTTTCCGATGATGCATGTGGCACCGATGACGACACCCGTGCCATGATCGATTGTAAAGTATTCACCAATGCGGGCACGAGGATGGATATCGATACCTGTCTCGGAATGGGCCTGCTCGGTCATCATCCGAGGGATAAGGGGAACCTCCAACTCATAGAGCTCATGGGCCAGCCGATAGTTCACCAACGCTTTCACTACAGGGTAGCAGGCAACGACTTCCTCACGGCTCTTGGCTGCAGGGTCGCCATTATAGGCGGCTTCCACATCGGTAGCCAACACCCGGCGTATCTCGGGCAGCTTGGCAATCACGGACAAGGCGATCTGCTCGGCCTTGCACCGTTTCTCGTTGCGCTGCTCAAAGGTTTCCTCCTCCTCGCTGCAGGCAAAGCACAAGCCTGCCCATACCTGCTCAGAGAGTAGGCGGTGCAGCCGTTCCACGTTGACACCGATATGATAGTGAAGAGTCTGATGATTTACTGTTGACTTGCCGTAGAAGCCAGGAAAGAGAATTGCCCTCGCCAAGTCAATTATTTCTGCAAGCGCCTTACCAGAGGGGAGCGGATTGCCGTCGCGATGCTGATGCATGAGTCCATGAAGGCTTTCGCTGCTCGAAAGTTCCTGCACGGTGTCTGTCAGCACGCGGCTCAGATGTTGGGTGTTCATCTTCTATAAAATGGATGTATCAGTAAAATCAAGTGCAAAGGTACGAAAATAAAATGGGAAATGAGAAATGAGGAATGAGAATTTTAGAAAAAAGTATGCTTTTATGCCATTTCCGTGGCCTAAAGACCAAAGTGGAGGGATTCACAAGGTCTTGACACCAATGCCACATGTCCCATTGTACGCCGCAGGTTCAACTCTACACAGGGATGCAACTGATAAAGGTGCTGGGTCTCACAACCGCCATCAACGACCATCATGTCGACACCAAACGGACCCTTGTAGAAGGGAAGGATTTCCTTTTCTGCCAGGTATTCGATGGCCATACGGACGGTTTGCAGCAGAGAGGCTGGAAGATAACTGGTGAGGACTTCCATCTTTGCCTCCTCCGATGCCACCCTGTTGCCTGTGTAGGCTCCATGGCGCGTGTCGAAGAGGGAAAGCCCACAATAACGTCCATGCTGAAACTCCATGGCGAAATCCATTACCCGCGGATAGAGGGGCTCAAGCATGACACTCCCCTGCTGCGCAATGACTCGCCGCGCCCATGCCTGCTGACGCTGCCAGTCGGCTGGGGTTTGCAGAAAGCGTACGCCGCGTCCTGTTGAGCTCCATGGAGACTTGGCCACAAAGGCGCTGGCTTTTGGAAAGCGCTTCTTCATTTGCTCTATCGTAAAGGCGTCAGGTGATGACAACTCTGTTGCCTCGCCTACCAAGAGCGAAGAAGAAGGACACCGACCCGTTTCCTCTGCAGCAGAGGAGACAGCCGTCGACAACCACGAAGCATCCGTAAGGAAAGGGAGGAAGCGTGTCGCGGCAAACCTGCGATGGCTCATCAGCCGAATAGTTTGCAGCCACTCGTCGGAAGGAGCAAGATGTGACAGATGGACACGCTTCAACAGACCTGCCACGGCTCTGTCCCACCCCCAGGGTTCCACACGGTCAATCCTTCGTCTCTGTTCCACGTCTGCGGCCAAAGCCTTTGCCGTCAGGAAGAATACATCATTGCGAGGGAAAGAAACGCCATCTCTGACATCGAAAAGACCCCCGTCATCGACAAAAGCAGCATCGTCAACAAGTACCACATCGCCTGGCTGAGCCCACAACGCCGGCAGGCCTCCCAGTCGCCGTTGCAAGTCGCGGGCAGCCTTGGGCGGTGTGAAGTTCTCGAGATTTGCTGCCAAGGCAATGTCGTGGCCGGGATTGAAGATATGTAGCGTGGCACTCATGAGAAGAACGGCGTTCAAGGTATTGCTAAGCCCATTTCAGTCGGAGGCTGTTCATGACCACGCTCACTGAGCTCATGGCCATCAGTGCGCTGGCCCACATGGGCGATATCTGGAAATGACAGACGGGATAGAGCACACCGGCTGCCAAGGGGATGCAGACGATATTATATACGAAGGCCCAGAACAGGTTCTGACGAACCATACGCACCGTCTTGCGGGAGAGGTCGACAGCGTCGGAGAGACGGCGCAGGTCGGTGCCGACAAGCGTCACCTGTGCCACCTCCATGGCGACATCCGTCCCCATTCCCATCGCGATGCTCACATCGGCAGTAGCGAGGGCCTGTGCATCGTTCACGCCATCGCCGACCATCGCCACGCAATGGCCTGAGGACTGCAGGTGGCGCACCAGATCCTCCTTATCCTGAGGCTTTACCTGGCTGCGGTAGCTGTCGACGCCAGCCTCATGAGCAACAGTTGCCACTGCTTCGGCACTGTCGCCGCTCATCAGATGCAGGGAAATACCTTGACGCTGCAGCATCTCAACAGCTTCGCGGGCATGAGGTTTGAGCTGTTCATGGGCAGCCTGCGCACCAGCTGTCAAGGCTGAGGGCATGGTGAGGGTGCCGGTCTTGTCGATAACGATGGCATCGACTTTTCGCATCAGCTCCAGAGCAGTAGCATCCTTCACGAGAATGTTTTTCTCTGCCGCCTTACCGATTCCCACCATCATCGCCATCGGCGTTGCCAACCCCATTGCACAGGGACAAGCAATGATGAGGACAGAAACTGCAGAGAGTATGGCATGCGGCAGCTGGCTGATGCCCCCGATTGCCACCCATAGCAAAGCTGTGAGCACGGCAACCGCAGCCACGGCAGGAACGAAGAAAAGAGCTATACGGTCAACGATATGCTCAACAGGTGCCTTGGAACGCTGCGCCTGTTCTACCATCGCAATCATGTTGGCCAGCAGTGTGTCGCTTCCCACCTGTTCGGCACGGAAACGCAGAACGCCCTTACTCACGAGCGTTCCGGCGAGCACCCTGTCGCCTACCCCATGGCTGACGCCTGCCGACTCTCCCGTTATCATGCTCTCATCAATGAGCGTGTCTCCGCTGAGAACAGTACCGTCAACAGGTATCTTTCCTCCCTGACGGACTTCAATCACATCGCCACGCTGCAATGCCGCAAGGGGCGTCTCAACCAATTCGTCACCATCCACGCGAAGAGCCTTCTTCGGAGCCAGTTCCATCAGCGAGCGAATGGCAGAGGCAGTCCCTTTCTTGGCTCGTTCCTCAAGTACCTTTCCTGTCAACACAAATGAGATGATCATCACAGCGGCATCAAAATAGGTGTGCCACTCCATGCCACGCGAGGTCCATACGGCGTCGCCGAAAAAGGTATTGAACGTGCTGAAGAGGAATGCCGTGGCAGTGGACAGGGTTACGAGCGTGTCCATATTGGCAGAGCCATGACACACCTGTCGCCAGGCAGAGATATAGAACTGCCTGCCACACAACAGTATGTTTGCAAGGGCAAGCAGGAGCATGGTCTGGTTGCGGTCGGCCCCGCAGTCTATCCACCCCATCGACAAGGCCATCGTCAGTAAGGCGAAGCCCCATGAGAGGAACATGCGGCCGACAAGAGTGCGAAAAGCGCGTCGCTCTTCGGCTTCTATGTCGCGATCTGTTTCTATCACGAGATCATAGCCGATGTTTCCTACGGCTTCTTTCATCTGGTCGAGGGTGATGATGTCGGGATCATAAGTGACGGTGGCTGTCCGCGTAGACAGGCTGACAGAAGCATCGGCAATACCGCCGAGCCCGCGCAGGCACCGTTCCACATTGGCTGAGCAGGCAGCGCAGCCCATCCCCAGCACGGCTATTGACTGAGTCTTTTTTTCCATGGATATCAATGCAGATGTCGATATATATATAATATGTACCTGCGAAGGAAGAGTGTGTGCATCCAGAAAAAGGAGTAGCAGCGCCAGCGCCAGCCATCGGTGCGGTCGAGCCTGCTGCTGCCCTTCCGATAGAAGCCGACCACGGCACCACAGATGTCGCTCTGCAGACAATGCTCATAGCTGCGGCGCGGATTGCCGTCGCCCAAGAGCGTCACCTGATTGCCTTCTATGCGATAGATGCGATGGAGCACGAAGAAGCCCTCGGAGATTTCCGCGAGTACAGGGTCGCCGACTTTCGGATTAGAGGGACGTATGAGCACGGCCTTGTCGCGACCGTCTTCAAGGAACGGACGCATGCTGACGCCACGAAGGTTGATGGTGACCGTATGGCCTTCGTTCAGAAGTTTCACCACTTCGGGAAGAAACTGGGCATTCTGAAACTGCACCTCGCGGGTTTCTGGCTGCAAGCTATGTTGTTGTGGCATACGATGGCTGTACGTTGTGTTTCTACTGTTTGCGGGCTATGGTGTCGTGACATACGATGGCGGCGTCACGGTCGGGCAGGCAGTGGAGGACATAGATCGGTATTCTCTCGATCAGATGGCTCACGGTCTGGCATACGCTTTCAAAGACTGCCGTATCCCACTTCATCGTCGAGCAGGCTGGCAGCAATGCTGCAAACGCATCGATGGGTTGGAATCGTTCCACGCGGTTTTCCTTTGCCCTTTCGATAAGGGTGAGGGCCCCCAAGGGTGCAACGATATTACGGTAGCAAGGGGTCTTGCCGCTCCATGGGCTTCCGAAAATATAGGCTTTCCCGTCGTCGAGGATACGTACTATAGGATTGTCGTCATTCATCAAGTCGCAGTCGGGAATATGGTTCAACCATAAATTCACATGAGTCGACTTTCCCGTCCCGCTCTTGGCTGTGAAAGCATAGCCATGTCCTTCGTGGCGTACGAGTGAGGCATGGATCAGGAGTGTCTGCCGTCGGCTTGCCGCAAAGGCGTAGGCCAACATGAGTGCATTGTTGAGTCCGAAGGTGCGCATGCGGAAGTCCCCGTTGAGAGCGCAGCGGCAGTCGGCAAAGGTGCTGTCGGTGATGAGCAGGCTGCAGTCGTTGCCGCGGATGTCGCGGATGATATACTGATAGCCTCCGTCGGGCAGGCGGTCTACGCGCGTGATGCCGTTGCCGGTGTCGAAATCGCGGATATGCTCACGCACGTCTTTCGGGACTGGTCGCAGGGTATCGTCGACGGTCATCCTGAAGAGCATGGGCGCGTTTTCTGGAGATTCGACGCTTTCCGGCCATGCCGCTGACGGTAACCTCCCACCTTGCAGAAGGAAAGTTCGGAACGACGGCAGCAGCGTCCAGAACGAGCTGTCATCGCCCCTGTAGGCTATCTCTACGCGATGACCGGCAATACAATACTGTTGCGACGTGCTCATTTTGCATTCCGCTCTTTTTGTTGCTGTCGTTTCTGCTCACGAATAGTGGCTTTATTGGCAGCCTTACGCTCGGCTTTTGCCTGCTTGATGTTTCGTTTGTTGGCTTTCTTCTCGGCTTTGGCCTTCTTGCGCAATTCTTTCTGCTCAGCTTTCCAGACAGCATCCTTCTTGATGACACTCTCGTCTGCAGGCACGGCAGTAAACTTAAAGGCATCTGCGGTGATGAAGTTCACGATATAGTGTTTCTGCTCTTCACCCTTCTTTTTCTTGGGGTTGGTGTAGCGTTTCTTCAGTTTGAGGTAACGCTTCTCGAGTTTCTCCTTCTTTCCGCTGAAGCTGACCATCGTGACGGCATTCTCCACACCTTCCTTGCGCATGTGCTCACGCAACTGATAGGAATAGGAGTCGCGGCTATAGAGAAATCCGCTTTTGAGGATGAAGGCGGAGTCGAGTTCCTGGATGTCGGTAATGTATACGACATCAGAGTCGAACGTTGTGGCAAATCCGAAAATATATACCTTATTCTGATCTTCCGGGGTGGTGTTCTTTTTCTTTGCCGGTGCTGCCACGGTAGCAAGGAAGGCCAGCACGACGAGCAGTAAACTCTTGAGTTTCATTTTTCTCACTTATATTTGTAGATATTATTGTTTTCGGAGGCGCATGGCGCGAAGGGCTTTGTTGCGTATCTGTCTGGCACGCTCCCGCTTGATGCCCAGTTCCTGGGCCACCTCGGCAAGTGTGGCCTGCTCACGGCCGATGCCATAGACGGCGGCGACCACAGCTTTCTCCCGCTCATTCAGGCGGTCCATGCGTCTGACCATCTCGTCGACAGCCAGGGCATGCTCCACCCCGCTGTCTGAGGCAGGCACCTCGTCGTCGGGCATGATGTCGAGCATGGTCAGCCGGTCGTTACGGCGGAGGGGTGCATCGACCGACATCGAACGCAGCGGCGGGGTTAGCGTAGGCTGCATCTGTTCGATGAGTTTGGTGATGTGTTTGCGGATCAGACGGTCGGCCTGCGGAGCCAGCGTCCCTTCCTGCCAGTTTGTCACAGCCTGTATCAGTCCGATGTTGCCTTCATTGATCAGGTCGGCCAGGCTGACACCCTGCCCGTCGTATTGCCGTGCTATGGCGACGACGAGTCTGAGATTACCTGTGACAAGACGGTCAACGGCCTGCCGGCTGCCCTGCTTAGCCTGCACAAGCAACTCGCGCTCTTCCTCACGGCCGAGCACTTCGTGGCGGTTCAGCTCATCGAAATACATATCGAGCACGCTGCCGTCTTCGCTACTGAGGGGTTTCTTGGTCTTTGTCTGTTTCATACGCATGCGTTTCTTTTGCAAAATTACGAAGTTTGCCCGACATCACCAAATTTGTCGCTCTAAAAGAAGTTAAGATGCCAAAAGAAAGGGCAAAAGCACCATGACGGATTGTCCGTCCCCGGTGCTTTTGCCCTATGACTACCGCCCTGTTGGCGGCTGTTCTGTGGTCGTATTAGTTTCCTTGACCCACCTCGACAGCGAAATAGCCTTTCTTTCCGGTAGGCCATACGCCCTTGATGATGAGTACAGGTTCCTTGCTCGTGGATGCCTCACGGACAACGTTCTGGAGGTCCTCAATGGTCTTCATCGGCACATCGTTCACCTGCTGGATGATAAAGCCCTTACTGATGCCCTTGTCCTTCAGTGCGCCGGCATCTACCTTCAGCACTTCCAGTCCGTAGCTGATGCCCAACTGCTTCTTCTGGGCCTCGGTAACCTCGCGGAAGTTGCCGCCGAGGACGTCGAGGTCAGCCTGTTTCACGATCTTGGTATTGCCCTGGGCATTCTTCAGGGTTACCGTGGCGGTTTGCTTCTTCTTGTCGCGCAGATAGGTGAGCGTGACCTTGTCGCCAGGACGTTTGCTAGCCATCACTTCGGTGAGCTCGGCAAACTTCGTGACATTCTTGCCGTCGATGGCGATAATGGCATCGCCCTCCTTCACGCCGGCCTCCTCGGCAGCACTTTCCTTGTCCACCTCAGCGACGTATACGCCATCGTTGGTGCCCAGGTCAATCTCGTTACCCTTTTCCTTCTCACTGTCGAGATACTTACGTACGTCATTGCCGCGAATACCCAGCAGCGCACGCTGAACGGTTCCGTACTCCTTCAGGTCGGCAACGACCTTGTTCATGATGGTGGTAGGAATGGCAAAACCGTAGCCGGCATAGGAACCGGTCTGCGAGTAGAGCATGGCATTGATGCCGATGAGCTCACCCTGTACGTTCACCAGCGCACCTCCGGAATTACCGGCATTGATGGCGGCATCGGTCTGGATAAACGACTCCACGTTGTTGGCACCCAGCGTACGTGCCTTGGCAGAGATGATACCGGCTGTCACCGTGCTGTTCAGTCCAAAGGGATTACCCACGGCAATCACCCACTCGCCTACTTTCACGCGGTCGGAGTCGCCCACGGGCAGCGTAGGCAGGTTCTTGCCGTCGATCTTGATCAGTGCAAGGTCTGTAGTCTCGTCAGTACCGATGATACGGGCAGAGAACTCGCGGTTGTCGTTGAGCGTCACCGTCAGCTCGTCGGCTCCTGCCACCACGTGGTTGTTGGTAACGATATATCCGTCGGCAGAGATGATGACACCCGAGCCGGTGGCTGTCTTCTTCTGGGTAGGCACCTGGCGCTGCTGTTGCTGGCGGCCACCGGGGTTACCGAAGAAGCCGAAGGGGTCGAAGAAGTCGAACGGACTCTCCACGGTCACCGTCTGCATCTTTGAATTCTGCACGAATTTAATGTGGACAACGGCTGGCAGCGCTTTCTCTGCAGCATAGGTCAGGTCTACCGGCTGTCCGGCAGCCATCAGTTCCACCTTCGTGGTCGGCGTAACGGCGTTTGCCTTGTAGAAGGCACCTGCTGAGCATACCAGCGCAGCGACACTCATCAGACTAACGAAAATTCTTGAAAACTTGTTCATCTTTTATTATCCTTTCTTTTTTATTTATTGTTTTGATTTCTGTTTTTTTGAAACGCACTGCAAAAATAGGCGCAAAAAATGTTAATCTGCCATTTTGACATGTAACTTTATCCCATTTTAACAATCACTGGAGTTGAATTAACGGGCTTAAAGAAACACAGGGCTTTTTTTTACAATTCTTAATTCAACTTAATTATTAGGCCGATTATTTCTGTTTCTCTTTCTTTTTGCGTAAATTTGTCAGTTGAAATGAACTAACACCGACTGTCTGACAATGAAGAAACAACTCTTGGACCTCACGCTCACGGCAAAGGAATGGCTTACCGACCGCCACGTACTGCTGAAACTCACCCATGAGCAGCCGCTGCCCGATGCTGTCCCCGGCCAGTTCGCCGAGGTGCGCATCGATGGCGAGCCCGCCACTCTCCTTCGCCGTCCGATTTCAATCTGTAATATCGACCGCCAGCGCAACGAGCTATGGCTCCTCGTGGCCACCATCGGCAACGGGACACGCCGCCTGGGACGACTTGACATCGGCGACAGGCTCAACCTCCTGCTACCCCTGGGGAAGGGGTTCACCATCCCTACGGCCCTCTCCCACCCCACACCCCTGCTCATCGGTGGCGGCGTGGGAATGGCTCCGATGTATTTCCTCGGCAAGACCATGAGCCAGCAGGGACTCAAGCCCTCATTCCTGCTCGGAGCCCGGACGGCATCCGACATTTTGCTGGCCGACGAGTTCAGCAAGCTCGGACCCGTCTATGTCACCACCGAAGACGGCACGATGGGCGAGAAAGGGTTCGTCACCAACCATTCCATCCTCGGACGCGAGCAGTTCGGATATATCGCCACATGCGGTCCCAAGCCCATGATGGTCGCCGTGGCCCGCTATGCCCGCCAGCATGGCGTCGGCTGTGAGGCATCCCTTGAGAACATGATGGCCTGCGGGCTGGGTGCCTGCCTGTGCTGTGTGGAAAAGACAACGAAGGGTAACCTGTGCGTCTGCAAGGAAGGACCCGTATTCAACATCAACGATTTACTATGGCAGATTTAAAAGTATCGATAGGAGCACTCTCGCTTAAGAACCCCGTGATGACCGCCTCCGGAACGTTCGGCTACGGTCTGGAATTTCAAGACCTCGTCCCGCTCGACGGCATCGGCGCCATCATCGTAAAAGGCACTACGCTGCACCCCCGCGAGGGCAATGACTACCCGCGCATGGCGGAGACCGCCTCGGGGATGCTCAACTGCGTGGGCCTGCAGAACAAGGGCGTCGACTATTTCTGTGAGCATATCTACCCGCAGATAAAGGATATCGACACCCGGATGATTGTCAACGTCAGCGGCTCCACCGTCGACGACTATGCCGAGTGTGCTGCGCGCATCGACGCCCTGGAGCAGATCCCAGCCATCGAGCTCAACATCTCCTGTCCCAACGTGCGGCAGGGCGGCATGGCCTTCGGTACGACATGCGAGGGTGCCGCGAGTGTTGTCCGCGCCGTGCGCGAGCGCTACCACAAGACGCTCATCGTCAAGCTGTCGCCCAACGTGACGAGCATTGCCGACATTGCCTGTGCCTGCGAGGCGGCGGGCGCCGATGCCGTGTCGCTCATCAACACGCTGATGGGCATGTCCATCGACATCGAGCGCCGTCGTCCACGCCTGTCCATCGCCACCGGTGGCCTGTCAGGTCCTGCCGTGAAGCCCGTTGCCGTGCGCATGGTGTGGCAGGTGGCGAAGGCTGTCGGTATTCCCGTCGTCGGCCTTGGCGGCATCATGACGGCCGAGGACGCCATCGAGTTCTTCATGGCGGGTGCCACGGCCATCGAGATTGGCACCGCTAACTTCATCAATCCCCGTGCCACCATCGATGTGCGCGACGGCATCAACGACTGGCTCGACCGCCACTGCTGCCAGTCGCTGCGCGACATCATCGGCTGCGTATCCTGAGAATTCGAAAGCGCCATGACCGATTTGGGCTAATTACCAGTTCGTAGCCCATACCTTTTCCCGAATTTCGGTAGTTGACTCGTACCAACGCTTTTCGGAAATACTATGAGTAGCGTTCGGCATCATGCACCAGTCCGCATCATGTTGCCTATATCCTCATTGACTCCCTATTATTCCCCGCCTTGCCTTTTATTTATGGCCATTCTGTATTAATTCTCCAAAATTGCTTCTCAAAGCCAACCTTTTTTTCGTAGCTTTAGATTAATAAGTTACTTCAACTCGACATATTTAGAGTTCCTTGATAAGGGACGGCTATAATGCAGGGATAAAAAAATATATGTTTTATTTTGTTCTGCTCTCGTTTTTTCGTAACTTTGCAGCAAAATAAAGTGTTATGAGCAATAATCTGGTAGCAATCGTTGGACGTCCGAACGTCGGAAAGTCCACCTTATTCAACAGGCTCACGCAGTCGCGTAGAGCTATCGTCAGTGAACAGGCAGGTACCACACGCGACCGCCAATACGGCAAGTGCGAATGGAACGGACGCGAGTTCTCCGTCGTAGACACGGGAGGATGGGTCGTCAACAGCGATGACATCTTCGAGGATGCCATCCGACGGCAGGTACTCATCGCCACAGAGGAGGCCGACCTGGTGCTTTTCCTCGTAGACACGCAGAACGGACTGACCGACCTCGATGCCGACGTAGCGAAAATTCTCCGACGCTCACAGATTCCCATCATCCTCGTGGCAAACAAGGTTGACGACGGTCGCCACCAGTACTATGCCGCGGAGTTCTATAAGCTCGGACTGGGCGACCCGCAGTGTGTCAGTGCAGCCACAGGTTCCGGGACGGGCGACCTGCTCGACCTGATCCTCAGCAAGCTCCCCGAAGGGAAGAGCGAGGGACTGGAAGACGGTATTCCCCGCTTTGCCGTCGTGGGGCGTCCGAACGCTGGCAAGTCGAGTATCATCAACGCTTTCATCGGCGAAGAGCGCAACATCGTCACGGAGATAGCGGGCACCACGCGCGACAGCATCTACACCCGCTACGACAAGTTCGGCTTCGACTTCTACCTCGTCGACACTGCCGGCATCCGCCGAAAGAACAAGGTATCGGAAGACTTAGAGTTCTACAGTGTCATGCGAAGCATCCGTGCCATTGAGAACAGCGATGTCTGCATCCTCATGATTGATGCCACGCGAGGCATTGAGGCCCAGGACATGAATATCTTCCAGCTCATCCAGAAGAACAACAAGAGTCTCGTCGTTGTCGTCAACAAGTGGGACCTCGTCGAGGACAAGTCGCAGATTGCCATCAAGACCTTCGAGAATGCCATTCGTGAGCGCATGGCACCCTTCGTCGACTTCCCCATCATCTTCGCCTCTGCTGTCACCAAGCAGCGCATCTTCAAAGTGCTCGAGATGGCCAAGCAGGTATACCTGAACCGCACGGCGAAGATTGGCACCACGAAGCTCAACGAGGTGATGCTGCCGATTATCGAGGCCACACCGCCGCCTTCGGTGAAAGGAAAATATATCAAAATAAAGTACTGCTCACAGATTCCTGGCACTCAGATCCCCTCATTTGTCTTCTATGCCAACCTGCCACAGTATATCAAGGAGCCCTACAAGCGGTTCCTCGAGAACAAAATCCGAGAAAACTGGTCGATGCACGGCTGCCCTATCAACGTTTTCATCAGGCAGAAATAGCCGTCCGTCACCCTCACACCCTTATTCCCACACGCATAGATGGATACATCCAAGAACCACTCACGCCACGTGGCGCTATGGCTGACGGCGGCTGTGCTACTCATACTCTTCGCATGCTCGCGCCATCGCCCGGAACAGATTGCCGGGGCGGCTGCCCGACAATACTATGAGCAGATGCTCGCAGGCAACTACGAGGCTTTCGTTGACGGCACCTGGCAGCCTGAAGCCATCCCAGAAGGCTACCGCAGCCAGCTCATCGACAACGCCGCGATGTTTGCCGACCGGCTGCAGAAAGAGCACAGAGGAGTCAGAGAGGTGCGCATTGCCGAAGCGCGCCTGGACACGCTGAACGCAGCACAGGCAGAGGTATTCCTCGTCTTCTGCTTCGGCGACTCCACCACGGAAGAAGTACTTGTCCCCATGGTATGCCATGACAATACATGGTACCTCAGATAACCCCAAAAACACCTATTATGAACCGCAAACGTCTTTCGACATGGCTCACAGCACTGGCGCTATACGTCGTCAATGCCAATGCACAGCCCTACGCACTAAACTGCGAAACTCTCGACAACCCGCTGGGCATCAATACCTGCTCACCACACTTCTCGTGGAAAAACCAAGGCATCAGGCAGCAGACAGCCTTCCAGCTGCAGGTGGCCACCGACTCAGTACGGCTGGCACGAGGGAAAGCTGACCGCTGGGACTCCGGAGCCATCAGCAGCGAACAGCAGATAGCAGTAGCCTATGGCGGCACGCCGTTAAAGCCGAGAGAGTTGTGTTTCTGGAGGATAAGAGCCTTCGACGAAAACGGGGACCCTACGCCATGGAGTGCCATCAGCCGTTTCAGCATCGGACTCGACGAAACGACGCTACAGGGCAGCTACCTGATGTCTCCGACAACGGGAGACAGCCTGACCGCCTCTTTCTTCAGGAAGCAGATTACCCTGAAGCGCAAGCAACGAACACTCATCCACATCAACACGCTCGGCTACCATGAGCTGCATGTCAACGGACAGCGCATCGGACGCCGTGTGCTCACACCCGTCATGACGCAGTTAGACCAGCGGTCGGCCATCGTCACCTACGACATCACCGATGCCGTACATAAAGGTACGAACGACATCGTCATCACGGCCTCGCAGGGATGGTATAAACCCGTTTATTTCAAGACACAGCAAGCTGGTCCGGTGGTGAAAGCCGAGGTCGATGTATACGACAAGAGCGGATGCCACATCATCGCCGCCACCGATGCCTCCTGGCTGACCGCGCCGAGCGGATATAGCGGGCACGGGACATGGAGGCCATGGGAATTCGGGGGCGAACGGCTTGACGCCCGCCGGCAGCCTGCCTACATGACGGCAGCATCACTCGACAGGCTCACCTGGGCCGGTGCCAAGGTCGTTGACATCCGGCACACCAAAGCCACACCCGAGATGTTTGCCGGCAACCACATCGCCCTGCACATACAACCCAAATCTATCATGCAGCAGGCTGACGGCAAATGGTTCGTTGACATGGGGACATGCCTGTCGGGATGGTTCTCCATGCGCTTCCATCATCTCCGCGAGGGACAGACCGTCAAGATTGAATACTTCGACAACATCGAAGACGGCAAGCCCATCGGACAAGACGAATACGACGAATACATCGCTTGCGGAAAGGACGGCGAACAGTTCTGCAACCGCTTCCACACGCATGCCTATCAGTATGTCGTCATCAGCGGACTCGACAGCCAGCCGCAAAGCGAAGACATCGAAGGCCTGCTCCTGACATCGACAGAAGAGCCACAGACATCCTTCCACTGTTCCGACAGCGACCTCAACGCCATCCACGACATGATACAGTACACCATGCGGTGTCTGACCTTCAGCGGATATATGGTAGACTGTCCACACATCGAGCGGATGGGCTACGGAGGCGACGGCAACTCCTCCACACAGGCCCTGCAGACGATGTTCGACGTCGCACCCACCTTCTACAACTGGGTCAGGGCATGGGACGACGTACAGGATCCCGACGGCTCACTGCCCCACGTGGCACCGGCCGGCATACGCTGTGGCGGTGGTCCCTACTGGTGTGCATTCATCATCAAGGCTCCCTGGCGCACCTATTGGAACTATGGCGACACACGACTCCTCCAGGAGCACTACGACGCCATGAAGAAATGGCTGGAATACGTAAAGAAATACTCGCCGGAAGGGGTGCTGAAGCCTTGGCCGAATACCCATAACCGCTATTGGTACCTCGGCGACTGGCTGGCACCGGATGGCATCGACGTCGGCGACGAACGGTCGGTCACCTTCGTCAACAATGCATACATCTGCGAATGCCTGGGCAACCTTTCCGACATTTCCAAGATGCTCGGCCACAAGGACGACAGCCAATACTACCGGCAGTGGCAGGAGACACTGCGGCACAGGCTGGTAGACGACTACTGGCACGCTGCCGACAGCACCTTCGCCTCAGGCAGTCCCCTTGACCTGTCGATAGCTGTCATGAGCGGCATAGCCACCGGCCAGATGGCCGAAGCTGTCAATGAAAAGCTCGCGCACCTTTCGCGGACGAAATACAAGAGCCATATCGCCGTAGGACTCGTCGGTGTGCCCATCTTCACGGAATGGGCAACACGCCACAGGCAGACAGAGCTGATGTACGACATCCTGAAGCAACCCGACTATCCCGGCTACCTCTATATGGTGCGCAGCGGAGCCACGACGACGTGGGAGTCATGGGACCACCGCCGCAGCAGCATCCATAACTGCTACAACGGCATCGGCACATGGTTCTACGAAGCCCTCGGCGGCATCACGGCGCTCGAGCCCGCATACAAGCATGTCGACATCAGTCCCCAATATCCCACTGCTCTCGACAGCGTAGAAGTCAACAAGGAGACACCCTACGGCACCATCAGCGTAGCCTGGAAGCGGACCGACGCTCAGTCAGCCGCCATCACCCTCGACGTCACGCTGCCGCCTGGCGTCACGGCCAACGTGGAAGGCCGACGCATCGGCACAGGCCATCACCGATTCAATATAGACACAAAAAAACATTAAGGCAATAAAACACTTTATTCTCACCGTCGCTGCCCTCTTCGCAACAACATCAAGCCTTTTCGCGCAGCACGACCTCGTTGGTCACACTTTCAGCAATCCGAACATCATGCAGAAAATGATTAACGACGCCATGAAAGACATAGACAAAAAGATTGACTCTGTCAGGACAGAGGCTATCGCTAAAAAAGAGAAGGAGAAAGGCCGCAAGCTGAATGCCGCAGAGACTAAGGAGATTGAGGAAGACATCAAGAAGGCAAAAGACCAGATGGCTGCTGCAAAGAACAGCGTGAAGATGGCTATCAGCATGGAATTCATCAACGACAAGGAAGCCGTCATGCGCATGAAGATGTCTGTCGACGAGGCAGTGCTCAAACAGGCCGGAGTAAGCTGGGCCAAACGAAAGGCCATGAAAGCAGGTATTGCCCTGATGCCATCGTCTGAAAAAGTGAAATACACCGTCAGCGGCAACAACATCATCATTCCCGACGACAAAAAGCCCGACACGCTGCGCATCTCCGACGACGGCAAATATATCACAGGGAAGATGGATGAAATCCAGTTCAAGCTGACCAGAACAAAATAGTCTTCCCGCACCGACTAAAAAAGGGAACAAAAAACAATCATCCACGCCCTCCGTAGAAAGGTGTGGATGATTGTTTTTTTGACGCTATTCGGTCTTTGGATTTATTCCGGATTATAGCCGAAAGCATCGAGCTCACGCTGAGAGGAACGCCAGTCCTTGTCAACCTTGACAAACGTCTCAAGGTTGATACGCTTGTCGAAGAACTTCTCAAGGGCCTTGCGGCTCTCTATGCCGAGTTTCTTCAGTGCTACCCCTTGGTGGCCGATGATGATGCCCTTCTGGGAGTCACGCTCCACATAGATGGTTGCATGGATATCGATGCGCTGCGGTGTCTCCTTGAACGTATCGACACGCACTTCCACGCTGTAGGGTATCTCCTTGTCGTAATACAGGAGGATCTTCTCACGGATAATCTCTGAGACGAAGAAGCGCGCCGGCTTGTCAGTGAGCTGGTCTTTGTCGAAATAGGCAGGACTCTCGGGCAGCAGTTCATGGATGCGCTTGAGGAGCAGGTCGACACCGAACTTATTCTTTGCCGAGATAGGAAGGATTTCAGCGTTAGGCAGCAGCTGATGCCACCGTTCTACGATTTGGGCCAGCAGCCTGTCGCTCCCCTCGCCTGCCGAAGACGCTTCTGAAGCGAGGTTGTCGATTTTGTTGATGAGCAGTAACACCGGTATCGTCATCTTCTGCACCTTCGCCAGGAAATCCATGTTCTTCTCCGGGTTCTCCACCACGTCAGTGACATAGAGCAGCACATCGGCGTCCTGCAATGCCGACTCCGAGAAGGCAAGCATCGACTCCTGGAGCTTGTAGTTGGGTTTGAGAACTCCCGGGGTATCGCTGAAGACAATCTGCATGTCGTCGGTGTTGACGATACCCATGATACGGTGGCGCGTGGTTTGCGCCTTGAAAGTGGCAATGGAGATACGCTCGCCGACGAGTTGGTTCATCAGCGTCGACTTACCCACATTGGGATTACCCACGATATTGACAAATCCTGCCTTATGTACGCTATTCTCTTTCATGCTGCAAAGTTACGAAAAAACGAGAGCAGAACAAAATAAAACATATATTTTTTATCCCTGCATTATAGCCGTCCCTTATCAAGGGACTCTAAATATGCTGAGTTGGAGTAACTTATCCAAAGTTACCAAAAATAACAGATAGTTCCAAATAATACCGCGAGAAACTACGTTTTACCGAATCTCCCCGGCGAAACGAGACGGCATCCGTCAGCAACAAAAACGACAGAAAGAAGTGAGAAACAGAAAAAGAGTGACGAACCGGCCTGCCTTTTCATGCAAGCCAATTCGTCACTCTTCGTTTATGTTTCGTTGACTTAGTAAGCCCACTTATAGAAGCTGGCACCATGTACGAAGCCTGCTCCGAATGCGGTGAAGACGATGTTGTCGCCTTTCTTCAGTCGTTTCTCAAAGTCCCAGAGGGCCAAGGGGATTGTTCCGGCGGAGGTATTGCCATAGCGCTCGATGTTGACGACAACCTTATCCATCGGGATGTCGGCACGCTTGGCCACGGTCTCGATGATGCGGAGGTTGGCCTCGTGGGGAACTACCCACTGTACGTCGTCAGCCTTGAGGTTGTTGCGCCGCATGATTTCGAGCACGTCGTCGCTCATGGCGGTGACAGCATAGCGATACACGGTGCGTCCTTCCTGATAGAGGTAGGCAGCCGGCGTCTGGGCGTTTTCCTTTGTCGGCGGATTTACCGAGCCTCCTACCTCCATGTGGAGATACGGATAACCGATGCCGTCGGTACGGAAATAGGCATCTTGCACTCCGACGCCCTCTTCCTCCGTGCCCTCTACGAGCACTGCTCCGGCACCATCGCCGAAGAGCACGCAGGTCTGCCGGTCGGTATAGTCGATCATCGACGACATCTTGTCGCCTCCGATGACGATAATCTTGCGGCAGCGGCCGGTACGGATCATCTGGGTGGCTACGTCGAACGAATAGAGGAAGCCGCAGCAAGCTGCCGAGAAGTCGAACGCAAAGGCATTCTTCAGTCCCAGTCGGCCAAGCACCAGCGATGCTGTCGAGGGGAACTTATAGTCGGGCGTCGTCGTCGTGACGATGAGTGCATCGATTGTATCGGGGTCGACTCCGGTCTTCTGCAGCAGCAGTTCAGCAGCCTTTGTGGCCATGAAGCTGGTTCCCAGGCCTTCGCCTTTCAGGATGTGCCGCTCCTTGATGCCCACGCGGGTCATAATCCATTCGTCACTGGTGTCGACCATACGCGACAGTTCCTCGTTGGTGAGGACATAGTCGGGCACGTAACCGGCGACACCGGTGATGATTGCGTTAAGTTTACCCATTATGAATGATTATTCAGCAGTCTCCTTGACTACGGCGACCTTGCCACGGTAGTAACCGCATGTGGGGCATACAGTGTGGTAAACGTAATAAGCTCCGCAAGTGGGGCATACTGCCAGTGTAGGTGCTACTGCGCCGTCGTGGGTTCTTCTGTTGCGTCCACGAGTTTTCGACTGTCTTCTTTTAGGATGTGCCATAATACTTTTTAATTTTTAATCTGTAATGTTTAATTCTCTGAGTTTTCCCCAGCGGGGATCCATCGTCTGTGTGCCGTCTCCATTGCCACTTCGGGTAGCCGAGAGTTTTTTTAGCGTCTCTGTCATGGCCGCGTTGCATTTTCCAGGTGCATGCACGTGCCTGATGGGGATGGCCAGTGCGATAAACTCGTATATGAACCATGCCGTGTCGAGTATTCCTTCGTTCTCGTCGACGACGATGAGTTCATCATCTTCTGAGTTTTCTTGTCCGAGCTTTACCAGGAGTTGGTTGTCGCTGTCGATGGGCTGGTCCATGTCGTCGAGACACAGGTCGCAGGCCACGACAACAGTCCCTTCCGTGTGGAACAGGAGTTCGAAAGCTCCTGCCACTTTCCGTATCTGCAGGTCTACAACCACTTTCCCGCGACTGACTTCCGGCGTGTCAAGTGCTGCGAAGAACTCGTCGGTGACGTCGTAATGACGCTCTTCAACGTCCTCCACAGCCTTCAAATCGATGCGGAATTGATCTAAAAACTCCATACGGGCTGCAAAGTTACGAAGAAACGCGCAAAAAACAAAATATTTCGACGGTTATTTTTTCAAAGGGCCTGTATTTCATGTCCTTTTCGTTCGGCAGCATGGTGGGACGTCTGTGCCTATATGCACAATCGCCCCCGGGCCTGAGGTCGCGGCCTTCAGGCTCGGGGGGATGTACGGTCGGATTCGTTGAGTTGGCGGAATGGTCAGAATTCGAAGGTGTTCAGGTGCATGCCGTCCTCGGTGAGTACCTCGATAAGCGGGACGAGCAGCTTGAAGTGCTTCGACTCGCTATGCTCCTGAAGGGCCTCGTTGCTCTCCCAGGTCTCCCAGAACATCATCAGTCCGGGGCGGGTGGCACTGATGAACAGGTCGTAGCCTTTGCAGCCACGGTCTTTCAGCGATGCCTCTACCAATTCACTACCTAACCGCTGCACTTCGGCCTCGGCTCCTTTTTTCACTGTAAAAAATGCGTTTACTCTAATCATAGTATCAAAATGAATATATAGTTGTTTTAAGCTATTTCTCGTTCTTCAGCTCTATGCGGAAGGTGGTGCCTTTCCCCAGTTCCGACGCCTTCACGAAGATGCGGCCGTGGTGGTACTCCTCTACGATGCGCTTGGCCAGCGAGAGACCCAGTCCCCACCCTCGCTGCTTGGTGGTGAAGCCTGGGGTGAACACGCTTTTCATGTCTTTCTTCCTGATGCCTTTGCCGGTATCGCTGACTTCGATGACGACGGTATCCATCTCCACGGCCATGAACAGGGTGATGCGGCCGCTGCCTTCCATGGCATCAACGGCGTTCTTGCAGAGGTTCTCGATGACCCACTCGAAGAGTGAGGCATTGATTCTGACGATGATGTCCTCGGGTGGGAATACGCGCACCATCTGTACCTTGTTCGAGGTGCGACGGTCCATATAGTCGATGACATGGTTCATGACTTCCGTCAGGCTCGATGGTACGGGTTCGGGCAGCGACCCTATCTTGGAGAAGCGGTCGGCGATGAGCTGGAGGCGTTTGACGTCTTTGTCCATCTCTGGCAGCAGCTCGTCGTCGGGATAGGTCTCTTTGAGGATTTCCGTCCATGCCATAAGGCTCGAGATGGGTGTCCCCAGCTGATGGGCTGTTTCTTTCGACAGTCCTACCCACACTTTGTTCTGCTCGGCCCGTTTCGAGGTCATCAGGGCGAAGATGGCTATCACGACGAAGATGAGTACGACGCCGAGTTGGATGTAGGGGTATACGGCGAGCCGTTTGAGCATCAGCGAGTCGTCATAGCACACGTCGACATACCCGTCGCGGGCTGTCTCGTCGAGGACGATGCGGATGCTTTTCCCTGTGCGCAGCAGGCTCAGTCCTTTCTGCTGGATATAGCTGACGCTGTCGGCTTCGGCCTTGGCGGGCAGTTCTATATTGCGGCATGTCCGCATCTTCCCGTCGGCTCCGAGCACGATGATGGGTATTGTGGTGTTTCCGTCGATGACCTTGAGGACGAGTGCGAGGTCTGTGTTCTCATCGGCATTGTTAAGCGACTGCATGGCTTCGGCCCATATCTCCATCTTCTTCCGCTCTTCCTCATAGAGGTCGCGGGTGAGCAGATGCGACACGAAGAGTGATGCGACAGCCAGGATGATGGCTGCCAGCACGAGGAATATCTTCACCTGTCGGATACGGTCTGTCCACTGCATACAGTAATATAACGTTATTTTGCGGTTTTTATTATCCGGCCCCTGAAATCTCCTTTGTGGCGGGTGCTCCTTTTGGTGGCGGCCAGACTTCTGGATGATGCCGGTGTTGTGACAAGAAGAGCCTCGAGGCTTGGCCCCGAGGCTCTTCTTTTATTGGCTTGCCGGAAGCGTCTTCCGGCTTGAAGTTTTTACTTACTTCACGATGACCTTCTTGCCATTGAGGATGTAGATACCGTTCTGCTTGGTATTCTTCACCTGCATACCCTGGAGGTTGTAGATCTTCGTGGCCTGTCCGTCAACCTTCTCGTTGATGCCCTTCACGCCGACGGCGTCACCGGGATCTTCTGTTCCGTAGTAGGTCAGGCGGAAGTTGTCGACAACGGTCCAGTCTTCGATCACTGCATCGTCAGCGTAGCGCTGGATACCAATCTGCAGGAAGGAAGGATCGGTGACCTCAATCTTCATGGTGTTCCAGTAGAGGCCGAGCTGGAAGTTCTCATAGGCCTGTGTGCAGCTGTTGGGGAATTCACCGTAGTTCTCTGATACGTAAGCGTATCCGGGAGCTTTGCTGACGAAGCTGGGCTCGGTGATGTTCCACAGGGGCTGTGACTGGAAGTCGCTGTGGATGACGTACATCTCAGCGTAGGAGTTGCGCTCGCCGGTCTCGTCGAGAACCTTGATTTGGTTTGTAACACTACCTTCACGATAGTATCCCTGTACGCTCAGTACGTAGTATCCTGCTGCGGGGAGCTCGAGCTCCTGCCACATATCAAGGGCTGCACGGTTGTTGCCACCGTTCCAGCACTCCCAAACGAAGTCGGGATAGTTGCCGGTGCGGCCCCATGTGCCTTCGCCGAAGATGTTGGTAGGTTCGCTGAGCCAAGCCTCGAGGCTTTCACGCTGGCTGAAGCCAGGAGCCTGGATGAGGTAAGAGACGTCTACGGGGTTCTCGGCCGATGCGTTGGCAACGAGAGCGTCACGGTCTTCCTTGGTAACGAGGATCCACTGGTTGTCGGGATCGTCTTCGCCGAGGACATCGGTGTCAACAGCTACATAGGAGCCCTTGCGGAAGCCGAGGAGGCTGCCACGTCCTTCTGCAGTGTTTTCAACAGCGCGACGGATGTTGTAAACGCCTTCCTTACCTTCGACGGGTACGAATACCCAGTCGTCCTGATTGCCGTTATTGTCGGTATCCATGTAACCACCGTAGTTCAGGTACTGGCTGTTTCCGCCATTGTTCAGGTGGGTGTCGATTTCGAATCCGTTCTCGACTTCGTTGCCGTCAGCGTCGAAGGCTGCATAGAGCGTAACAGGAATTCCGGGGAATCCTACTGCTGCGTGTGCACCCCAGTCGTCGCCACCGCAGAGGAAGCGCTTCTGACCGACGTTGTAGACGTAGTAGTCCATCATGTCCTCAGGAGCATTGCCTGCGAAGACGTTCTCATGAGTTTCGATGTGGAGCAGACGGCGTGCGATACGGATCTTGTTGAGCAGGGTGTTGGCGACTGACATGTCTTCACCGTCAACGAAGAATGCCTTGGCCTCTTCGATGTTCTCGGTGATGCCTTCCTTTTCAGCCAGTGCTACGGTCTTGCGCAGGTTGGTGATGTTCACGGCCTGAGCAGCTGCGAGAGCTTCCTGGAGCACCTTGATGGCTTCCTTGTGAGCGTTAGCGTCGTCAATCTCGAGAGACTCCTTGGCAGCCTTGATGGCATCAGCGAGGCGCTCTGCGAGCACGTCAGTGGTACCGCCTCCGAAGGCTTCAGCATCGCCGACGAGTACTTCGAGCTGCGGACGATAGATGTCGAGCTCTGAGTAAGGATCGGGATATACGAATTCTTCGATCTGGTGGTGTGCAATCACGAAGGTGTAGTCGACGCCGTCGGATACATATCCGAAGGGGAAGAGGAGGTAGAATCCGTCCTGATCGGCCATGAAGTCGATCTGTCCGTGATCCAGAGGAGCGATGTTGCCGTCGTCGTCGTAGGTGGCACCTGTAGGAATCTTCCAGAAGCCGAGGACGCCGTTGCCGCCGCCGAGGGCTGTGCAGGACTCTGCGAAGCCATTGCTGGTGAGGTTAGCCTTGTCGAGTACGCCGGCGTGCATGGTCGGGTTGTTGTTGTTCCAGTTGCAGTCCCAACCACCGCTACCGAAGTCGAAGGTCCAGCGATAGGTGTTACCTGCTACAGCGGGTACGAATACGCCGATAGGCTCGTGCATACCTGTTCCGATGTAGTGGGGGAACCAGTTCTCGTCTTTCTCCTCGTCGTAGTAAGCGGTCTTGTCTACCTGTACGCCGTCCTTGTCGATGGTCCATGTAGGATTGTCGGCAGTAGGAATACCGAAGCAAGAGTACTTGTCGCCAGGAGTTGTCCAGAGCATCATGTTCTTGTAGTTCACGGCTCCTTCGGGAAGCTCGTAGGGCTTGGTTGTCATTTCGCCGAGGTCTACCCACTTTGTGCCGTCCCACTTGTACTCGTGGTTGTCGACGAGGTAGTTGACGCGCTTGCCAACATATACGGGCATACCAGCGCCGATGGGCTCTACGCCTTCGGGGATGGCGAATTCGCCTTCCTCAGCGTGGAAACGCTTATCGGCAATGACATCCTTCAGACCAGCGTCACCAGTGACGAACAGGTAAGGACGATAATCGGCTACGGGCTCGGTTTCTTCACCCTCGTAGATCTTGAAGCTGTAGAGCTTCATCAGGGCGCTGAAGCTTCCGTAGTGGGTATCAGAACCCTGACGTCCGGAGTTGTTGTTGTTGGTGAAGATCATCATCGGGCAGTTTCCTGCTGCGGGCTCAGAATCGTTGAAGATGGTGATGACAGGCTCTCCGCCGGGATAGTCACCCTCACGGAATACCTTTGCCTCATGGCCTTGGCAGTCGATGATGATTTTCTCGTTATGAGGAATGTTCTCACCGTCGACACCCCACTGCTCCTTGGTTCCTACAACGTAGCCACCGCGGTCGTTACCGCCCTGACGGCTGAAGAACATAAAGGCCTGGCTGGTGATGCCGGCACGTGCGCCGAATACAGCCTGCCAGTCGAAGGGAGCTCCTGCAGGGCTGTCAGAGAGTGTGCACTCCACAACGACACGAGTGTCGGGTGTGTGTACGTAGTCAGTGACGATGTAGGGAGCGGTTGACATGTCTGACTTTGCCTCGATGAAATCGATGGCCTTGTCAGCGCCTTGGGCAACCGTGAGAGACGACACCTTTGTATAGATGCCATACAACTCATACTCATTCAAGCTGTTGTAAGCATACACCTTACCATCTGCCTTGTTGTAAACGTAGGGCTCAGAACCTTTGTAGGTAGCGAGGTTGTCAACGATTACAATGTCGGCTGCGAAGGTCATGCTACTCATCAGCATTCCGATGAAAAGTAAAAAGACTTTCTTCATAGTTGTGTGTAAAAGTTGTTAATAATTAAATATGGTTTAAAGTGTTAATAAATTGTGTTTTCTTATCATATACTCTATTAGAGTATCAGTTTGGTTTCTATATGATATACTTCATCGGTGCAAAGATATAATAATTTAACGGAAATAAAAAATTATTTTTAAACTTTTTTTCGATAAAACACATTTTTTTTGCATCGACGGCAGCTTCACAGGGGTGTGCTGTCGTCGATAAAGCGACGGAGCAAGCCTTCATAGCGGTCGATGCGGCGGTCGCGGAGGAAGGGCCACCAGCGGCGCACCTGCTCGGAGCGCTGCATGTCGACGTCGACGACGGCTTCTGCTTCACCGTCCTTGGGAGCACGGTAGAGCAGTTCGCCTTGCGGACCGGCCACGAAGGAGGAGCCCCAGAAGAGGATGGGCGACGGACCTTGCTCCATGCCTACCCTGTTGACGGTGACGACGGGGAGTCCGTTGGCCACGGCATGTCCGCGCTGTACGGTGGTCCATGCCTCCCGCTGCCGTTCCTGCTCTTGCTCGTCATCCCGTGCGTCATAGCCGATGGCGGTGGGATAGATGAGCAGTTCGGCACCGGAGAGGGCCATCAGGCGTGCTGCCTCGGGATACCACTGGTCCCAGCAGACGAGTACGCCGAGTCGTCCGACACTGGTCTGGATGGGCTGGAAGCCGAGGTCGCCGGGCGTGAAATAGAACTTCTCGTAGTAGCCGGGGTCGTCGGGGATGTGCATCTTCCGATACTGTCCGGCTATGGTGCCGTCGGCCTCGAATACGACGGCGGTGTTGTGGTACAGCCCCGGCGCGCGCCGTTCGAAGAGCGAGGCTACGAGTACGACGTGGCAGTCGCGGGCCAGCTGTCCGTAGAAGGTGGTCGACGGGCCGGGGATGGGTTCTGCCAGGTTGAACAGGTCCACCTGTTCCTCCTGACAGAAGTACAGTGAGTTGTGCAGCTCCTGCAGTACGACCAGCTGTGCGCCCTTGTCAGCCACGCTGCGTATTTTCTCTGCCAGCCGCCTTTGGTTATCGGCGATATCGGCAGTATTGTGCTGTTGTATGATGCCTATTTTCATGATAAGAATATCTTTCACCTTTTCTTTTTTTTCATTCTTTCATTCTTTTCATCTTTTCACCTCCTCCGGATACTGCATGGTGATACAGTGGATGGAGCCGTGCTGGCGGATGATGGTACGGCTGTCGACGGGAATGATTTCCCGTCCGGGGAACGCTCGCGCGATGGTGGCGCAGGCCTCATGGTCGAGGTCGGGCTGCGCATAGGTGGGTACGATGACGGCGCCGTTGATGACGAGGAAGTTGGCATAGGTGGCCGGCAACCTCTCTTCACCGTCGTAGATGGGACGTGGCAGGGGCAGCGGCAGCAGTTGCAGCCGTCTGCCGTCGGCACTTCCGGCCAGTTCGGTGAGCTGTCGGTGGAGGGCCTGCAGGTCGTCGTAGTGCGGGTCGGCTGCGTCGTTAGTATATATATATAATAATGTACGCGAAGGGGCACATCTCACAATGGTATCTATGTGTCCGTCGGTATCGTCGCCGATGAGGTTTCCGTGGTCAATCCAGACGATGCGCTGGGCATGCAGGCGCCGTTTCAGTTCCTCCTCAATCTGTTCGCGGGTTAGCGGCTGGTTGCGATGGGAGGCAAGCAGACACTGCGAGGTGGTATAGATGGTTCCCTCTCCGTCGCTTTCTATCGAGCCTCCTTCGAGCACGAAGTCCAGGTGATCCTCATACTGGCCGCTGAATACGTGCTGTGCATACAGCTGGCCGTTGAGGCTGTTGTCGAGGTCGGCCTTGAACTTCCCGCCCCACCCGTTGAAGCAGAAGTCCAGCAGTCGCGCCTCGTGCTGCCGCCCGACGAGGGTGATGAAGGCGTGGTCGCGCGCCCAGGTATCGTTATACCGCGCCGGCAGGATGGTGATGGGGTGCAGGGGTTGCGCCGGCAGCAGCCGTCTGACGGCTTCAGGGTCGTCGGCCGCGATGACGAGCGGCTCGAACCGGGTGACGGCCTCGGCTATCTCTAAATAGGTACGCGTGATGTCGTCGAGATAGGGAGCCCAGTCGGTACGGGCATGGGGCCACGTGAGCTGCACGGCACTCTGCGGTTCCCACTCGGCGGGCAGCCTGAACAGGGTTCTTGCAGATGATTGAGTGTTCATGCTGCAAAAATACGAAGTTTTTTTGTAATACCGCATCTTTTTGCCTACTTTTTTATCCCTCACCGGCCAGCAGGCCTGGTGCCCTCCTGCCACCCACCCTATGCATCTCCGAACAAAAAACAAGTTTCTCCAGATACGACTCCAAATTTCTTCAGGTACGAATCTAAGATTCAGCAGATACCACCCCAAGGTTCGGCAGGCGCAATTCTGACGTTCGGCAGGCGCAATTCTGACTTTCTGCAGGCACAATTCTGACGTTCGGCTGGTACGATTCTAAGGTTCGGCAGGCACGTTTTTCAGGTTCTCCAGACACAATCATAAGGATCGTCAAACACGAAGGTAAGGATCGTCAGACCAAAATAGGCTATTTTGATGACCAAAATAAGCTATTTTGGTGACCAAAATAGGCTATTTTGGTCGGCCGTTCCAAAGTATCGGCTGTCAAAGGCTTGGCGGAAGGGTAAAAAAACTGAGGCTTTTGTTTGTGAGTATTATAGTTTTTTTATAATTTTGCATGCGATGAAGTGTATTAAGAGCCTATTGACGGCACTATATATGATGCTATGGCTTGGTTGCGGAAATCCCTCTGCAACCGACCGTACCGCAGCTCTGCTCAGCGACCTTGACGCCACGCTGTCGCAACGCGACTACTATGAGTCGTTGCGTCTGCAGCGCATTGACTCGCTCAACCGGTTGTCGACAGCGGCTACCGATGCCCATGAACGCTATGAGCTCCTGCTCCGCGTGTTCGACGAATACAAGTCCTACCGTTACGACTCTGCCTATGCCTATGCACGCCGCTGCTACGACGAGGCATTGGACATGGGCGATGAAGCCTGCATGTCGGAGGCGAAATGCGCCGTGTCATTCTGCCTGATGTCGTCGGGCATGTTCAAGGAGGCCAGCGAGATGATGGCCTCGGTACGCACCGAGGGCATGTCTCCGCGCCAGATGCGCACCTACTACTCCACCTACTCCAAACTCTTCCAGGAAGAAGCCAACTACTCCGGCGTGGAGCCTTACTACACCACCTACACGCAACAGAGCGACCGCTACATCGACACACTGAAGACACTGCTCAGCGCCGATGACAGCGAATGGTGGTCGCAGACAGGTGCGCAACACATGAAAAACCACCGCTTCGAAGAGGCCATCGTCACCCTCGAAGGCTATCTGTCGCGCTTTCCCGATGCCGATGTCCATGAGCGGGCCATGGTCATGGCAGAGATGGCCTGGGCATATATCCATACGGGCCGCGACGACAAAGCCCTCGACTGCTTCATCCAATCGGCCATCTACGACACGCAGTCGTCCACACGCGAGATCACCGCACTGTTCTTCGCCGCGAAATTCATCGCACAGCAGGGCGACGTCGACCGTGCCAGCAGCTATGCCAAGCAGGCCCTCGACGACATCACCTTCTACAACGCCCGCCAACGGAAGATTGAACTCGGACAGATACTCCCCATCATCGAGCAGGAACGCTATAACGCCCTGTCGCTGCAGCGCAACCGCATCATCATCGCCGCACTGCTCGCCAGCATCCTGTTCCTCGTCGTTCTGGCCGCCATCTTCCAGATGCGCCGCCTGAACAAGAAACTGTGGCAGGCCCGACAGACCATCGCCGGGCGCAACGAAGAACTCAGACGCGTGAACGACGACCTGATAGAGGCCAACCGCATCAAAGACGTATACATCGGGCGCTCCTTCTTTGTCAATGCCGAATTCATCGAGAAGATGGAGAAGCTATACCTCACCGTGGACCGGAAGATACAAGCCCGGCAGTACGACGACCTGCGCAAGACCGTCAACCTCACAGCACTGGAGAAAGAGCGCAAACAGATGTATGCAGCCTTCGACGAAACCTTCCTCAACCTCTTCCCCACCTTCATCGAACAGTACAACAGGCTCTTCGACGAGAAAGACCGCCGCAAGCCGCAGGACGAGAAGTCGCTGACCTCGGAGATGCGCATCTTCGCACTCATCCGGCTGGGCATCACCGACAGCGAGCGCATAGCCCGCTTCCTCGACTACTCCGTGCACACGGTGAACACCTACAAGACACGCGTGAAGAACAAGTCCACCGTCGAGAATGACCTCTTCGAACAGTACATCATGAAGATAGAATAAGGGCGACGGCCACAGACTATCATAATACAAATGCAAAGCCCACACCCCTGCAAGCATTTGTCTGACAGACAGTTATAAGAAACCACCATACCAAGTCCGTCATACAAACCGTTGGCAGCTTGGCGCACACACGATTATTAATTAACTTTGCAGCGTAAAACCCAAATAGCAAAGCAATGAACAAAACAATCTTGAAAAAAACACTCATCATGCTCGCACTGATGCTAAGCCCAATGGCCATGCATGCTGACGATGACAACAACCCCGTTGCCAACCCGGCAGCCGTCGTGCAGAGCGGAAACATGCGGTTCACCGTGCTCACACCACAACTCATCCGCATCCAGTACAGCCGGCTGAAGAAGTTCGAAGACCGTGCAACATTCGCCGTCATCAACAGAAACCTGCCGGTACCCAACTTCACCACACGTGAAGAAGGAGGATACCTCTACATCAACACCGATGCCCTGGAACTGAAATACCGACTTAACACCACGCCATCACCATCGGCAAAGAGCACGAACTCGCTCACCATCACACTGAACGTAGCTGGACGCACCGTCACATGGTACCCCGGAAAAGACGACGCACTCAACCTCAAAGGCACCCTGCGCACACTCGACCAGGTGACTGGCGACAGCAACAGGGGTGACCTCGAGAACGGCATCCTCTCGCGCGACGGATGGGCCATCATCGACGAAAGCCCCGCCACACGCCGCGGCGACGGATCCACCACCTTCGCCTTCGACAAGGAAGTGAACGGCATGCCATGGGTAGCAGAACCCGTAGACCACAATGCCTACGACTGGTACTTCTTCGGCTACGGACACGAATACAAGAAAGCCCTCGGCGACTTCATCAAAGTGGCTGGACGCATACCCATGCCGCCACGCTACATCCTCGGCTACTGGTACAGCAAATACCAGCAGTACACCCAGCAGGACTTCGTCAACCTGGTCAACGAGATACAGGGCAACGACATACCCATCGACGTGATGATATTCGACATGGACTGGCACCGCTCCGACAAATGGACCGGATGGAGCTGGGACAAGGACAAGATCCCCAACCCCACAGGCCTCATCCGATGGATGCACAACAAAAACCTCAAAGTATCCCTTAACCTACACCCGGCCGACGGCGTAGGCTCATGGGAAGACAACTTCACCAAGGTGCGCGACGACATGGGACGCACAGGGACAGAGACCGTGCCCTGGACACTCGAAGACTCCACCTTCTACAAGACCATGTTCAAGAACATCATCCACCTACGAGAGAGCGAAGGCGTGGACTTCTGGTGGCTCGACTGGCAGCAGAACCTCACCAACCCACGCATGGAAGGACTCAGCGAGACCTTCTGGTGCAACCACGTCTTCTACAACGACATGAAGCAGAACCGGCCACAGCTCCGACCCGTCATCTACCACCGCTGGGGAGGAATGGGCAGCCACCGCTACCCCATCGGCTTCTCCGGCGACACACACCCCGCCTTCTCCACACTCGCCTACGAGACCTACTTCACCGCCACAGCATCCAACGTAGGATTCGGATACTGGGGACACGACCTCGGCGGACATAACTACGCACCCACCAACAACAACGACCCCGAGCTATACCTCAGATGGATGCAGTTCGGCGTCTTCACACCCGTCTTCAGGACACACGCCAGCAACCACCCCGACCTGGAACGACGCATCTGGAAATACCCCAACTTCGAGCAACTCCGCGAGACCGTCTACCTGCGCTACGAGCTCATGCCCTATATCTACACCGCCGCACGCGAAGGCTATGACACCGGCGTGTCCATGTGCCGCCCGCTCTACTACGAATGGCCCGAAGAAAACAACGCCTATCGCTACGAAGACGAATACTACTTCGGCAACGACATCATCGTAGCTCCCGTGGTGACAGCCGCAGCAGCCAACGGACTGGCCAAGCGCACCACATGGCTGCCCAAAGGCTATTGGTTCGACGTCTGCCGCAACAAACTCATCCCCGGCGACCAGGAACTCACCGACAGCTACTCGGCAACCGAGATCCCCTACTTCCTCAAAGCAGGAACCATCCTCGTCACCAACCCCGCCATCAAGCACCTGAAGGAGAACGTCAAGGAACTCATCATCAAGGTAGCACCGGGAGCCGACGGGCAGACCACCCTCTATGAAGACGAAGGCGACAGCGACGGATACAAAGAAGGCCAGTACGCCACGACAACCATGACCCAGCAGCGCACCGACGAGAAACTCACCTTCACCATCGAGCCACGCGTAGGCATGTACAACGGCATGCCCGAAAGCCGCAGCTATCAGGTAGTATTCCTCACCGAGGCACAGCCGCTCAGCGTCAGCATCAACGGAACAGAGACCGACACATGGACCTACGACGAGACATCACAGACACTCACAGTCAGCGTCCCCACCACATCATGCGACGCACAGACCGTCGTCGAGGTAAGCCGCAGCGCAACCGATGCCAGCAAGATCACCTTCGACAACACCATCGACCTCTACTACGACGCCACCGCCGACGAACTCGTCGCTTCCGCATCGAAGAAAGCCAAGAGCATCCGGCTGAGCATAGCATCCATCGACGGAGCAGAAGCAGCACAGACCAGCAGCAGCAATGCCGACAGACTGACCTATGCCATCGGACACCTGCCCCAGGGCGGATACATCTGCCGCCTCAACGTCGACGGACAAATCGTAACACGTAAAATCGTAAAATAACAGGGAGGAACAGACATATGAAAAAAATATTTGCCATCATCACCGCAATACTGCTTGCCGTGAACAGCAATGCACAAACCGAACTGTGGATCAGCGGAACGGCAGTACCCGGAGGAACGCAGAAACTCGAGACATTCCCCGAAGGACAGTACAAATACGCTGGAACACTACTGCAAGGAGAATTCAAAATCATGACCACACCCGACGGCAGCGGAAACACCAGCTACTACGCACCACGATACCCCGACTCATACGTCGTCAACAAAGGACTCGCCTACACCATGACACGCAGCGCATCAGCAGGATCATGGGTGGTACCCTTCACCGAGGACCGCTACAAATTCGTCCTCGACACCAAGAAGCAGACACTAAAAGGAGAAATCTTCGTACCCTGGAGAGAAGTATATTTGGCCGGAGGAGCATGCGAAATAGGATGGCACGCCTTCGTCATGCTGCCCTTCACACAGGACGAGAACGACCCCAACGTGTTCACATGGACTGGTGAGCTGCGCGAGGGCACCAACGTCGAAGAGCCACGACGCTTCAAACTGCAGGGACAGAACACATGGGACCCCAAGAGACTGCATCCCTACACACAGGACGAAGCCGTGCTCGAGTCGACACAGATGCGCCACGGCGGCGACGACACCAAATGGGAAATAGCCGGCAACGGCATCTATCGCATCACCGTCAACGTCTTCAAGGACACCTTCAAAGCTGAATTCCTCGGCAACGGAGCCAAAGACGGCACCACCGACGCCGACATCCTGCCGACAGGACCCAAGATCGAAGTCAACGGACACACCATCCGCGTGAAGTGCCCCGAGAAAATCAATGTCGACATCTATACCGTTGACTCCATTCGCCTTGCCCACAAGAGCGGGACCGACGTCACCATCACACTCCCCAAGGACGGCTTCTATGTCGTCAAAGGAAAAAGCAAACATGCCGCCTTCACCAAGAAAGTGGCCATCAACTGAACACACGTCCTAAGATGCTCGAACTGAAAGACATCATACTCAGCAGCAACACCATAGAACTACCACAGCCACTGTCGCTCACTGCCGAGGCCGGAAAGGTGACAACCGTCACCGGCCCGGCAGGCAGCGGCAAGACATGGCTGCTCAAAGCCATCATGGGACTGGCACCCCACGAAAGCGGATACATCACCATCAACGGAGAAGTCGTCACCCCTGACTCGGCACCATTCTTCCGCAAGCACATCGCCTACGTGCCGCAGGACGTCGCCATGCCACCGATGACCATCTCCGAAATCATCGGACAACTGTGGACACTCCACAGCAACAGCAACAAGGAGCTCCACCATGCCGACCTGCGGAGACAATGGCAAGTGCTCGACCTCGACTCACAGCTATGGGAAACGACGACTGACAACATACCCGCCCCCACCCTGCGCCGGATGCTGCTCTCCGTAACACCCTATCTGAAACGGCCGATACTACTCGTCGACATGCCCTGCCTGGACCAGACGGCAGAACATCAGTCACGCATCAGGACATTCCTCCAGCAACAGGCTGAAGGAGGAGCCATCGTCCTCATCACCGACAGACCCTACTGAACAATCAACCCTATAACCGTCTATACGACCATGTCACTAACAGCATTCCTCTTCGGCATCGCACTCCTCGCACTACCCGCCTACATCACCGTCGCACTCCACACAGGCCTCGAGACCATCATGGCCAAAGCATTCGCCAAAATGGTGCTGTGGACAGGCCTGCTGGCATTATGCCTGTGGACCCTCACCACACAGATGCACTGGGCCTTCAGCCTGCCCGCAGTAGCACTGATGACCGTCGGTGGCGCAGCCATCACCGTACACTGGGCACGACAGAGCCAACGCATCTACCTCATCCCCATGACCGCCGCCTTCGCAGCCACCATCACCTTCACACTGCTATGGCTATGGCTTCTGGTGGTGGGACTCCACAACGCATTCATCGAGTGCTACATGCTGCCACTGGCAGGAATGCTCCTCGGCGCAATGATAGAAACCAACAGCGCCGCACTCGCCACCTATCATTCAGGACTCCAGCACCATGGACAGCTGTATGAATACCTGCTGGGCAACGGCGCCAACCACCGCGAGGCCACAACCTACTTCCTAAGGCGAGCCCTGCAAAGCGCCATGACGCCCCTGCTCCACCGATGGGGACGCCTCGTCGTGTTCACCACACCCGTCGTGATGTGGATGCTGATCATGTCAGGATGGGACGCATGGACAGCCTTCGAATGGCAGCTCGTGCTGGCCGCCGCCATGCTCTTCTGCAGCGTAGCAGCCCTCCTCGTCATGGTCTTCGTAGCCCGACGATACGCCTTCGACCCCTACGAAGCCCTCATCACCATCCGTAAAAACGAAGCACCCGCACCCTCAACAACACAAGAAGACACAACACCCCAAGAACATGACATTCCGCAAGAAACTCCTGAAAGCAGACAGCAAGAAGAAGATATAGAAGATAAAGAAGAAGTGACAACCAACCCACAAGAAACTCCGCAAACAACCCACGACAATGAAGAGAACAACTGGCTATCACTGGAGAAATAGCCTCCCGATGCTATTCCTCCTCGGCCTGACCTGCTGCCAACCCAAGCAGGCCACAACCGGTGACACGGCAACATCAGACAAGCAGCCATCAACCTTCTACAATACCAAGAACAACGATGACAGTCGCCAGCAGGCAAAGACCATCACCGAATACGAACTGCCGGCACCACTCACCGACAGACCCGAGCTGATTATCCGGCGCGAAGGCTATACCACCTCCTACAATGCCACCACGAAACAACCCAACTGGGTGGCATGGCACCTCACGAAGAACCGCACACACGGCAATGCCACACGCAATGAGAGCGCCTTCATGGAGGACACCACCGTGCCGGCACCCCGTGCCACCCTCGACGACTACTTCAACAGAGGTTACGATCGCGGACACATGTGTCCCGCCGCCGACAACAAATGGAACAAGACAGCCATGGACGAGTCGTTCCTGCTCACCAACATATGCCCGCAAAACCACGGACTGAACAAATACGAATGGAACGACGTAGAGATGCTGTGCCGCGACTGGGCCCACCGCTACGGAGCCATCGACATCGTCTGCGGACCCATCTTCCGCAACGACACGCCGCAACGCACCCTCGGACGCAACAAGGTATGGGTGCCCGACGCCTTCTTCAAGGTCGTGCTCTGTCGTAAAGGCGAACCCAAAGCCATCGGATTCGTCTACGACAATATCGGAAGAAAGATGAAGATGAACGAACATATCTTCACCGTCGACGAGATAGAAGACATCACCGGCATCGACTTCTTCCCTGCCCTCGACGACAAGACCGAGAACACGGTTGAAGCCGTCAGCAACATCAGGGAATGGTAAACCGACGGCTCATCATTCCCTCTCTGTGAGACAGGTCAGAAAAACAATCAAGAATACTACTTCGCTTCGTCTATAACATAGAAGGCGGCCTCCGACGGATGGTCGAGCACGAGAAGCTTGGGATCCTCCTTCGTCAGCAGCCACGTCATCCAGATGTCGCCGGCCGCTGCGGCAATAAAGAAGATTCCCCATGCCAGCATCGGCAGGCTGCCGATGAAAAGAGCGGCCACGGCAGGGACAACACCCAACAGCAGGCAAGGCATCATCGCCCCGCACATATAGCCGGGAATAGACATCGGCTCGTCACAATGACAGTAAGGAGTCAGCAGTTTCCACATCACGCCGAAACTGATACTCTTCCATCCACTCTTGGCAAAGCAGGCCCAAGTCAGGCCATGAATCAGCTCATGGACAACGATACCCACGAACATCAACGCCAATACCCATATCCAGTTGCCAGAGCCGCCAAGCAACTCGTCAATCGGCTTCCTGTCCTTCCAAATTAGGAAGAACGGCACCAGAAACACAACGGCTGCCACCACCATGATAACCACGGCAAAAACATTCGCCTTGACAATATCAATCGCCACCTTTCTGTAACCATCCTGCGAGTCAAACGGTTCAGTCACGCAATCATTCTGCTGGTCAACCGGTTCTGTCACGCAACCATCCTGTTGGTCAATCGCCTTCTCCGCCGTTTCCAGGCGAAGATCCTTCTCTTCTTTGTTTTCCATATCTAATTCATGAATGACACTGCAAAAGTAATAATTATTTAAGAATAACGCAATAGTTACCTCACAATTATCATGTTTTTTAATTTTCAACAATTAGAACAGTTACTTTTGACTTTACACCGCCGGAATATACTATATTTTGATTGCAAAAAGACATTTTTTACGTTTTTGGATGTGGTTTCTATTTATTTTTAGTAATTTTACAACCAAATTAAACATTTAAGCCTAAACGAAAAAGAAATTAGAATCAAGACAAGCGTAATTATATGAATTTCATCAATCGGCTAAGTAAAAAATATTTGGCGTCGGAGAACCTTTCGCGGCAAATATTAGGAGCTTTCCTTGAATGGCAGCCAAAATACTTTTGGTTGTTCGTACTCCTGATTCTACCAGCAGTAGGACTATCTTTGATCATCCCTCCAGGCAATCTGATTAATGCCTTGCTTCTTACAGGGCTGAACTTCGGACTATTGCTTACCATCAAAGCCTGCCAAAGACTTATTGACGTTTTTAACCTCAGGAAGAATGACATCGGTATTACTTGGTGTTATGTCACCATACTTGCTGCCATTGGAATGTGGATTATCTGCTTCGTGCTTATCTTCGACATTAAAGGGGACGGCAAGGTGGCTGCCGCCATAGGAATAATAGGAGGCGTGCTCGGCTGGATATTTCAAGACAAACTAAAGGGCGTCATAACCTTTTTCCACCTCCGTCTTCACCACCTGCTGGCTGTTGGCGACTGGCTCGTCGTTGACAAGCTGGGCGTGGATGGAAAAGTACAACGAATGACATTGACATCAGTAACCATCTACAACTGGGACACCACGACATCCACCATTCCTATCAGTGCCCTACAATCAGAACACTTCATCAATAAGCAAAACATGATGGATGGCAGAACGTATGGCAGGCGGATGCTCAAAAACTTCGTCCTTGACACCGGATGGTTTAGAGTGCTGTCGGATGAGGAAATCAACAAGATAAAAGAGACAATTGAGACAGGTGAAGGGAATGACAGGAATTCCATTTCGATGAACTTATTATCCGATGAAATTCACGAAGGAATGCTTAATGCCCAACTCTACCGACTGTACATCTACCACTGGCTGATGAACCATCCTCACATCTCGCAGCGGCCCCTTCTAATCGTCCGTTGGATGGATCAGAAAGAAGGCGGAATGCCGCTGCAAATCTATGCATTTATCACCGACAGCACTTTGGCACAGTTCGAGTGGCAGCAGTCACAAATCATAGAACACATCATCAAGTCACTGGACTGGTTCGGACTCAGGCTTTATCAGAGTCCGTCTGCTTATGATGTCAGCAACAGCAATATATATCTGACCAAAGAACCGGCAGATTACATAAAGGAGGTGAAATATGAATAGACCACTTGAAAGTCCCTTCCAGTACCTAAGAAGGAAACAACCGATCATTGGCAAAGAGAACGTATTAACCGACACCTTCGATGACGACATCATCAAGAATTGGTATCGGGCACGGGCATTCGTGCTTGAAAAGTTCCGTGGCATCTGCATCCCACCAAACGAATGCAAGCATCTCCATGTCGTTATTGACGGCGACTCCCCGATAATGCTGGCCATCGCACGTCAAGTAGCATTGACGGCCCATTTCCCTAACTACGACGAAGACCATCGCAAGAACCGGACGGTAATAAGCATTTTCAGCGACAAAGGAGAGACTTTATTTGATGAACTCAAAAAAGAAGAGTATCTCTGCAACCTGTTGGAGTATTGCAAATATACGGTATACGGAGATACCATTCGTGACGATTCTTATATTGACATCGAAATCGAGATCATCAAGGAGAAACCGGCAAACGATGAATGCAGAGAAATCGAAGTCGTAATCAGAGAACCGGATGTATTAGCTTTCTGCAATTCGAAACGGGAAGACGAAATATATAAAATCGACACCGGCAAAGCACAGTATGCTGACAGAATGTATAGTCTCGGCACTGAAATTGACAATCTCCCCTACCAAGACATCCATAGCGTAGAAAGATATTCATTGGCCTTAGACGTATTTCTCTATTCTCGAATGGAAAAGGAATTAGGACTATTGGTGAATCGGCAAGAATGGGAAAACAGAGATAATCAAATGAAAGTCCTGATCGGACTATCAAATATCTTTTGTGCCGACTGCTTTATGACAAGATATAACGCCATCAGACCCTGCTGGGAGAATGGAAAAATGACGGAGAAACAGGCATGGGAGAAACACTTCCTATCTCTAAGCAAGAGTGAGCATGCACGATGGGTTGTAGAAAAACTCATCCTTGGCTTTAAGCCGCTGAGCAACAACCAGCGTCTTGGCGATGAAAGTTGTATCAGAAACAAAAACGAGAAGAGCAGATACAGAAAAGTGATTAAGAGTAACTGGCAGTCTCCCTCCCATATCAACCTCTGCTCATTCGCTGACCTGCGTCGCATCGACCCCGACAACATGAAATATGACAGTTTCCTCATGCTCGGCATCCCACATATACTCAGGAAAGTAGGAGAAATACCAAACCGCTGACAGATGAAGAACTATATACAGACCTATAGAGCGAAAGAATCCGGATTTCGTTTGCTGGCTACGCAACCAAGACCGCAAGCCTTGGGCATTGTGCATCCCCTACGAATATGGAGGTGAGACACATCGTATGTTCCCCGATTTCCTGATTGTCCGCAAGAACGAACACGGGAATTACGAATATGGATTGCTGGAACCACACCGCGATGACAAGAAAGACAACCTCGCTAAGGCAAAAGGTTTGGTAAAGTATGTACAAGCGTGCCCAAACGTAGATAGGGTACAGATGCTACGTAAGATGAAGACTTCATCGGGCGAAAAAAATGCTGAGACTGGAATTCACCCGACTGTCCGTTCAGGAGAAGGTGATGAAATGTGTAGAGGAGTCAGACTTCGATAAGGTGTTTAACGCTGAAGGGAATTATGAGTGATGTTACTATGGAAAGGTATCTGTTACGGGATGGGGATTAACTAAAATAAATAGTATGAAGATATTCCTAAGTTACGGACATGATTCGAATGCACGGCTCATAGAGAAGATAAAAGTGTATCTCTCGAAGGATGCAGAAGGAAGCCTCAAACATGAGGTTTGAAATGACATTATGCAAGACAATAGATAGAGCAATATAATATGAACTGTAATACGAAAAATGAATCTGGTTAACGATTATTAGCATTTG
>CAMNII010000008.1 GCA_946540435.1 uncultured Prevotella sp.
TATACAGGGAATATCAAAGATAAAAGAAAAGTTTACCGGACAGCAATAATTTTCTTCATTACCACGCAGAGCGTATGCAGGCGCAGGTAGTCGGCCGAGAGATACATCAGTCCTCCGAAGGGATTGCCGGTACCCCATGAATTTTTAGCGATATAATAGCGGCGGCCATCCTTGTCGGTGGCGATGCCGATGAGTGCCATGGCATGGTCGTCGGTGGTGCGCAGTCCTTCGAACGACTGCTGGCGGAGAGCCTGTATGTCGGCCCCTTTGTCAAGCCATAACACGGCCGTTCCTTTCTCGAAGGAGAAGGCGCTGTTGCTGATGTCGCCCTCCCAGCAGACGGGATGCCCGCCATGCAGTGCGTCATCAACGCGGCGCATCAGACTGTCAATAGGCAGGTTGAGGAAGGCAGACCCTTCGCTGTTGTCGGGAGTCTCTAATACGAAGTGTTCATAGAAGGGGTGGTGGGTATAGCTGGTGACGGCTTCGTAGTCATCGGGCAGGCAGACGCTGTGTGCAAACTCCAACGGCGTGTATCTCACTCCGGCCATGAATGCGTTGCGGGGCAGGATGCCGACGGTCTCGTCCATCAGCATGTTGAAGCGCTCGTCGAGCTGACGGAACGACTGGCAGGTGCGTGCCGTCTGCATGGCTTTCGTGCAGAGGGCCTGATAGGATACCTCCTCCATAGGGCCGTAGGAAGCATAGGGCACGATGCCATACTGCATGGACAGCCGGAGCAGCAGTGGTGCCATGCCGCGCAGCTGCAGCCTGTGCCGTCCGCGTGAGAGGTAGTAGTCGGTCAGTTTCTCGCGCATGAGCATGCGGACGGGATAGTGAGGCGAGAGGTTCACCGAGTCGCCCAGCATGAGGCGCTCCGTCTCGATGGTGGCCAGCATGGCATAGGCCCAGCAGGTCTCGCTCCGTCCCTGGTCCTTGACGGGAGTGGTCTTTAGCCTGACCTCGTCGGTGAAGGGGTTTTCCTGTTGGTGGTCGGCAGGCGTGGCGTGGTGGCATGCCGTCAGCGTCGTCCCGCCAGATATCAGTATCATTCCACCAATGATGACGCGGTATAGCTTGTGTTTCATTCTTTTTCTCCTTTCCTTGTTATGCCTACAGCAGCACGTTCCACACGGCAATGATATGACACACGGAGCCGGCGAGCACGAAGAAGTGGAACACAGTGTGCATGTAGCGCCGGCGGTTCAGGCTGTAGAACACGGCCCCCGTCAGGTAGCATACTCCTTCGGCGATAATCCAGTTGACGGCGATGAGGCTGACGTTGTCGATGAGTGGTTTGAAGGCCACGAGCACGCTGAGTCCCATCAGGCAGAAGCAGGCGGTCTCGAGGTGGCTGTGGTCTTCGAGTCGTCGGAAGCTGGCGATGGTTCCTGCCAGTGCTGCCGCCCAGATGAAGACGAACAGCGCCCACCCCCATGCTCCCTCTTGCCGTAGGGCGACGAGTGTGATGGGCGAATAGGAGCCGGCAATGTGCCAGTAGATGGCGGCATGGTCCCACTTCCGCAGTTTCTCTTTCCATGTGCTGGCTGCCGGCAGTGCGTGATAGACCGTTGATGCCACATACGACATGAGCATGCCTACAAGATAGAGGATGATGCCGAGGGTGGCCCACCCGTTGTGGGCATGCACACACCAGACGAGGAATGCCACCCCCATGCCCACGCCCAGGATGATGCCTGCGGCGTGCGACCAGGTGTTCCATAGCTCTTCTTTGCGTGTATAGAATTTCTTCATGTCGGCAGGTTTTTTCCTACTGAAGGGACAGTGGGGTATTTACTATAGAAACGGGCAGTGGGTTGTTTCCTACAGAAGTCGGCAGGGGCTATTTCCTTCCGAAGTCGGCAGGCACCTCGCCCCATTGCTTGGTCTCCCACTTCAGCACGGGTGTGGTGACCGGGTGGGTGCGGAGCCATTGCTCGGCCCGTCGGATAATCTGGAAGAGGGGTTCCGTCTGTGGCGTGTGCTCGAGTTTGGTCTTACACTGTTTCTTCTTCACCCAGAGGATGGCGTTATAGGAGTCGCTGTAGATGACTTTGTCGCGGATACCCTGATTGTCCATCAGTGCCAGGGCATGGACGATGGCGAGGAACTCCCCGATGTTGTTGGTGCCGTGCACCGGTCCGTAGTGGAACACCTGTGCTCCTGTCGCCAGGTCGATGGCCTGATACTCCATGGGGCCGGGGTTGCCGCTGCATGCCGCATCGACAGCCCATGCGTTGGCTTTCACCTCGATGGGCAGTGGCAACACGGTGTCGTGTCGGTAGTCGGGAGGATTCTGTTGCGTCACCATACTATTTTATTCTCAGCGTGTATGTACTGCCCTCCCCTTTCCATTGGCTTTCTGAAAAGACGCCAGAGGGCAAGGTGTCTCCGTCCTGTATCATGTAGCCTATACGTTCCCAGAGTGGTAAGATGCCGTATTCCATCGGGTTTTCCAACTGTTCGTAAAACCCCCGGTCAACCAGTCCTGCGTCATAGCTCAACTCGAGTTTTCCCTTCGGTGGGATAATCGTATCCGTAACCTCTCTGCTGAGATAAATATTATGGTATTCATCTTCATAGTCTGGCGTATAGAGCACGGATGAGAAGGTCTGCATCTGTTCGGTATAAACTACTTCCAGACTGTCATTGGTATTGTTGTCGATTACAAAGAAGAAAGTCCCAAAGAAATCGCAAGAGACTAAAACTGTTATTGCAAACAGTATGGTAGATAGTTTAAATATCTTTTTCATATCGCCTGATGCTATAGATACCTTTTTTATATCGCCTGATGCTTACATCCTCTCCGGCACTTCGATGCCGAGCAGGGCCATGGCATTGCGGATGACCTTCGCCACGTTGGCGGCCAGGACGAGGCGTGTCTGGCGGGCGTCGTCGCTCTCGGCATTCAGGATGCTGTAGTCGTGGTAGAACTGGTTGAACTGCTTCGTCAGCTCATAGGTGTAGTTGGCGATGCCGCTTGGCGAGTAGTCCTTGCCGGCCTGCTCGACAACGGCAGCAAACTCGTTCATCTTCTGGATGAGTTCTATCTCCTTGGCATTGAGGGCCGTCTGGCTGTTCAGTGCGGCAGGAGTGTCCTGAGCCTTTCGCAGGATGCTCTTGATGCGGGCGTAGGTATACTGGATGAAGGGTCCGGTGTTGCCGTTGAAATCGATGGACTCCTCGGGGTTGAAGAGCATGTTCTTGCGGGCGTCGACCTTGAGGATGAAGTATTTCAGTGCCCCCAGGCCTACGACGCGGGCTATCTCGCGGCGTTCCTCCTCGGTCATGTCGTCGAACTTACCGAGCTCCATGGAGGTCTGGTAGGCATCGTCGATCATCAGCTGCATCAGGTCGTCGGCATCGACGACGGTGCCCTCGCGGCTCTTCATCTTGCCGTTGGGCAGTTCCACCATGCCGTAGGAGAAGTGGGTCAGTTCCTTGCCCCACTTGAAGCCGAGGCGGTCGAGCAGGATGGAGAGCACCTGGAAGTGGTAGTTCTGCTCGTTGCCCACGACGTAGATCATCTTGTCGATGGGGTAGTCCTGGAAGCGCATCTCGGCGGTGCCGATGTCCTGGGTCATATAGACGCTGGTGCCGTCGGAGCGCAGCAGCAGCTTCTGGTCGAGGCCGTCGGCGGTGAGGTCAGCCCATACGCTGCCGTCGTCCTTGCGGAAGAAGAGGCCTTTCTCGAGACCTTCCTCCACCTTGGCCTTTCCGCGCAGGTAGGTCTGACTCTCGTAGTATATCTTGTCGAACGAGACACCCATCATCTTGTAGGTCTCATCGAAGCCGGCATAGACCCAGCTGTTCATCTTTTCCCAGAGGTCGCGCACTTCCTTGTCGCCCTGTTCCCAGCGCACGAGCATGTCGTGGGCTTCCTTGATGAGGGGTGCCTCTTGCTTGGCCTGCTCCTCGTCCATGCCCTGGGCGACGAGCTCTTTCACCTCTTCGCGGTAGTGCTTGTCGAAGGCTACATAGTAGTCGCCGATGAGGTGGTCGCCCTTCTTGCCTGCTGTCTCGGGTGTCTCGCCGTTGCCCCATTTCTGCCAGGCGAGCATCGACTTGCAGATGTGTATGCCGCGGTCGTTGACGATATTCGTCTTGACGACGCGGTTGCCGTTGGCCTCCATGATTTTGGCCAGCGACCAGCCGAGCAGGTTGTTGCGCACGTGACCGAGGTGGAGGGGTTTGTTGGTGTTGGGCGAGGAGTATTCAATCATGACGAGGGGAGAGCCTTCGCCGGCAGCCTTGTAGCCGAAGGTGGGGTTGGCGTCGATGGCGGCCAGCAGCTGTGCCCATGCCTTTGCAGAGACGACGATGTTAAGGAAGCCCTTCACCACGTTGAAGGTGCTCACGGCCTCGCAGTGGTCCTGCAGATACTGTCCGATCTCCTGGGCGGTAGCCTCGGGAGCCTTGCGCGCCATCTTCACGAAGGGGAAGACGACGAGCGTGAGGTGTCCTTCGAATTCGCTGCGTGTCTTCTGCAGCTGTATCATTTTCTCAGGCACTTCCTGCCCGTAGAGTTCTTTGACGGCAGCCTTGACGCTGTCGGTAATCATATTTTCTATATTCATATCTTGTGTTTTATATATTCTCAAAAACCAAACGACTAAACCACCAAACCACCAAACAACTAAACGACCAAACGACTAAACCACCAAACGACCAACCCCCCAAACGACCAAACGACCAAACCACCAACCCCCCAAACGACTAAACGACTAAACCCCCAAACAACTAAACCACCAAACGACTAAACAACCAAACAACCAAACAGTGTTGCAGAGGTAGAACCCGTGATGCGTACGCGGAGGAGGTCGCCCACATGGGCGTTGCCCTTGTCGAAGACCACCATCTTACCCTGTTCGGTACGGCCGCACATCTGTTCGCGGCTGCGCTTGCTGTAGCCTTCGACAAGGATTTCGAAGGTCTTCCCCTCATCGCGTTTGTTGGCGATGGCCGACATCTCGGTCTGTAGCTGGATAAGCTCGTTCAGCCGGCGAATCTTCTCCTCCTCGGGCACATTGTCGGGGAGGTGCTTCGAGGCGTAGGTGCCCGGACGCTCGGAGTATTTGAACATGAACGCCGAGTCGTAGCCCACCTCGCGCATCAGGCTCAGCGACAGCTGGTGGTCTTCCTCCGTCTCGTCGTGGTAGCCCACGAAGATGTCGGTGGACAGGCCGCAGTCGGGGATGATGCGGCGGATGGCAGCCACACGGTCGAGGTACCACTCTCGGGTGTACTTGCGGTTCATCAGCTTCAGGATCTTGTCAGAGCCCGACTGCACGGGCAGGTGGATCTGCCGGCATACGTTCGGCTCTTCGGCGATGACGTGCAGCGTCTCGTCGCTCATATCTTTCGGATGACTCGTCGTAAAGCGCACACGCATCGACGGCGCCTCACGGGCCACGCGGCGGAGCAGCTCAGGGAAGGCGATGTCGCCACAACGGTAGCTGTTCACGTTCTGTCCGAGCAGCGTCACCTCTTTATATCCTCTGTCGCGCAGGTCGCGCACCTCGCGGAGGATGCTCTCCACGTCGCGGCTGCGCTCCCGTCCGCGGGTATAGGGCACGATGCAGTAGTGGCAGAAGTTGTTGCATCCGCGCATGATGCTCACATAGCCGCTCAGCCGGTTGCCGGCCACACGCCGCGGCACGATGTCGCGATAGGTCTCTGTCGTCGAGAGCTCCACGTTGATGGCCTTGCCGCCCGCCTCCACCTCCAGGATGAGGTCGGGCAGGTCGAGATAGGCATCAGGACCGACGACGAGGTCGGCATGATGGTGTTCGATGAGGTCCTCCTTCACACGCTCGGCCATGCAGCCCAGCACACCGATGATCAGGCCGCCGGGGACACCCTCATGACTTCCGTCTGAGGCGCCTGCCGCACGCTTCTTCCGCAATGCGTTGAGCTCGGCCAGACGATGATAGATCTTGTTCTCGGCATTCTCACGCACCGAGCAGGTGTTCAGAAACACGGCGTCAGCCTCCTCCACACTGTCGCATGGCTCATAGCCCGCCATCTGCATCACCGACGCAACGACCTCTGAGTCAGCCACATTCATCTGGCAACCGTAAGTCTCGATAAAAAGCTTCTTTTCCATTCTGACTGCAAAATTACTGCAAAAAATCGAGCCTACGAAATGATTGGTCAGAATTTTGCACCATCAACGGCGATTATTGCCTTTTATAATTAAATAATTGTAATTTTTTGACGTTTATAGCAATGCTATGACAGAAAATGTGTATCTTTGTGCCCGCTTTTTGAAAACAGCAGAACTAACAAATAAAAGAACATAATGGACAAAGTAAGCTACGCATTAGGCCTCGGAATAGGACGCCAACTCTGCGACATGGGCGCACAGGAACTGAATATCGACGACTTCGCCACAGCCATCAAGGACATCGTCGCAGGACGACAGCCACAGATAGGCAACAGCGAGGCACAGCAACTCGTGCAGAACTTCTTCGCAGAACAGGAAAAGAAACAGCGCGCAGCAGCTGCAGAACGCTTCAAGACAACCAAGGAAGAGGGCGAACGCTACCTCGCCGACAATGCCAAGAAAGAAGGCATCATCACCACCAAGAGCGGACTGCAGTACCAGGTCATCCGCCAGGGCAACGGACGAAGCCCGAAAGCCACCGACCAAGTGAAATGCCACTACGAAGGCATGCTCATCGACGGCACCCTCTTCGACAGCAGCATACAGCGCGGCGAACCCGCCACCTTCCCGCTCAACGGCGTCATCGCTGGATGGACAGAAGGACTGCAGCTCATGCAGGAAGGCGGCAAATACCGCTTCTTCATCCCCTACCACCTCGGATACGGAGAACACGGCGCCGGCAGCAGCATACCTCCCTTCGCAGCCCTCGTCTTCGACGTAGAACTGCTCGAGGTTCTCTAATTTCTAGGAAATCCTAGGAAGTCCTAGGAAATCCTAAGCCCCTAAAGAAACAACAACCAAAAAAATTATAAACCCAAAAAAGCAAAATGAAAAAGTTAGTTTACGTGGCCATCCTGGCCATCACGGCAGCAGCCTTCTCAACAAGCTGCAACCAGGCTCCCAAAGCCAACCTCAAGACAGATGTAGACACCATGAGCTATGCCTTCGGCGTAGCACAGGCACAGCAGGTACAGGACTACTTCCAGTACCAGGGCATCGACTCCGCCTACCTCGGCGCATTCATCAAAGGTCTCACCGAAGGCGCTAACGCTGGCGACGACAAGCGACAGACCGCCTACTACGCAGGTGTGCAAATCGGACAGCAGATCGCACGCCAGTGGGTGAAAGGACTCAACGGCGAAATCTTCGGCGACGACTCCACACAGACCGTTTCTCTGAAGAACATCCTCGCAGGATTCGTTGACGGCGCAAAGAAAGACACCACCTACATGACAGGCACGGCAGCACAGATGGAATACCAGCGCCTCATGCCCGAAATCAAAAAGGCCTTCAGCGAGAAACGCTATGCCGAGAACCGCGAAGCAGGTGAGAAATTCCTCGCCGAGAACGCCAAGAAAGAAGGCGTCGTCACGCTCCCCAGCGGACTCCAGTACAAAGTCATCACAGAAGGTAAGGGTGCCATGCCCGCCGACACCTCTCTCGTCGAAGTGAACTACGAGGGACGCCTCCTCGACGGCACCGTCTTCGACAGCTCCTACGAGCGCAAGCAGCCCGCCAAGATGCGCGCCAACCAGGTCATCAAAGGATGGACCGAAGCTCTCGTACACATGCCCGTAGGTTCAAAGTGGGAACTCTACATCCCGCAGGAACTCGCCTATGGCGACCGCGACATGGGTAACATCAAACCCTTCTCCGCTCTCGTCTTCACCGTCGAACTCCTCGGCATCGAGAAATAAACGCCTACGACAGAGAACAAAAGACAGCAACCCCTGCCCACCACACACCATGAGGGGCAGGGGTTGTTCTTTACCCCCGAGAACAACAGCATTAACAACAAGACAACATGAAAAAAATACTCTTCATCGCCATCGCACTGCTCTGCAGCGCTGCTTTCTGCCCTGCCAGCGCCGACAAGAAAAAAGACAAAAAGAAAAAACAAGCCAAGGTAACGGCCATCAGCAAACCCGTCAAACTCGTCACCTCACGCGACTCTCTCAGCTACGCAGCAGGATACGCCGCCGTTGACGGACTCATACCCTTCATACAGCGACAGTACCAGGTAGACACCACCTACATGGCTCAGTTCGTGGAAGGATTCAAAAGCGCCATCAGCAAGACCAACGACCCCGAATTCCGCGCATACGGAACAGGACAGATCATCGCCGACCTCTTCAACAGCCGCATTCTGCCGGGAACAGCAAGCCAATACGCCGACACTCCCGACTCACTCAACGCACAACTCTTCACACAGGCATTCATCGCTGCCATAGAACGCGACACCACCTTCTTCAATATGGCCAGCGCACAGGAACTCGCACGCACACGAAGCCAGGAAATCAAAGAAGAGAAAGACGCTGCATACCGCATCAGCAACACACAGTGGCTCGTGGCTAACCGCGAACAGGAAGGCGTCGTCACACTGCCCAGCGGACTACAGTACAAGGTCATCACAGAAGGAAAAGGTGAAAAGCCAACCGACAAAGACCGCGTAACCGTGAAATACGAAGGACGACTCATCGACGGCACCGTCTTCGACAGCTCCTACCAGCGCGACCCGCAGACGACCTCCTTCCGCGTCAACCAGGTCATCAAAGGATGGACCGAGGCTCTCTGCTTGATGCCCGTGGGATCTAAATGGGAACTCTATATCCCGCAAGACCTCGCATACGGCGCACGCCAGCAGGGACAGATCATCAAGCCCTACTCCACACTCATCTTCACCGTCGAACTCGTCAGCATCGATAAGCAATGACGAGTTGACGGCTCAACTTTCGCAAGTATGAGGAACGTCCTGTACCTAAGGAGTCAAGGGGCCAAGGAGTGGCCCCGCATAGAGGGAAAAACTCCTAAACTCCCAAACTCCTTAGAACAACAACAAATCACTAAGGAGTAAAGGAGTAAAGGAGTGGCTGCGCACAGAGGGAAAAAACTCCCCAACTCCTAAACTCCTTAGAACAACAACAAATCACTAAGGAGTAAAGGAGTAAAGGAGTGGCCCCGCTAGAAAAACTCCCCAACTCCTAAACTCCTTAGAATAATAACAAATGCTATGGACTCAAAGGACTGTCCCGTAAGTCCCGAATGTCCGTAGACAAAACCCCTAAGGAGTCAAGGAGCCAAGGAGTGGCCCCGCCAGAAAAACTCCCCAACTCCTAAACTCCTTAGAATAATAACAAATGCTATGGACTCAAAGGACTGTCCCGTAAGTCCCGAATGTCCGTAGACAAAACCCCTAAGGAGTCAAGGAGCCAAGGAGTGGCCCCGCCAGAAAAACTCCCCAACTCCTAAACTCCTTAGAATAATAACAAATGCTATGGACTCAAAGGACTGTCCCGTAAGTCCCGAAAGCCCGTAGACAAAACCCCTAAGGAGTCAAGGAGCCAAGGAGTAGCCCCGCATAGAGGGAAAAACTCCTAAACTCCTAAACTCCTTAGAATAATAACAAATTCTACGGACTCAAAGGGCGACGCATATTACCACAACATACCACAACAGGAGACTTTCCGCTTTGGGAAGTCTCCTGCTGTTTTCTATCGTAATTCAAATATCACAAGTGCTGCCGGGCAGCCCGAACCAAAGGTCGCTTTTTACCGGACACCAATACAAACCTGTCAAGAAAACTGACATTTTTTAACACTTCCCTACCTCTCGTTCCAGACGAAAAACAGGGTTGTTTTTGACAAAATGTACACTTTAAGTTGCCAAAACCAAGCTTCGGCAACCCCGAAAATAAGACTTTTTCACCTGAAAAGTAAGTTTCGAGCACAACAAAACTAAGGAATGGCTGACCAAAATCGCCTGTTTTGCCGACCAAAATAGCCTATTTTGGTCACCAAAATAAGCTATTTTGGTCGGCCGTTTCTTAGCATCGTCAATGGCGATGGCTGCTATCGGCCGGAAAGGATGTCGTAATGCTTTCTGTTCCAAGCGGTTGTGATGGTGGTGCAAAAAAAGGTTGTTTTTCGGCCGAAAATACGGTGTGCGGACGCTGTCGGCACGTTTTTGAGGTCTTTTGTCCGTATTTCTGACACTTTTTAACACTTTCCCCTTCGGCGTCGCACTGTGGCTGATGGGTATGTTCCCCATCACCGAGTATGTGAAAGACGGCATCCTCTACAGGGTCTACTCCCGATAGCAGCCATCCTCGCCCCCATCGCCAACACGAATCATCCCCGGCTCTCTGCACATGGAGAGCCGGGGATGATGGTTTACGGGCAGTACCTCTTGCGGACGAGCGGCTAACGGTTGTCGCGGAAGACGATGGGGCTGCTAATGGTTGTCGCGGAAGGCGATGGGGAGTGTCATGCGGCAGCGCACGGGCTTGCCGCCTATGCGGCCGGGCTTCCAGCGCGGCATGTTCCTGACGAGCCTGACGGCTTCCTCGTCGAGAAGGGGGTCGACGGGGCGTGAGACGCGGAGATCGCTCAGGGTGCCGTCGGCCTCGACGATGAAGGCGACGATGACGCGGCCTGTGATGCCTTGCTGTCTGGCAGCCTCGGGATAGCGTTTGTTTTCGCTGAGCCAGCTCATCATGGCAGAGGGACCACCGGGGAAGGAGGGCATCTCCTCGCTGACGTCGTAGACCTTGGTATCACGCGGAGCCATGCCGACGGTGGCTGGCTGCAGACTGTTGGACTGTGAAGTGTTGGTCTGTGTGCCGTGAGCGTTGTGGGCGGGCGCTGCCTGTCGGGATGCTTCTGCGTCATCGGCTTCTTTCAACCGTTCCCAGTCGTCGAGCTTGTTCAGATAATAATGGCGGACGTCATCCCAGCGGTAGTAGGGTGAACGGCTGCTGCCGCTGCGGCCGCAGTAGTCGGGCAGTGGCAGTGTGGCCTCGTCTTCGTTGAGGAGGACTTTGACGAGGATGGCGTTGTCGATGATGTTCTGGCTATAGGAGCAGAGTGGTGTCTCGGTCTTTCTGTAGAACACGAGCTGGATGTTGGCCCCCATGGGGAAGATGCGGTAGTCAACCCATTGTTGGGCAACCTTGTCGAGGCTGCTGGCAGGCCTGTCGAGTCCGTTGAGTGCGAGGAGGCTGGCCAGTGGCATGACCATCGTCTCGTGGCCGTAGCGCAGCGTGGCACAGGGCTTCCGGAGGGCGAGGCATGAGTCGGCCTCGTGGATGATGTTGCGCAGGAGGTTGCGCTGGGTATAGGGCTGGTGGCCTCCGTTGAGGGTGTTGGGTCCGTAGGTGAGGTACCACCAGATGTTTTCCTGTTCCCAGAGCTGGCAGAGCTCGCTTGTGGTGAAGAGCGGGTAGAGCGACAGGGTGTGGCGTATCTCTGAGTTCTGGACGATGCCGGCGAGGTGGTATAGCTTATAGTAGAGCTCTCGCGAGTTGATGTTTTCCCGGATATAGACATCCGACGTGAAGAGTGCTTTCATCAGCCGCTGTGGCCGCACGTGCTCATTCTCCCACTGCTCGTAGGCGCGCTTTGTTGCCGGGTTCATCTTCTGCTTGAAGAGGATGGTGTCCTGCTGGTTCATGTAGTACATGTCGTGCTGGCTGGCATCGTGGCTGATGCGCAGGCGGGGGTTGTGGCGCAGGAGTTCCTGGAGGGCGTTCTCCATGGAGAGGATGCAGCGGATGACGACGGTGGAGCGTGCGTCGACGTGTGCGCTGTCGCGGAACACCTCGGGGAAGCGCGCTATCATGCGGCGTGCAATCTGCCGGTGCTGCTCGGCACCGAGGGGTGTGAGCTCGCCGAGTCGTCCGTCGGCTTCGTGCCGCATCTTGAGGATGTTCAGCAGGGTTTGCGTGCCGAGGTCGGTGAGCATGCCGTCGCGTCGTGCCTGCGAGAGGACACGGATGGGATAGCCGTAGTCGTCGGGGTCGATGAGGTATCGTGAGCCGTGGCGTCCGTAGTGGCTGATGTATACGGGTTGGTAGCCTGCCGGTGCGGGGGTGAGCACCTGCTGGGGTCCGCGGTAGGCGAGGTAGTTGTTGGCCGAGAGGGCTGCGTCGGCAGCTATCTCCTGGAAGGGCGTCAGCGTCTGTGCGCGCATGCTGCCGGCCACCGTGGCGAGTGCGGCGACGCAGAGCGTGAGGAAGCGGTAAGCGTGTTTGTTGTTCATCTGTTTTGCTTTTTTGCAAAGGTAATGATTATTTTATATCTGACAAAAGCATTGCGAATATTTTGCAATGAAAAATAAAACGCGATGCCTTTTTGTTCTTTTGCCTTGTCTTCTTTAGTTTCTGCTTTTTGTCTTTGGAATGCTCTTCTATTGTTTTCTTATTTCTAATCGGCCGTTGTTGATAACAATTCCCTTGTCATCTTTTCGCTCATCTGGGCGTTGCAGTGGATGCCCTTGAAAGGCTTGAAACGCTCCTCCTGAATCTTGCGGGCGGCAATGACTCGCTCGCGGATGACAGCCGAGGGTTCGCCGGGCTGCATCTGCGAGAGCTGGGCAAAGGGCACGGCCTGGATCTCGCAGTGGATGTCGATGCGGTCGGGGATTTTAGGGGCCGCTTTTCGTTTGTTAATTTCTACTTTCATTCCTTCTTCCTGCCACGTTTTGCTTTCTTTTCAATTCCTTTAATGCTTTCCAAATAAGCCTGTTCAACAGAAGAAAGTGTCTTCACTTGGTACTTGCGATATTCTGTCACAGCTTTCTCCATAGCTTCTTCGTGACTAACGGAGCCTCCATCGGTCAGCAGTTCTTCACCTATAGACACAATGTTATTGTCAAGCTGACGAACATAGTCTTCCATATACATAGGTCGGTGCTTTAATGCCTGGATTTCTGCGAAGTCGAAATATCCGGATACGAGGTTATTCAAAATCTTCAACTCATCAGCCGAAAGGTAGTTCTTGGCAATCTTCACATCATTCAAACAAGGCAGTTCGCCTTTGAATGTAGTCAACCCCATAAAAGGCTTGTCTGCATCTGCCCTTTCGTAAATGACTTCTGCAGCCGTATGTCCGTGGGCAGCATAGTGGAGTTTGTTCTGTACGATCTTGAAGAACAGCCGAGAGGTATCTGAGCGTGGGTCATAGTCAACGGCTGTCGCATAGAGGTCAAGCACCTGCCGATACAGCACCTTCTCCGAAGAACGAATATCGCGAATGCGGTCAAGCAGTTCCTTCCAGTAACTGCCACCGCCGAGGTTCTTCAGTCGTTCATCGTCCAAAGCGAATCCCTTAACAATATACTCATGCAGTCGTTCTGTCGCCCATTGGCGGAAACGTGTGGCTATTATGGAACGGATACGGTAGCCAACAGAAATAATCATGTCAAGATTATAAAAGGGTATCTCTCGAGATACTTCTCTATTGCCTTCCTGACGAACCTGTCGGAATCTCCGACAAGTTGTTTCTTCGTTCAGTTCTTCATCCTCATAGATGTGCTTGATATGCTCCACCACATTGGTTCGTGAAGAACCAAAGAGGTCTGCCATCTGCTGTTGTGTCAGCCAAACAGTATTGCTCTCCAATCTAACATCAAGTCTAATCGCGCCGTCTTCCGACTGGTAAATGATTATGTTTCCTTGTTCGTCCATACCTTTATATATATTTGGCACTAAATTACAATTATCTCATATCCCTCTTTCTGCCCAGTCACCACGGTCAAGATTTCGATAGCCGATGGGACTTAGAGCCTCGAAGAACAATGCCTCCGAATCCCATTGTCTGTGGTGCCGTTCGCCGTATTGCACATTCCGGGTCCACACCACCACATTACCCACTTCCACGCGCCAGCGGTGGCAGGGCGGTTTCTGATTCTTCCTGTGTTTTCTGTTTATGAGCATACGTCGTATATCCAATTGTATTTCTTTTGCCACTCCTGGGTGCGAAGGGCTTCGGCCACAGGGGCGGTAGCGTAGCGGTCGGCCAAGAGGTCAAAGTATTCGGCTGCAGCCTTCCAGACCTCTTCACGGCTGAACATTCGCTTGGGTACCCAACGAAAGAATTCGTTTGCCAAGGGATTGCCTTGGTGTTTGCTGTTGATGAGGGCCATGAAGGCTGGTTTCATTTCTTCGAGCAGCTTTTGTAGCGATGGGTCGGGATGAAGCGCAAGGTATTCTTTCGCGTTGCGTGCCGTGAAAAGGAACAGGCACTCGAAGTTGAACCAGCAGTAAGGGTCGCTCAGCAAGCGGGTATACTCGGCGCTGTCGCGGCAGTCGAGGTGTTTGACGGCGTAGTAGAGCTGCTGCCTGTTGCGCTGCTCGCCCACACGAAAACAGAGCTCGAAACAGATGTGGTTTTCATAGCGCGAATCATACTCGTCGCAGCAGCCTTGCAGGCTGATACCGGCCTCGGCGGCGAAGCTCACCAGTTCGCGGTAGGAGAATGTCGGCGGCAGGTTGCGCGAAAGCTTGCGCATTTTGGCCAGGGTGGCTTTCTGCTCCTCCGGTGGCACGGCAATGCCCACCGTCACGTAGTCGGTGCAGGTGGCGTCGCGTTCCATCCAGCGGCGGTATTCGTCGGGATGCGCGGTGCGGAAACGGTCGATGCGGCGCTGGTCTTCCTCGTTGGAGGGTTGCAAGTAATCCGCTATGGCTTCAAGGTATTTCATCGCCGGCACACCCGCCAGGCGACGGCCGTAGTCGTCGAAGAGGTCACGCAGCACTATCTGCCGATAGCGCCGCTGGCCGCAGCGTTTCTCACCGTCCACTACCTCGGCGTCGAACGGCTCGTAGTAGCCTTGCCATACGTCAACGACCAATGACACATGGCCGTCGAAGTTTACCCAGGTATTCTTCTTGTAGGTCATAGTAATAAGAAAAAAATTAAAAGGTGTTATTATAAAAAGTAATAATATCCCCAATGATCATATCCCTCTTTCTGCCCAGTCGCCACGGTCAAGGTTGCGATAGCCGATGGCTTCGGCAATGTGCATGGACTCTACCTTCTCTGAGCCGGCGAGGTCGGCAATGGTGCGGGCTACCTTCAGGATGCGGCTGTAGGCACGGGCGGAGAGTTTCAGGCGCTCCATGGCCATGCGGAGCATGTCGAGACTGGCGGCATCGGGCTCGGCAAATTCGTGGAGCATGCGCTCGGTCATTTGGGCATTGCAGTGGATTCGGCCCATCCCCCCGCCCTTCCCTAAGGGAAGGGAGCTAAAGCGTTCGGTCTGGATGTTGCGAGCCTTGATGACGCGCTCGCGGATAGTGGCCGAGGGTTCACCGGGCTGCATCTGCGAGAGTTGGGCAAAGGGCACAGCCTGAATCTCGCAGTGTATGTCGATGCGGTCGAGCAGGGGTCCGGAGATCTTCCCGAGGTAGTGCTGGATTTGTCCGGGCGTGCAGACGCAGTGGTGGGTGGGATCGCCGTAGTAGCCGCAGGGACAGGGGTTCATCGATGCGATGAACATGAACGAGCAGGGCAACTCCAGCGTGTACTTGGCGCGGCTGATGGTGATGCGCCGGTCTTCCAGCGGCTGCCGCATCACCTCGAGGGTCTGCTTGTTGAATTCGGGTAGCTCGTCGAGGAAGAGGACACCATTGTGGGCGAGTGAGATTTCTCCCGGCTGCGGGGTGGCACCGCCTCCGACGAGAGCCACCTGCGAGATGGTGTGATGGGGGCTGCGGAAGGGTCGTTGGGAGATGAGCGAGGTGTCCTTTCCTACCTTTCCTGCAATAGAGTGTATCTGTGTGGTCTCCAGGCTCTCGGCGAGCGACAGCGGCGGCAGGATGCTGGGCAGCCGCTTGGCCATCATAGACTTTCCGCTTCCCGGCGGTCCGATCATGATGAGGTTATGGCCGCCTGCTGCCGCTACTTCGAGTGCCCGCTTGACGCTTTCTTGTCCGCGGACGTCGGCAAAGTCAAGGTCGAACTTGGTCTGCTGCTCGTAGAACTCGCGTCGGGTGTCGACGACGGTGGGCAGGTAGTCCTGCTTGCCGGTGAGGAAGCTGATGACGTCCATGAGGGTCTCCATGCCGTAGACGCGCAGGTTGTTGACGACAGCAGCCTCGCGTGCGTTCTGCTGTGGCACGATGAGTCCGTCGAACTTCTCGGCACGTGCACGGATGGCGATGGGTAGCGCGCCGCGGATGGGCTGCAGGCGTCCGTCGAGGCTAAGTTCGCCGACGAGCATGAAGCGTTCGAGATGGTCGGTGGTGATGTCGCCGTTGGCGGCGAGGATGCCGATGGCTATGGGCAGGTCGAAGGCGCTGCCTTCCTTTCTGAGGTCGGCTGGTGAGAGGTTACAGGTGACGTCGGCCAAGGGGAAGAGGTAGCCGTTGTTTTGTATGGCGGCGGCGATGCGGTCGCGTCCTTCCTTGACGGCGGCATCGCCAAGTCCGGTGAGGTGGTAGGCCATGCCGGGTGCGATGTTCACCTCAACGGTGATGGTGGTCACGTCGAGTCCGTTGACGGCAGCGCAGTAGGTTTTGACGAACATTGCTTGGAGTGGAGAGTTAAGAGTTGAAAGTTAAGAATAAAGAGGATGGTTACTCTGAGTAGATGACTTGTATGAGGGTCTGTCCGACGGCCGCGAGGGTGTTACGGTCGATATGTTCCATGGTGTCGTTGACGGTGTGCCATGTTGGTCCGAAGGAGCTCTGCGGACAGTCGGGATGATAGGCGATGATGTCGACGGTGGGGATGTTGGCCACTTGGTTCATGGGTACGTGGTCGTCGGTGACGGCGCCTCCGTCGCGCTTGGGGAAGAAGCTGCCTTTGCCGGCGATGTCGGCGGCCTTCCATATCTTCCTGACGATTTTCGAGGCGTAGTGCTTGGAGAACTGCTCCTGATAGAAGTGTGCACCCTCTCCGCCGACCATGTCGAGGAGGATGCCGTACATGGCTGTCGGCTGCAGGCTGCCTGCTGCCTGCCGGGCCCAGTATTGTGCGCCGAGGGCCCACGACTGTGGGTCGTCCTGCAGGTCGCTCCACTGTGGTGTTCCCCAGTCTTCGGCATCAAAGCAGATGAAGTCGATGCCTGGCAGGCTGGCAGCGGCAGGCTGCTGGCTGTCAGCCGTTGGCTGCTGGCTGTCGGTGGCGAGCAGGCGTGCGAGTTCTATCATCACGGCGACACCCGATGCGCCATCGTTGGCTGCGAGGACGGGTTTATGCCAGTTGGCTTCGTCGGGGTCGTTGTCGGCCCATGGCCGGCTGTCCCAGTGTGCTGCAATGATGATGCGTTGCGGGGCTTCGGGTTTGTAGCTGGCAATGATGTTGGTGGCATGGAGGGGTGTGCCGTCGTATCCGGTCAGTGTGGCCTGCTGCTGGCTGACGCAGAGTCCGTACTGCCGGAACTTGCTGACGATCCACTGCCGGCACTGTTCGTGGGCTTGTGAGTTCATGGTGCGCGGTCCAAAGGCGCACTGCTCCTCGCAGAAGCTATAGGCCGAGTCGGCATTGAAGGTCGGCCCGACGGGTTTCTGCTTTTCGATGTCGTCAACGGCGGCCGTGGTGTGTCGGTTGGCGACGAGCGGGTGGATGGCGTATGCGTAGATGAATAATGCTGCAACGAGGATGATGAGTGTTCGTGTCACGATTTTCTTCTTTTTCATTGTTGTATGGTTTGTGGCGTGTTCGTTCTATCTGTGGTTGATGGGTAGGCTGGGCGCACGTTACTGGCGATGGGCCTGTGCCTGACTGAGTACGCGCAGCCAGTTCAGTCCCCATATCTTCTCTATCTCACCGTCGGTATATCCCTCAGCCAGCAGACGCTGGGTGAGGTTGATGAGTGCCGATGCATCGTCGAGTCCGGGAACGCCGCCGTCGCCGTCGAAATCGGTTCCGATACCGACATGGTCGATGCCCATGATGCTGACGGCATGGTTCAGATGGCTGACGACATCGTCGAGGGTGGCCTGTCCGTCGGTTCTGAGGAAGCCGTTGTAGATGGTGATCTGCATCACACCGCCGCGGTCGGCCAGTGCTTTCATCTGTTCGTCGGTGAGGTTGCGGGGATGGTCGCAGAGGGCCCGGCAGCTGCTGTGGCTGCAGACGATGGGTGTGGCAGACAGCTGCAGGGCATCGTAGAAGGAGGTCTCGGCAGCGTGGGAGAGGTCGACGAGGAGTCCCTGTCGGTTCATCTCTCTGACGACGTCGCGTCCGAAGGGCGACAGTCCTCCCCATGTCTGCGTGCCTCGTGCGGAGTCGCAGATGTCGTTGTCACCGTTGTGGCAGAGGGTGATATAGGTGATACCGCGGCTGGCGAAATGCCGGATGTTGCTGAGTTGTCCGTCGAGGGCCTTTCCGTTCTCTATGCCGAGAAGGATGCTTTTCTTGCCCTGCCGCTTGTTGCGGCGGAGGTCGGCCTCGTCACGTGCCAGTGCCACGTGGTCGCTGTTCTCATCGACGATGTGCTGGATGCTGTCGAAGATATTGTCGGCATAGGCCTTGTCGGCGGTGGCATCGGCCTGTGGCAGGTAGGCCACCATGGTGACGGCGTCGAGGTGTCCGTCGGTCATCTTATGCAGGTCGACGAGGATGCGTGGGTCGCGCTGTCCGAAGTGTATGCCTTGGGGAAAGAACATCGGCGTGTCGCAGTGGGAGTCGATGGTGAGGATCTGCCGGTGGAGGGCTTTCGCCTGAGCATAGCGTGCCGCATGGGTGGTGAGCCATTGGAACAGGGGCAGTCCGTCGTCGGCAAGCCATTCCGGATGCCACTGTACACCCATCCATGGGTTGCCGTCGGCAGCTTCGATGGCCTCGATGGTTCCGTCGGGTGCTGTGGCACCGAGTCGGAAGTGGTCGGGTATGCGGTCTACGGCCTGATGGTGGAAGGAGTTCACGGCGATAGTCTCCGTCGGGTAGATATCGGCCAGGGTAGTTCCTTTCGCGATGCTGACGGTATGCGTGGCTTGTGTGCGGTCGGCCTGCTGTGCGTGCTTGATGGTGGCTGTGGCGGCGATGTCCTGTGCCACATGTCCTCCGAAGGCGATGGCCATGGTCTGTATGCCGCGGCAGATGCCGAGGATGGGCAGGTGACATTCCGCGGCACGCAGGGTGATGGCCAGCTCGGCCGTGTCGCGCTGGGCATTGATGGTCCCCAGTGCGGGCAGCGGCTGTTCGCCCTGCCACAGCGGGTTGATGTCGGCGCCGCCGGTGAGGAGCAGTCCGTCGAGGTGGCGTATGGTGTCGTCGATGAGGCTGACGTCGTCGACGGGTGGGATGAGCATGGGTATGCCTCCGGCCCTTACCACCTGTTGGTAGTAGGTGTGCCTCAAGGTAGCGTCGCCGTCGGTGTAGTTCGTCGTGATGCCGATGACGGGTCGTCGCAGCGTCTGCGGCTGTTGCCGGTGCAGGGCGTCGAGCAGTGTGGTGGTATGAAAGTCTTGCATGGGTAGTTGACGATGATACTTGTTATTATGGTTTCAGTTGTTTCTTTCCGTTGACGATGATGATGCCTCTGGCCTCCGAGGTGCCGAGATGCTGTCCGAGGAGGGTGTGGGCGGTCATGGCATCGGTGCTGGCCTCCCCTGGATGGTATGGCGGGTTGACGGCGGAAGTCTTCCTGCTGATGCGATAGAGACGTGCATCGCGGCTCGGCACGCGGTAGTCCAGGACACCGTCGGTGATGGCTGCTTCCGTTCCTGTCCACAGCTCGCGGGCCGTGTCGGCCTCTCCGTCGTCGGTATCGATGCTGCTCAGCGGCAGGCGTCCCGAGAGAGACGAGTTGCCGTAGTTGATGACGGCGACGTATGTCTCTTCGTCGGTGCGGTAGTAGAACAGGTTCCCGGCTCCATCGGCTGCCGTCGTCACGCCACTGACGGGACGGAAGGAGCGGCAGCGTTGCGGGATGGCGTTGATGTCGGGGTTGGTGAGGAATGTCCTGGCGGCTTCGCGCGAGGCCTCGGGGTATCCGTATTCCACGTTGTCGGAGAAGTTATCGCCACAGAGCATCATGCCGGTGATGACGCCGGAGGTGATGCGTGCGCGGTTCTCGCCGGCGGTCTCCGCGGCATTGGCATTCCGTTGGTGGAGCACGAGATGGTCGGGGTCGTTGGCGAAGTAGAGGCCGTCGAGCCACCACCCCATGGTGAGGGCGTTCATGGCATATTGCGTCTCGCTGATGCGGCTGTAGGTGTCGCAGCAGATGCGTCGCCCGTGGGCATACTGATAGGGGAAGAGCGGCGAGATGCTCAGGTCGATATAGATGTCGTTGCCGGCCATCCGCTGCAGCAGGGCCATGCCTTGGTTATAAGCCTGCAGGCCGGTGGTGACGGACGTGTCGTACCAGCTGTCGGCTTCCAGGGCACCATGGCTCATGAAGTCGCATTTCAGGTATTCGATGCCCCAGCGTCGGAACTGCAGGATGCGCTGCCGCATCTGAGCCTGTGTGCCGGGGTGGGTGGGGTCGAGGGCATAGGCACCGTCGAGGGTCAGCGGCTCTCCGTCGACGCGCAGCCAGATGTCTTTCGAGGTGTATGCGGAGCCTGTCAGCGCATGGTCCCAGGTGGCAAAGTCGGCAAAGGGCGTGTAGTAGAGTCCCGGCGTCATGTTGTTCTGCTTGCAGTAAGCCACGAACTGACGCACCTGCGCCTCGCTGAGGTTGTCGTTCCACCAGGAGTCGAGGCTCATCACCAGCCGGCCGTCTCTCCCGCCGAAACCTGCCTGGCGTATCTCTCCGCCCAGGAAGTCGGCCACGTCAATGACACCCTCGTAGGAGATCTTCTCCTGCATCACGCCCCATGAGTTCCAGCCCACGGGGACACCGCCGTCCCACGAGCGTTGCGGGGCCACCCGCCGGCAGCAGGCCGTGAACGACTCCAGGCCTGTGCGCCAGTCGTCGGTGAGCGTGATGACGAAGCGTGCCGACCGCAGCGTATCGCCGACGACGTCGCCATGGCTACGCTTGTCGCGTGTGAGCGCTGAGGTGACCCCCGACCGCAGCGACAGCTCATCGATATGGTTGCGGTTCGAGGCTTTCACGTGGACGATATTCTTCCATGTGTCATGGTCGATGGCACCGAGGATGAGCCCCTGACGGCTGTTGCCGTTGAAGAGGGCCGTTACGTTGTAGGCATCCATCTCGCGCGAGAAGGCATACTGCTCAAACCGCACCCAGGCATCGTTGTCCCACGGCACGCGAAGCATCCGGTTCTGATTGTTATAGGGCAGCACGTCGGCTACCTGCGTGGTATAGAATGGTTCCAGACGGTTGCTGCGGAGGGTCTCCTGCCGCCGGCTCACAGCCAGGCCCACCTGCAGGAAGCCGTCGTCATCGCTACAGAACGACTGCGCCAGCACCGTGCCGTCGGCCATCGTGAAGGATAGCGTCAGGGTGTCGTGGGCTGCCGTCGCCGTCAGGCTGACAGCCCCTCGGGTGGTGAGGGGCTCGTCGGCATGGTCTATCCATGCGCGGGCAGCCACATCCGTGAAGAGGGGTGTGTCGTTGCCTGCCAAGGCGATGCCTACCGTCTTCTGTTCCTGGTCAGCCACCACACGCCATCTCCCCACCTGATAGGAAGCGGCGGTGAGCGCTGTGACGAACGACATGGCGAGCGCCACGCACCAGGAACGTTTCTGATTGTTCACCATACAAAGGAGATTGTCTATATTAATACCGCAAAGGTACGCATAAATTATGACAATGCTTCCTTTTTTTCCATAAAAAGAAGAAAAACGTTGGGCTTATGGATAAAATCCTCATCGCCTGCAAATCATCTGTAATCAAGATGGTGGGAGTGATTACACCATCCGCGTGATACAAAGGTCTGTACCGTCGGCTTTTTCCTTGATGCCGTCAAGGTAGGGAGCACCAACGCAGCGCAAGAACTTTTACTTCGTAGAAGTTACTCCAACTCGGCAAATTTAGAGCCCCTTGATAAGGGGCGGCTATAATGCAGGGATAAAAAAAGAGTGATTTTATTTTGTTCTGCTCTCGTTTTTACGTAACTTTAGATAAGTTACTTCGTCTCGGAAAAGTTCAAATAAATTTGGCTTTTCACTCGACTTTTCGTAACTTTGGATAAGTTACTCCAACTCGGAAGAAAAAACAAACAAGTTTCTTTTGTTCTTCACTCGTTTTTACGTAACTTTGCACCTATAAAGGCAATGGCCGACGGCATGCCCATAAACCAAGTGCAGAGAAGAAGAGATGATAACAGACTACCAGATCCGAGTGACACCAGAGGTGGCCGCCTCGCAGGAGGCGATTGCCGACTACCTATCCGAAGAAAAGGCCATCACGGCTCCCATCACTCATGTGCGCATCCTGAAAAGGAGTATCGACGCGCGACAGCGTAACATCTTCGTCAACCTCACCGTGCGGACATATATCGGCGAGGAACCCCATGACGAGGTGTTCCCCAGGGTGGACTATCCTGACGTGAGCGGCAGACCGGAGGTCGTCGTCGTGGGAGCCGGACCGGGTGGACTCTTTGCTGCCCTCCGCCTGATAGAACAGGGACTGCGCCCTATCGTCGTGGAACGAGGAAAGGATGTGCACGAGCGGAAAAAGGACCTTGCCGCCATCTCCCGCACGCAGACCGTTGACGAGGAGAGCAACTACTGCTTCGGCGAGGGCGGGGCCGGCGCCTATTCCGACGGAAAGCTATACACACGCTCGAAGAAGCGGGGCTCCGTAGAGAAAATCCTGCAGGTGTTCTGTCAGCATGGGGCGTCAACAGCCATCCTGGCCGACGCCCATCCGCATATCGGCACCGACCGGCTGCCGGCGGTCATCGAGAACATGCGCAACACCATACTCAGGAGTGGCGGCGAGGTGCACTTCCAGACACGCATGACGCGACTGCTCATCCACGGCAACCGTGTCATTGGCATCGAGGCACAACAGGCTCCCGACGGACACGAGGTGTCGTTCCGCGGACCCGTCATCCTTGCCACGGGACATTCTGCCCGCGACGTCTACCGATACCTCGATGCCGAACATATCGAGATTGAGGCAAAGGGCATCGCCGTGGGGGTAAGACTGGAACACCCCGCCCATCTGATCGACCAGATACAATACCACTCCCGGGAGGGTCGCGGACGCTTTCTCCCCGCTGCGGAATATTCGTTTGTCACACAGGTCGACGGACGGGGCGTCTATTCCTTCTGTATGTGTCCCGGAGGCTTCGTCATCCCGGCTGCCACCGGACCTGAACAGATCGTCGTCAACGGCATGAGTCCCGCCAACCGCGGCACACGCTGGAGCAACTCCGGGATGGTGGTGGAGACACGGCCGGAGGATGTCGAGGGTGAAGGACCACTGAAGATGATGTGCTTCCAAGAACAACTGGAACGGCTGTGCTGGCAGCAGGGCAACCGCAAACAGACGGCGCCGGCCCAGCGCATGGGCGACTTCGTCAACGGACGTCTCTCGGCCGACCTGCCCGTGAGCTCCTATGCCCCGGGCCTCATCGCATCACCACTTCATTTCTGGCTGCCGACAGGCATCAGCCACCGCCTGCAGGAGGGCTTCCGGACTTTCGGACACCATGCCCGCGGTTTCCTGACAAACGATGCGGTGATGATCGGCGTGGAGACGCGGACGTCAAGTCCCGTGCGCATCGTCAGACAGACGGAGACACTACAACACGTACGCCTCGAGGGACTGTTCCCCTGCGGCGAGGGTGCCGGCTATGCCGGTGGCATCGTCTCGGCAGGTGTCGACGGCGAACGCTGCGCCGACATGTGCAAAGCATATCTTTCACAGAACCATACGGACAGAAGGTTATAAGACAGAAGAACAGACGGACAAACGTCAGGTTATAAGACAGACGAACAGACGGACAGACGAACAAACGTCAGGTTATAAGACAGAAGGACAAACGTCAGGTTATAAGACAGAAGAATACCAATATAAGGAAGCAGAAAGCCGGCAGTGGTTGCCGGCTTTCTGCTTTCTTATTGGGAAGTGACGAGACGTTACAGGGTCTGCTGTACCTCGATTTCGGTGAAGGTCTCGAGGATGTCGCCTTCCTGGATGTCGTTGAAGTTGGCGAGTGAGATACCGCACTCGAATCCTGTTGCCACCTCTTTCACGTCGTCCTTGTAGCGTTTCAGTGCATCGATGGGTGCTGTATGGACAACGATGCCGTCGCGAATGACGCGGGCCTTGTCTTTGTTGTGCACCTTGCCTTCGGTGACGATGGCACCGGCCACCGTGCCGACCTTCGAGATCTTGAAGACCTGGCGTACCTCCACCTGTCCGGTGACGACTTCTTTCTTCACCTTGTCGAGCATGCCTTCCATGGCCGACTTCACATCGTCGATGGCATCGTAGATGACGGAGTAGGTATTGATTTCCACGCCTTCGCTGTCGGCCAGCTTGCGGGCGGCTCCTGAGGGGCGCACCTGGAAGCCTACGATGAGTGCGTCGGAGGCATCGGCCAGGGTGACGTCGCTCTCGGAGATTTGTCCGACTGCCTTGTAGATGACGTTGACCTTGATCTTCTCCGTGGAGAGCTTGATGAAGGAGTCGCTGAGGGCCTCGATGGAGCCGTCGGTATCACCTTTGACGATGATGTTGAGCTCTTTGAAGGAGCCGAGGGCGATGCGGTGGGAGATGTCGGAGAGGGTGACGCGCTTCTGTGTGCGCAGTCCCTGCTCGCGCTGCAGCTGCAGTCGCTTGTTGGCAATCTCGCGGGCTTCCTGTTCTGTATCCAGCACGTGGAAGGTGTCGCCGGCGGTAGGTGCGCCGTTGAGTCCGAGGATGATGACGGGCTCGGCGGGCCGTGCCTCGGTGATGCGCTGGTTGCGCTCGTTGAACATGGCTTTGATGCGTCCCCATGCTGTTCCGGCGATGACGTTGTCGCCGACGCGCAGGGTGCCGTTCGAGACGAGCACTGTTGAGACGTAGCCGCGCCCTTTGTCGAGTGACGACTCGATGATGGAGCCGGTGCCCTTGCGGTTGGGGTTGGCCTTCAGGTCGAGCATCTCGGCTTCGAGGAGTACTTTCTCGAGGAGCTCGTTGACGCCGATGCCTTTCTTGGCGGAGATTTCCTGACACTGGTATTTGCCGCCCCACTCTTCGACGAGGAGGTTCATCTGTGCAAGGTCTTCACGGATCTTGTCGGGGTTCGCTCCGGGCTTGTCGATTTTGTTGATGGCGAACACCATCGGTACGTTGGCTGCCTGGGCATGGGCGATGGCCTCCTTGGTGGTGGGCATCACGCTGTCGTCGGCGGCAACGATGATGATGGCGATATCGGTGACCTGCGTACCGCGTGCACGCATGGCGGTAAAGGCTTCGTGTCCTGGGGTGTCGAGGAAGGTGATGCGGCGTCCGTCTTCGAGTTTGACGTTGTAGGCACCGATGTGCTGTGTGATGCCGCCTGCCTCACCGGCGATGACGTTGGTCTTGCGGATGTAGTCGAGCAGTGAGGTCTTACCATGGTCTACGTGTCCCATGACGGTGACGATGGGTGCGCGCGGGACGAGGTCGTTCTCGTCGTCTTCTTCTTCGCTGACGGCCTCCTGCACCTCTGCGCTGACGTATTCCGTCTTGAATCCGAACTCATCGGCTACGAGGTTGATGGTTTCGGCATCGAGTCGCTGGTTGATGCTGACCATGATGCCGACCGACATCAGGGTGGAGATGACCTGTGTGACGCTGACGTTCATCATCGTTGCCAGTTCGCTGACGGTGACGAACTCGGTGAGCTTCAGGGTCTTGCTCTCTGCTGCCTGCTCGGCCATCTCTTCGTTGAGACGTTCCTGTACGGCTTCACGCTTTTCCTTACGGTATTTGGCACCCTTCTTGTTCTGGCTCTGCTTGTTGGTGAGTCGTGCCAGGGTCTCCTTGACCTGGCGTGCGACGTCCTCCTCGTTCACCTCTAAGGGTTTCTGGTTGCGTCCGCGGTTTTTCTTCTTCTTGTCTTTCTTGCCGCCGTTGCCGGGTGCGATGCCTGCGTTCTGTCCGCCGCGGCTGGGATTGCCCTGCGGCTGGTTGGCCTCGGCATTGATGTCGACGCGCACCTTGTTGATGCGTTCGCGCTTTTTCTTGCCGTCGCGGGTCTGCTGGGCTTTCTCTTCGCGTTCCTTGCGCCGTTCCTCCTTCGACTTCTTCTTCGGACGGGTGCTCTGGTTGAGGGCGTCGAGGTCGATTTTGCCGAGGACGTTCACCTTGGGGGTTGCCAGGAGCTTCTTCTCGTTCTTGGTCTGGAAGAGCTCCGGCTTGTCCTGTGGCTCGGCGGCAGGCTGGCGGTCTGCCTCCGTATCGGCAGCGGCCTTGGGCTCCGCCTTGGTCTCCTCGGCCTTGGGTGCTTCGGCCTTAGGCTCAGCAGGCTTGGCTTCTGCCTTCGGTGTCTCGGCCTTGGGCGCTACCTTGGGCGCTGTCTTGGACTCCTCGGCCTTGGGCGCTTCGGGGGTGGGCTCGGCCTGGGCTTTGGCCTTCGGTGCCTCGGGCTTGGGTTCGGCCTTCGGTGCCTTGGGCTTGGGTTCGGCCTTCGGTGCCGGCGGCGTGTCGGCGGGCTTTACTGGGGCGGAGGTCACGGCAGCGTCCTCGCCCTTTGTCTGGGACGTATTCTGTTGTGGTTCGGGAGCAGCAGATGTCTTTGGAGCCGTTTTCTTTCCGATCGTGCTCAAATCTATTTTCCCTAAGGGGTTGAACTTCTGCTGTGAGGCCGGTTCGAGTAAGCTTTCGGCCCTTGTCTCCTTGGGCTCCTGCGGCTTTTTCTCTTTGGGCTTTTTGGGGAAGAGTTTGTCGACCTGCGACTTCACTTCCTTGTCTTGCTTGAAGGCGGTGACAAGGGCTTCGTACTGGGCGTCATCAATTTTCGTGGTGAGTCCCAGTGAGTCTTCGGCCAGTCCGTACTTCTTCGTCAGGAACTCCACTGCCGTCTGGAGTCCTATGTTCAGTTCACTGATAGCTTTGTTTAATCTGATGCTCATTCCTGATGGTTTTTGATTTTTGTTGTTGACTGTTGTATGGTCGCCTTATTGTTCGAACTCGGCCTTGAGTACGTCGAGCAGATGGTCCACGGTCTCTTCTTCCAGGTCGGCGCGCTCGATAAGCATGTCGCGCGGTGCGTTGATGACCTGCTTGGCGGTGTCCAGTCCGATGGCCTTGATGGCGTCGATGACCCACTGGTCGATTTCGTCGGCGAACTCTTCGAGGTAGATGTCTTCGTCGGCGTCGGCATCGGCAATCTCGCGGAATACGTCGATGGTGTATTCGGTGAGCATGGAGGCGAGTTTGATGTTCAGTCCGCCCTTACCGATGGCGAGCGATACCTCTTCGGGTTTGAGGAACACCTCTGCCTTGTGCTGCTCCTCATCGATGTTGATGCTGGAGACGTTGGCGGGGCTCAGTGCGCGCTGGATGAAGAGCTTGATGTTTGCGGTGTAGTTGATGACGTCGATGTTCTCGTTGTTCAACTCACGTACGATGCCATGCACGCGGCTGCCTTTGACGCCGACGCATGCGCCGACGGGGTCGATGCGGTCGTCGTAGCTCTCGACGGCAATCTTCGCACGTTCACCGGGCATGCGGGCGATGCGCTTGATGGAGATGAGTCCGTCGTTGATCTCGGGCACCTCGGCTTCGAGGAGCCGCTCCAGAAACACGGGGCTGGTGCGCGAGAGGATGATTTTCGGGTTGTTGTTCTCGTTGTCCACGCGATGGACGATGGCGCGGATGGTCTCTCCCTTGTGATACTGGTCGTTGGGAATCTGCTCGCTCTTGGGGAGGATGAGCTCGTTGTTCTCGTCGTCGATGATAAGCACTTCGCGCTTCCATACCTGATAGACCTCGCCGGAGACGATTTGCCCGACGCGGTCCTTGTACTTGTTGTAGAGCGAGTCGTGCTCCAGCTCAAGGATCTTCGAGGCCAGCGTCTGGCGCAGGTTCAGGATGGCACGGCGTCCGAACTTGGCAAAGTCGACACATTCCGACACTTCCTCGCCAATCTCGTAGTCGGGCTCGATCTTCTGGGCTTCCGACAAGGCAATCTCCTTGTTGTCGTCGGAGACCTCACCGTCGTCGACGACGATGCGGTTGCGATAGATTTCAAAGTCGCCCTTGTCGGGGTTTACGATCACGTCGAAGTTTTCGTCGCTGCCATAGATCTTTGCCAGCACATTGCGGAAACTTTCTTCCAGCACACTCACCAGTGTCGTACGGTCGATGTTCTTCGTTTCCTTGAACTCGCGAAACGTATCGATCATGCTCACGGTTTCTGTTTTTCTTGTTGCCATGATGTATTTATTCTTTAATTCTTAATGTTTCATTTGAAGTTGATGAGATACTTGCAGTATTTCACCTGGGTCATGTCGTATTCGTGGGCTACGGCCTGGACCTCGGGACGCTTCTTGCCTTCCACCTTCACCTTCTCGTCGACGGTGACCGTGAATTTCGGGGCTGCCACGGCCGTGAGGACGCCATGCACCTTCTTGCCGTCGGCAGTCAGCACCTCTACTTCCTTGCCGATGAAGTTGATGTATTGCTGCTCTACCTTGAAGGGCTGACCCAGTCCGGCAGAGCCCACCTCCAGCTCGAAGTCTTCCTTCTCGCGGTCCAGACGGTCCTCTATATACCGGCTCAGCTCCACGCAGTCTTCTATCCACACCCCGTCGGCATGGTCTATCTCGACGACGATGCGGTTGTCATTGCTGACCTCGATGTCTACCAGGAAATAGTCTTTGTCTTCGAGCCACTCCTCGACGAGGGCTTTCACGATGTTTTTCTCAATCATGCTTGTCGTTGTTAAGTGAGTCCTTATATGTAAGAATGAGGAGCCCTTGTCGGACCCCTCATTCCACTGAACGCTGCAAAGTTACGAACTTTTCCGCGTATCACCAAATTTTTTCTTTTTTTTCTTCGTGTATCCCCTTATTTTTTAGTACTTTTGCACGGATGAACGCAGCCATTCACATAGAACAGCTCACCATAGCCTACCAGCAGCGGGCGGGAACCACGAAGACCATCACACGTCAGCTGGACACCATCGTCGAAGGCGCCACCCTCACCGCCCTCATGGGGCGCAACGGCACCGGCAAGTCAACGCTCATACGCGTCATCGCCGGCTTGCAGGAACCGCAGGAAGGACGCGTGCGCATCGATGGCGAAGATGTCGCCGGCATGTCACCCCAGAGACGCGCACGGCACATCAGCATCGTCCTCCCCCATCGGCCCGAAGCCACCTACCTCACCGTCAGAGAGCTGGTGGAGATGGGACGCCACCCCTATACAGGCTATTTCGGAACACTCACCGACGACGACCGACTCATCGTCGACGAAGCCATCAGCAGGATGCACCTCGAGGCACTGGCCTCAACACCCGTCGACACCCTCAGCGACGGAGAGGCACAGAAAGCTGCCATCGCCAAGGCACTGGCGCAGCAGACACCCGTCATCCTCCTCGACGAACCCACCGCCTTCCTGGACTACGAAAGCCGGCAGGAACTGATGGAGCTGCTAAGGATGCTGGCCCACGACGAGGGGCGCACCATCCTTCTCTCCACCCACGACGTCGAACTGGCCCACCGCTATGCCGACCGTTGCCTGCGGATGGAAGAACTCAGCGCATCGAACTGAAGGCAACAAGTTAGGCTTCGGGCGGCAAGACCGTGGCGATACGCACCAAGGATACAAAGGGTGCTCACAGCAAATTCGCCCATTTTGCTGAGCAAATTCGCCGATTTTGGTCAGCAAATTCGCCGATTTTGCTGCAACAAGTCTTAGGATGGACATGAGCAAGCCGAAGAAATGAGCGTTAAACAACTTATATATCAGAATAATCATCAAAAGACAATGAAACACATCAAGATGGGATTACTGCCCCGGGTGCTGACAGCCATCGTGCTCGGCATTGCCCTGGGAAGCGTGTTCAATGAGGCATGGGTGCGCGTGTTCGTCACGTTCAACAGCATCTTCGGCCAGTTCCTGGGATTCATGATACCACTCATCATCGTGGGACTCGTCACACCAGCCATCGCCGACATCGGGCGAAATGCCGGACGGCTGCTCCTCATCACCGTCGCCATTGCCTATGTAGACACGGTGCTGTCGGGGTTCCTCTCCTATGCCACGGGGTCGTGGCTCTTCCCCGACATGGTAGGAGGCGTCAGCGAGAGCCAGACGCAGGGGAGCAGCCAATCCACACTGGCACCCTACTTCACGGTTACCATCCCGGCAATGATTGATGTGATGGCAGCCCTCGTCTTCTCCTTTATGGCTGGCCTGGGCATTGCCTACGGAGGCCATCACGCCCTGAAGACCGCATTCGGAGAGTTCAAGGACATCATCTCAAAGGCCATCGAGAAAGCCATCATACCCCTGCTGCCACTCTATATCTTCGGCATCTTCCTACAGATGACCTTCACGGGAGAAGCCTTCCATATCCTGAAAGTCTTTGCACAGATTATCATCGTCATCTTCGTACTCCACGTGCTCATCTTGGTCTATCAGTTCTGCATTGCAGGAGGCCTTACACGTCGCAACCCGCTGCGCCTGCTGTGGAACATGCTGCCCGCCTACCTCACGGCACTCGGCACCTCCTCGTCGGCAGCCACCATCCCGGTGACCTTGCGGCAGACCATGAAGAACGGTGTCAGCGAAGACGTGGCAGGCTTTACCGTCCCCCTCTGCGCCACCATCCACATGTCGGGCTCGGCAATGAAGATCACCGCCTGCGCCCTGACCATCTGTATGCTCGAGGGCATGCCCCACACCTTCCCGGTGTTTCTCCACTTTATTTTGATGCTCGCCATCGTCATGGTGGCAGCCCCAGGAGTACCGGGCGGCTCCATCATGGCCGCCCTTGCCCCCCTGTCAGCGATACTCGGCTTCACCCCCGAGCAGCAGGCGCTGATGATTGCGCTGTATATCGCGATGGACTCCTTCGGAACAGCTTGTAACGTCACAGGCGACGGCGCCATTGCCATCATCGTCGAGAAAATCAACGGGAAAAAAGGCATTTGCACCACCGATTAGCACAACCACCGTGGCATAAAAGAAATCTCCTGCGCCATCGTCCCCGTGCCCTCCCCTTTTGATTTTACAACATCGAAAGATAGGAAAGAAACGAAAATTTCATGATGCTTCCGCCGTGCAGGCCGCCGTAGGGGTAGTAGTGGTTGGTGCGCTCCACAACGCCGTCCTGCCGCACGATGCGCAGAGAAAAAAACTCCCAAACTCCCAAACTCCTTAGAACAATAACAAATCTCTATGGAGTAAAGGAGTAAAGGAGTGGCTGCGCGGAGCGCATCAATATTAATGGGATTGCCTAACGGCAAGAAATCTAAGAAAATCTGGAAAAAATCATAGAAAATCTTTATCTTAGATTATATAACATCGAAAGAAAAGAAAAACTCTCATGACGCCGAGACGTCATAGATTTTTGATAGATTTTCAAAAGATTTTCTCAGATTTGACTTCGTCTTCCTCCTCCTTGCATGGCAAAGCTCAAACGAGTTTGGCTCTGCGCTTGCTTCGTTCGTCGGTTCTGCGCGGAGCGCATCCCCATCCCTTTCGTTCCTTTCGTGTCTTTAGATGTTCAAAAAAAACATCAAATAATCAGGGAACATCGAAAAACACGAAAAACACGAATTTTTTATGATGCCCTTGGCATCAGCATAGATTTTTGAAAGATTTCTGCGCGGAGCGCATCCCCCATCCCTTTCGTTCCTTTCGTGTCTTTAGATGTTCAAAAAAACATCAAATAATCAGGGAACATCGAAATACACGAAATACACGAATTTTTTATGATGCCCTTGGCATCAGCATAGATTTTTGATAGATTTTTGAAAGATTTGACTTCGTCTTCCTCCTCCTTGCATGGCAAAGCTCAAACGAGTTTGGCTCTGCGCTTGCTTCGTTCGTCGGTTCTGCGCGGAGCGCATCCCCATCCCTTTCGTTCCTTTCGTGTCTTTAGATGTTAAAAAAACACCAAATAATCAGGGAACATCGAAAAACACGAAAAACACGAATCTTTATGATGCCCTTGGCATCAGCATAGATTTTTGAAAGATTTTTGAAAGATTTTTGAAAGATTTCTGCGCGGAGCGCATCCCCATCCCTTTCGTTCCTTTCGCGTCTTTAGATGTTCAAAAAAACATCAAATAATCAGGGAACATCGAAAAACACGAAAAACACGAAAATTTCATGATGCTCCCGCCGTGCAGGCCGCCGTAGGGGTAGTAGTGGTTGGTGCGCTCCACGACGCCGTCCTGCCGCACGATGCGCAGAGAAAAAACTCCCAAACTCCCAAACTCCTTAGAACAATAACAAATCTCTATGGAGTAAAGGAGTAAAGGAGTTGCTGCGCGCCGGACGCTGCCCAGATGGTCCACCCCGTCTGCCATGGCCGTGCAGACAGGAAGCAGCAACAGGCAATATGTCAGGAGCCGTTTTAACATTCGGATTTGTTTAACCTACTTAGTGTTTACTGACCATTAGTGGAAGAACTAACATATCAAATTCTTTAAGTTTCATTCGCATAATCCTCTTGACAAATTATCCTCATGGATAAAACTATTTTTTTATATAATAACGAGAATAGGTAGCAGTACATAAATCAATACTATCGTTTGGAGTCCTTTCGGCGAATTGACATGTAACATCTTTAAAAAAGAATGGATAATACCAACTATAGCCTGAGAATTCCTCCCTTGGATTGATTCTTAAGATCCGTTTTTCTTTATTTACAGAACGTATTATAATATCCGTTGTGTCATTACGGTTCACATTTTTTACTCTCAAAAGAATTGAACCATTTAAGATAGGATGCCTGCTGTCAAGTGCAACCCAAGCTGTATCTGTAGAAAGTGCAGCTAACGTGAACTTCCGCTCCCTACTTCCTGATACTACTTTTATTGAGTAATCATTAGGAATGCCTTTGCTGAGAGTATCTGAATACAATGCCACATATAGACTATGATACCGGCTGAAAACCAATATTTTCCTGTTGTTTCCTTCCAGAATGCCCGTATGGATTGTCTTTGGTGAACTAAAATAATAAGGACTCTCGCAAGAAACAAATAATATTCCTAAAGCACTCAATAGCAACAAGCCAAGTGCTATTTTAAAACCATTTATGTCCATAAGCAATATTTTCATAAGGATTAAATCCATCAACAACGGATTGGTAAATTCCTACATTCTCAATATTAAAGGGATTAAACATAGCTTTAATTCTACTGAATAGATAATGAAAGAAGAAAGAATCGCCAATGCTTCTTTCGTTAAAGCATTGTGGTTTCCTGTCCATGGGTTCAGATTGTTATTTCTTCCGTTTCAAAACGGTATTGCCAAGTTTTAATTTGTTTTTACCCAAAATTTCCATATTAAGCGTTCCTTCAATATAGCCCCCTCCGCTCAATGCTTTTATAATATCACTCACATCAGGATTATTATTACAGCATATTATTACACTGTCATTATGTATTAACCATTGGCCATGGCAGCTTATTGTTGACAAATCAAAAGATTTTTTCAACGAACAAGTATTATCCATATTCAATTCCAACAACACGGAATATGCTATTGGATTATTTTTTATTTTTCCGCCTTCTATTCCGTAATATGTACCACACAAAGAAGCGACATCAAATTGTTGGCTTTTACAAGAAAAAGCTAATAATAAAATGGTTGAATAGGCTATAATCTTTCTCATCTTTTATAATATATTCCTTGAATTATTCTTAAATCGTAATTTATTGCAAAACGAAAAATTTCAGAACCATTCATATCTTTAACAACAGCATTACCAAGCCCAGAAACAGATCGGTCCTTCATTAAGTGGATATAAACATCCCATTTTCCATTATAATCAACTTTATTCTCTGTGATTATTAAAAAGGTCACTATCGTATCGAACCCACAAACCATTTAAGTCAGGACTCGTAAATGTGTCTTGATAATTGTCCTTCTTGCTTCTCATTACTTTAACTCCGTGATACAAAACAGCCATCCCATAGTTAGGCATCAAGTTAAACTTTCTTTCTACACTTACAAAGATAGGCTCTAAATTAGCTCTAAAGAAAACGCCTTTCTTCAGCTTTTGCCCTTTAAAAGCAATGTCTTTGTCAAAAAAACTATATATTCTGAATATGGAATCATTCCTTTCAGCGCATATCATATAAACGTCGTCTTTCACCCTTTTAACTTTGACAACACGAAAAGCAGATTGTTCATCATGGTGTCCCCCCCTACTGAAACCTAAGGATGTGGAGCAAGAAGCAAACAAAAATATAATCATAATATGTGCCATATTATTAATAAAGCTCTTGAATAACGTTTTCATTTTGAACACCTCCTCTAAATTTTGAAACAAACCATTCTATCTTAACTGCGAGATCTGTATTATCCGTCGCGACTCGGCATACTTCATGCAAGCAGGGTCTGCTCTCGCTGCTCCGGACGTTGACTTCGTCTTCATCCGTCGCGACTCGGCAGACTTCATGCAAGCATGGTCTGCACTCGCTGCTCCGGACGTTGACTTCGTCTTCGTCCGTCGCGACTCGGCAGACTTCATGCAAGCAGGGTCTGCACTCGCTGCTCCGGACGTTGACTGTGGTTGTTAGATTGCCTACAAAATTACAAGTTTCTCTTCGTATCACCAAATATTATTCCCGGAAATATCCAAAAGAAATCCCGACGGGAGACTGGCTGCGCAGTCTTCCCGTCGGGAATCTTTCTGGTGTATGGGCTGTCGGCCGCTTAGATGTCGAGGTCGTGATCGAGGGCGTCGCTGAAGTCGCGGGGCTCGTGCTCCTCACGTTCGTTGAAGCGCTCGTTGCGGTCGTTATTGCGCTCTCCACGGTCGTTGTTGCGCTCACGGCGCTCTCCGCGCTCGCGACGTTCTCCGCGCTCGTTGTTGCGTTCGCGGCGTTCTCCGCGCTCGGGACGCGGGCGGCGCTCACGTTCTACGTATCCTTCGGGCTTGGGGATGAGGACGCGGTGTGAGAGTTTGTACTTTCCGGTCTTCGGGTCGATTTCGAGGAGCTTGACGGTGATCTTGTCGCCTTCCTTCAGTCCGGCCTCCTCGACGGTCTCGAGGCGTTTCCAGTCGATCTCGGAGATGTGGAGCAGTCCGTCCTTTCCGGGTAGGATTTCCACGAAGCATCCGTAGGGCATGATGCTGCGCACGGTTCCTTCGTATACCTCGCCGACTTCCGGTACGGCGACGATGGCCTTGATCTTGCGGATGGCGGCATCGATGCATTCCTTGTTGGGTGCCGACACCTGTACCTTGCCCACTCCGTCGATTTCGTCGATGGTGATGGTGGTCTGTGTGTCTTCCTGCATCTGCTGGATGATTTTTCCTCCGGGGCCGATGACGGCGCCGATGAACTCCTTCGGTATTTCGAACTCGATGATGCGCGGTACCTGCGGCTTCAGTTCGGGACGCGGCTCGGCAATCGTGTCGGTCAGACACTTCAGGATGTGCTCGCGTCCAGCCTTTGCCTGCATGAGTGCTTTCTCGAGGATGTCGAAGGATAGTCCGTCGCACTTGATATCCATCTGTGTGGCGGTGAGTCCGTCCTTTGTTCCTGTGGTCTTGAAGTCCATGTCGCCCAGGTGGTCCTCATCGCCGAGGATGTCGCTGAGTACGGCGTATTTGTCTTCTCCTGGGTTTTTGATGAGTCCCATGGCTATTCCGGAGACGGGTTTCTTCATGGGCACGCCGGCATCCATCAGTGCGAGTGTTCCTGCGCAGACGGTAGCCATGGAGCTTGAGCCGTTGGACTCGAGGATCTGGCTGACGAGGCGTACGGTGTAGGGGAAGTCCTCGGGGATTTGTCCTTTCAGTCCTCTCCATGCGAGGTGTCCGTGTCCGATTTCGCGGCGTCCTACGCTACGCTGTGCCTTTGCTTCTCCGGTGCAGAATGGCGGGAAGTTATAGTGTAGGAGGAACTTCATATAGCTCTTGTCGAGCACGTCGTCGACGAGTTTCTCATCGAGTTTTGTTCCGAGTGTGCAGGTGGAGAGGCTCTGTGTCTCGCCACGTGTGAAGATGGCGCTTCCGTGGGGCATGGGCAGCGGTGACACTTCGCACCAGATGGGTCGGATGTCGGTTGTCTTTCGTCCGTCGAGTCGGATGCCTTCGTCGAGGATGCAGCGTCGCATGGCGTCGCGTTCTACGTCGTGGTAGTAGCGGTCCATCATGGCATCGTATTCTTCGTGGGAGATTTCCGGTGTTTCCGAATTTTCCGATGTTTCCGGAAGTTCTGCAAAGAATTTCTCTTTGAAGTCGCTGAGCAGTTTCTCGAAGGCATCGGCGCGCTCTTGCTTGGGCAGAGCCTGCTTGGTGATGTCGTAGGCGGGCTGGTAGAGTTCGCGGTTCATGCGCTCGCGCAGTGCCTCGTCGTTCACCTCGTGGTTGTATTCGCGCTTGACGTCTTTTCCGAGTTCCTTGGAGAGTTCAGCCTGGAGTTCGCACATGGGTTTGATGGCGTCCATGGCGGCTTTGAGTGCGCCGAGCAGGTCTTGTTCTGACACTTCGTTCATCTCTCCTTCCACCATCATGATGTTATCTGCTGATGCACCGACCATGATGTCCATGTCGGCCTGCTTCATCTGCTCGAAGGTGGGGTTGATGACGTATTCGCCGTTGATGCGTGCTACGCGCACCTCAGAGATGGGGCATTCGAAGGGGATATCCGAGCACTGCAGCGCTGCGGATGCAGCAAATCCAGCGAGTGCATCGGGCTGGTCAACGCCGTCGGCGCTGAGCAGCATGACGTTGACAAATACTTCTGCGTGGTAGTTGGAGGGGAAGAGTGGTCTGAGGACGCGGTCTACGAGGCGGCTGGTAAGGATTTCGTTGTCGCTTGCCTTTCCTTCGCGCTTGGTGAATCCTCCTGGGAAACGTCCTGCGGCAGAATACTGCTCGCGGTAATCAACTTGCAAAGGCATGAAGTCCGTTCCTGGAACGGCGTCCTTTGCTGCACATACGGTGGCCAGGAGCACGGTGTTGTTCATACGGAGCACGACGCTTCCGTCAGCCTGCTTGGCCAGTTTTCCGGTTTCAATGGTGATGGTGCGTCCATCAGCCAGTTGAAGGGTTTTGGTAATTACGTTCATCTAAAAAAAATCAAAAAATCTTTATTGTTTCTATCTACGTCTGTTATGTATTTCATCATTGAGGGCAGCTATGGAAACTACGCTTAGTATCGGTGCTCTCTTTCAAAAACCGTGCAAAGTTAGCTAAAATATTGATAGAAAACGAAGAAACGTGGATTTATTTTCTTTTTTTATGAAATAAATATGTAACTTTGCGGATAAATCATTCATTTTACACTTAAACAATCATGAAGAAACAACTTTTATTATTAGCTATGATGGCTGTTGGCCTGCTGACAGTGCAGGCTCAGGAGATCACTTTCAGTGAGGCACGTTTCCAGAAAGGCGACAATGCCGCTTGGAAGGGCGTGACGGTGGACGACTCGCAATGGCAGCAGGTGCCTGTCGGCAAGCTGTGGACGGAGTTCGGCGTGAGCAACCCGAAGAACTTTGCCTGGTACAGGATGAAGGGTGTCATCCCTTCGTCGCTCCTTACGCAGGCGAAGTATAAAGACTATGTGCTGGTGAATGTCGGCAAGGTAGACGACTGCGACGAGACGTTCCTCAACGGCAAGTTCATCGGCAAGACCGGTTCCATGCCTGCCGACAAAGACGGCTACAAGATGGCCTACGACGAGCCGCGCCGCTACCTCGTCAGTGCCAAGGACATCCGCTGGGACAAGGAGAACGTGCTTGCCGTGCGCGTATATAACGGCAACGACCCCGGCGGCATCGAAGGGCAGGTGAGCGTCAGGCCCGTCACCCTGGCCGACATGACTGCCATCACCTTCAAGGAGAGCAGTGCCGACGGCCAGAGCGTATGTACCGTTGGCGTGACCACCAAGGGTAACACCAAAGGAACGCTGAGCATCGAGGCCGTCGACCTGGACAACGGCACCGTCGTGAGCAGCCTGTCGCAGCCCGTCGGAAAGAAGGGTGCTCAGCTGGCATTCCCCTACGACATGCACAAGCAGGTCAGGCTCAAGGCCGTCTTCACCGACACGAAGACGGGCGAGCAGACCATGAAGTGCTATTCGCCCAAATACATCCTCACCCCTGCCGCCCCGCTGACACCGCGCTACAACGGTCCGCTGGTGTACGGCGTGCGCACCGGCTCGCCTGTCATCCTACGCATGGCCTTCTCGGGTGAGAAGCCCATGACGTACAGCATCAAGAACATGCCCGAGGGGCTGAAGGTGGACAGTAAGACGGGTGTCATCTCCGGCAACGTCAACAAAGCCGGAAACTACAACCTCACCTTCGTCGCCGAGAACGGCAAGGGCAAGACCGAGCAGGCCTTCACCCTGAAGGTAGGCGAGAAGATTGCCCTCACGCCGCCCATGGGCTGGAACTCATGGAACTGCTGGGGTCTGAGCGTCTCGCAGGAGAAAGTCATCTCCTCGGCACAGGCCATCCTCGACAAGGGTCTTGCCGACTACGGCTACAGCTACATCAACGTCGACGATGCCTGGGAGGCTGCTGAGCGCAATGCCGACGGCACCATCGCCACCAACAAGAAGTTCCCCGACATGAAAGGTCTGGGCGACTGGCTCCATGCCAACGGCCTGAAGTTCGGCATCTATTCCTCGCCCGGCGACCGCACCTGCGGCGGCTACCTCGGCAGCATCGACCACGAGGAGCAGGATGCCAAGACGTATAACGACTGGGGCGTCGATTATCTGAAGTACGACTGGTGCGGCTATGGTCGCGAATACGACAGGCTGGGCGACCACTCCGTAGCTGCCTTTGCCCGTCCATACATGAAGATGCAGCAGTACCTGCGCCAGCAGCCGCGCGACATTTTCTACTCCCTCTGCCAGTACGGCATGGCGGAAGTATGGAAGTGGGGACATGCCGTCGATGCCAACTCCTGGCGCACCACCGGCGACATCACCGACACCTGGGAGTCGCTCTACGACATCGGCTTCCTCCGCCAGGTAGGCCTCGAGCCCTATGCCGCCCCCGGCCACTGGAACGACCCCGACATGCTCATCGTCGGAAAGGTGGGATGGAGCAACAACCTGCGCGACACCCGGCTCACCCCCGACGAGCAGTACACCCACATCTCGCTCTGGGCACTCCTCGCCTCGAACATGCTCATCGGCTGCGACGTGGCACAGATGGACGAGTTCACCGTCGCCCTGCTCTGCAACAACGAGGTGAACGCCGTCAACCAGGACATCCTCGGACAGCAGGCCAAGCAGTACGTCAACACAAACGGACTGCAGATCTGGGCACGCCCGCTGGCCGACGGCACCTATGCCGTGGGACTCTTCAACGTGAGCGACGACGACATCACCGTCAACCTCGCCTCCTACCGCAAGAACCTCGGAATAGACAAGCCCTTCACCCTCGTGCGCGACCTGTGGCGGCAGAAGGACCTCTCAACCACTGAGTTCCTCATCCCCACCCACGGCGTACGCCTGCTGAAAGTGAAATAAGCAGATTTTCTTTTCTTTTTCTTTCGCGTTTCATCAAATATTGCTATCTTTGCAGCCGCAAAAGAAAAATACGAAGCAAGAAATGAAAAGAACATCAACACCGATGGCTGCCGTCCTCCTGGCCGCCGCAGCCATGATAGCCACCGCCTGCAGCAGCGGCGAGAAATACAACGTTGAAGGAACCATCAGCGAGGCCGAAGACTCTGTGCTCTACTTCGAGCACATGAGTCTCAGCGGCCCCGTTGCCATCGACTCCGTGCGCCTGAAAGCCGACGGCACCTTCCACTTCAGCCGGAAGGCCGCCGCCTCGCCCGAATACTACCGCCTGCGCATCGCCAACCAGATCATCAACCTCGCCGCCGACTCCACCGAGACCGTCACCATCACCGCCTCCGGGCGTAACATGGGGTCGCAATACACCGTCGAAGGCTCGGAGAGCTGCGAGAAGATCAAAGAGCTCACCCTCATGCAGCAACAGCTGCAACAGCAGATCATCACCATCGCACGCGACCCGAAACTCGGCGCCTCGGCCGTGGCCGACAGCCTCAACGCCGTCGTCGATGCCTATAAAGAACAGGTGAAGCGCAACTATATCTATGCCGAGCCCATGAAGCCCCAGGCCTACTTCGCCCTGTTCCAGACCGTCTATGCCGGCGGGTGGCAGCCCGTCGCCATCTTCTCGCCGCGAGGCGTCGACGACGACATCCGTGCCTTCGCCGCCGTGGCCACATCATGGGATGCCTACTACCCCGGAACGGAACGCACGGAGAACCTCCACAACATCGCCATCAAAGGCATGAAAGACCAGCGCATCGCCAAGAACAAACAGAACCAGACCGTCGACTTCAGCCAGATTGACGTGTCGAACATCGTCGACATCGCACTCCCCGACAGCCACGGACAAATCCATCGCATCAGCGACCTCAAGGGACATGTCGTCCTGCTCGACTTCTGCGTCTATGGCGTGGAAGGCGCCACACAGCGCATCATGGCCATGCGCGAGCTATACAACAAGTATCACGCACAAGGACTCGAAATCTACCAGATCGGCTACGACGCCGACGAACACTTCTGGAAGACACAGACCGCCGCACTGCCATGGACATGCGTCTACGACGCCGACGGCATCGGCAGCCGCAACATCGTCAGCTACAACGTGCTGCAACTGCCCACCTACTTCCTCCTCGGCCGCGACTGCTCCGTCGACAAGCGCGATGTGCAAATCAGCGACATCGACAAGGCCATCCGCAGCCTGATGTAGGGTGGCTGGTGGCTGTTAGTAATTATGATTAGCCCTTGCAGATGACGTTACGGTCCTGCAAGGGCTAATTGTTTTTCTACGGACTTTAGGGACTGAAAGGACTGCGGATCTCCTGACTTGTTTTTATTCCTACGGACTTTAGGGACTAAAAGGACTCTTTTGGGGATGCGCTGCGCACATCCTACTAATTGGAAACTACTGAACAGCAAGAGGGACTGAAAGGACTGCGGCTCGCCTGACTTGTTTTTATTCCTACGGACTTTAGGGACTGAAAGGACTCTTTTGGGGATACGCTGCGCACATCCTACTAATTGGAGACTACTGAGCAGCGAGACGCCCTGAAAGGGCCGCTATATGTCAGCCCAGGGCAGCGCCCTGGGTACGTGGTGCGCATCCATTCTACGCCCTGAAAGGGCAAAAGAATTGAAACAAAAGATCATTCTTTTGCCCTTTCAGGGCGAAATATACGATTGTCCGCGTACCCAGGGCGCTGCCCTGGGCTGACATCTTATTGCCCCTTTGGGGCTCTATTATACAGATTGTTATCATACTTCCGAAACTTGAATAGATTACTTATATGGGGTTATAGTCATTGGGAAAACAAGCCTTAGAAACCCCATCGTATTCCCTTAGGGATCACACTGTAATCTCTAAGAGTTTACATCGTATTCTCTAAGGGTTTACACCGTATTCTCTTAGGGATCACACTGTATTCTCTTAGGGAATACATCGTTTTCCGCGAACGAGAAAAAGTGGGAACGATGTTAAACAAGATTAAAACACTACATAAGATGCTGAAGCACAACGAATTGGATGATGCAGAACTGACGGAAGGGTGGTTATTCCTGCCGCTCGGAGGTCTTGCCTCTTCTGTTGTTTCGCGGATGATGGAGGAGGATTTCCTCGCGCAGCATGGTGGTGTCGATATGGGTGTAGATCTCTGTGGTACGGATGCCCTCATGGCCGAGGAGCACCTGGATGACGCGCAGGTCGGCGCCGCCGCGCAGCATCTCCGTGGCGAAGGAGTGGCGCAGGGTGTGGGGCGAGATGGTCTTCTTGATGCCGGCCTCGGCGGCCTGCCGCTTGAGCATGATGAGGATCATCGTGCGGGTGAGCTTGCTGCCGCGGCGGTTGAGGAAGACATAGTCCTCCTGGCCGGGTTTTATCTCCATGAGGTTGCGGTCGGCATACCACAGGTGCAGCTCTTTCAGTGCGCTGTCGGAGATGGGCACGAGGCGTTCCTTCTTGCCTTTTCCCATGATGCGCACGAAGTGTTCCTCTTCGAAGATGTCGGATAGCCGCAGGTTCACCAGCTCGCTGACGCGCAGTCCGCAGGAGAAGAGTACTTCGATGATGGCGCGGTTGCGGTGGCCCTGTGGCTGCGAGAGGTCGATGGAGGCCTCTATCTGGTCGACCTCGGCGGTGCTGAGCACCTCCGGCAGGTGTTGCGGCAGTGTGGGCCACTCGAGGAGCTCGGTGGGGTCTTGCTCGAGATAGCCGTCGAGGACGAGGTAGCGATAGAACGACCGTGTGCCGCTGAGCACGCGTGCCTGCGACCGTGCGCCGACATGCTCGTGGAGTCCTCCTGCAAAGGCATGCAGCTGGTCGAGGGTCACCTCGAGGACACCGATGTCCTGCTCCCGGCAGAAGCGCAGGAGCCACTCCAAGTCGTGGCGGTAGGCTTCGAGGGTGTTCGGCGAGTAGTTACGCTCGAGTTTGAGATACCGCATGTACTTTCGTACAATATTTTCCGTTGAATTCTTGTCAGTTTCCATTTATTTCACTACCTTTGCCCTGCCTTTCGACTGATACGCCGGCAGAGGGCACCTGCAAAAGTACAAAAAAAAGGTGAATGCCGAGACGTTTTGAACAAAGAAAAAACCGAAGAAAATGAAAATACTGATTGTCAACGGTCCTAACCTCAACCTGCTCGGACAGCGCGAGCCGGGCATCTACGGCTCTGCCACGATGGACGACTGCCTTGACGCCCTGCGTCGCCGCTATCCCGACATCGAACTGACATACTACCAGAGCAATGTCGAGGGAGAGCTGATCAACAAGCTGCAGGAATACGGCTTCGTGGGCATCGTCGACGGCATCGTGCTCAATGCCGGTGCCTACACCCATACGTCGGTAGCCCTGCACGACTGCATCAAGTCGCTGAACGTACCCGTCGTAGAGGTGCACATCTCGAACATCTACCAGCGCGAGGAGTATCGCCACACCTCACTCATCACCAGTGCGTGCCGCGGCATCATCGGAGGCTTCGGCATGGACTCCTACCGACTGGCCATCGAGGCCCTGAGAGGATGAACACCGTCAGCGAAGACTATATCCTGGCCCACACGTCGCCCGAGCCCGAGCTGCTCTACCGGCTGTGGCGAGCCACCAACCTGCATACCGTTCACGGACGCATGGCCAGCGGCCACCTGCAGGGGCGCCTGCTGAAGATGCTCGTGCAGATGATCCGTCCGCGGCGCATCCTCGAGGTCGGCACCTTCAGCGGCTATTCCGCCATCGCCATGGCCGAGGGCCTCACCGGCGACGGCGAGCTATACACCTACGAGGTCAACGACGAGATGGAGGACTTCGCCCGACAGTGGATCAGCCAGTCACCCGATGCCCACCGCATCCACTTCGCCATCGGCGACGCCATCACCGAAGCACCACGGCTGGGGCTTACCTTCGACCTCATCTTCCTCGACGGCGACAAGCGCACCTATGCCGAGGACTACGAAGCCCTGCTGCCCCTGCTCCGCGACGGTGGCTATATGCTCGCCGACAACACGCTGTGGGACGGTCACGTCACCGACCATGCCTACGACCGCGACGCACAGACGCTGGGCATCCGGCGCTTCAACGACCATGTGGCCGCAGACCCGCGCGTGGAGCAACTCATCCTCCCGCTGCGCGACGGACTGACCATCATCCGGAAAGTCGGCCGGGAGGACAAGGGCGTGAACCCATGATATATGAAATGCAACCATCATGATAAGAACAAAAATGAAGACTAAACTGATTCTGACGCTACTGTGCCTGACATTAGGCACGGCCGACCTGCTGGCCCAGGCCGGCTCAGGTGTGTACGTAGGCGGACACATCCGTCGGGCACGCCCCACGACCATCGGGACCCTGCGCAACTCCGGGTTCACCTACGCCATCCTCTTCAATGTCAACGTCGAGGAGAACGGCGACCTCACCGTAGACAATGGCGGCGAGGCCGGCGGCGTCATCTGCCATGAGGGTGAATACGTGTTCAACAAGGTGCAACGCTACTACCAGGACGACGTCAAGAACCTCAAGACAGCCCCCACCAGCATCGAGCGCATCGAGATATGCATCGGCGGATGGGAAAACCAGTCGTATGCACATATCCGCGACCTGATCAACAGCGAAGGCACCGGCGAGGAGTCCATCCTCTACCGCAACTTCAAGGCACTGAAAGAAGCCCTGCCCGAGGTCGATGCCGTGAACAACGACGACGAGCACTGCTACGACACGTCGACCGCCGTGAAGTTCCACGCGATGATGTACGAGCTGGGCTACCTCACCACCGTAGCCCCCTATACAAACAAGACCTTCTGGAACAGCCTCGTCACGCAGCTCAACCGCCAACACCCCGGAGCCTGCGACCGCGTGCTCATACAATGTTACGACGGAGGCGCCTATAACAACCCGTCGGACTGGAAACTCGGCAACCTGCCCGTGCATGCCGGACGCACCAACTACCAGACCGACATGCAGACCTCCATCAACCAGATGCAGACGTGGAAAAACAACAACGGCGTCGTGGGCGGCTTCGTTTGGGTGTATAACGACGAGTCGTGGAACCTCAACCAGTGGGCATCAGCCATGAACCGCATCTTCCCCACCCGCACCGTGTCGAACGCCGACGCCGTGGCCACCGTCTACGGCGATGCCGACTACCAGGGCTACGCCGTCAGGCTCCCCGTAGGCAAATACCTCACCGCCGACCTCGCCGTATGGGGCATCGCCCAGAAAGACATCGAGTCGCTGAAGGTGCGCGACGGCTATCAGATCACCCTCTACAGCGTGGCCGACCCCGTCAAGGGCGAACGCATCAAGCACACCTTCACCGAGGACAGCCCGAAACTGGAATACGTCGGCAGCAACGGACTCACCACCAGCTACGCCAACCGCACCCTCTCGCTCATCATCGAGAAGATTCCCGAGGTGGGCATCACTGGCGTCAGCACGCCGGCTTCCGGCGAGGAACAGCTCTACGACCTCAACGGCCGCCGCATCGACACCCCGCGACAAGGACAAGTAATCATCAAAGGAAACAAGAAATATGCAAGAAACACGACAGAATAAGGTAGCCCGGCTCCTGCAGAAAGAACTCAGCCTCATCTTCCAAAGCCAGACACGCATGATGCACGGCGTCATGGTGAGCGTCACCCGTACGAAGGTGAGCCCCGACCTCAGCATCTGCACCGCCTACCTCAGCGTATTCCCGTCGGAACGCGCAGAAGAAATCATCGAGAACGTCAACGCCAACCAGAAGACCATACGCTACGAACTCGGCACACGCATACGCAGCCAGGTGCGCATCATTCCCGAGCTGAGGTTCTTCATCGACGACTCGCTCGACTACATCGACCATATCGACGAACTCCTGAAGAAATAGCATGAACTTCCCCTTCTACATCGCCAGGCGCTACCTCTTTGCCAAGAAGTCGACCAACGCCATCAACATCATCTCGGCCATATCAGTGGTCGGCGTGGCAGTTGCCACCATGGCCATGATCATCGTCCTCAGCGTCTTCAACGGCTTCTCAAGCCTCGTAGGCTCGCTGTTCACACATTTCGACCCGCAGCTGAAGGTGATACCCGTAGAAGGAAAGACCGTGGCGGCCGACGACACCATGCTCGTCGCCATACGCCAGATGCCCGAGGTCCTCGTCGCCACCGACTGCGTGGAAGACATGGCACTGGCCGTCTACGAGGGCAAGCAGCAGATGGTCACCATCATGGGCGTCGACGACAACTTCAGGAAACAGACACAGATCGACGCCATCCTCTATGGCGACGGCACCTTCGAGCTCCACGACGGCGACCTGCAATACGGCATCCCCGGCATCAAGCTGGCACAGGACATCGGCATGCTCGCCAACTGGGGCGGATGGCTGGCCATCTATGCACCGACACGCGAGGGACAGCTCGACATGTCAAACCCACAAGGCGGCTTCTCCGTAGACTCCCTGCTCTCGCCGGGATGCGTCTTCGCCGTCAACCAGAACAAATACGACGGCGCATACATCATCACCTCCACAGCATTCGCACGCAGGCTCTTCGACCAACAAGGATGCGTCTCGTCGCTGCTCCTGAAACTCAAAGAGCCGCGACAGACCGATGCCGTCAAGAAAGAGATACGCACGATGACACAGGGACGCTTCCGCGTGCTCGACCGCTACGAGCAGCAGGCCGACACGTTCCGCATCATGCAGATAGAGAAATTCCTGGCGTATATCTTCCTGACCTTCATCCTCATCGTCGCCAGCTTTAACATCGTGGGCAGCCTGTCCATGCTCATCATCGACAAGAAAGACGATGTGCAGACCCTGCGCAACATGGGAGCAACCGACCGTCAGGTGGCCGGCATCTTCATGTTCGAAGGACGCCTCATCGCTGTCATCGGTGCCGTGGCAGGACTCATCATCGGACTCATCCTCTGCGTCCTGCAGCAACAATACGGACTGGTGAAGCTCGGCAAATCGTCAGGCTCGTTCATCGTCGACGCCTATCCCCTCAGCATCCGCCTCAGCGACATCATCCTGGTCTTCGTCACCGTCGTCGCCATCAGCTGGCTCGCCGTATGGTATCCCGTCAGATACCTCTCCCGAAGACTGCTGAGAAATGAGAAATGAGAAATGAGAAATGAGAAATGAGTTGATAGCGAACCAGCAGGCCATTTTTCATTTCTCATTTCTCATTCCTCATTTCTCATTTCTCATTTCTCCGGCCAGGGGGCGAAGTCAAGTTCGAGTTCCTCCCAATAGCCGTAGGGGGACAGCTCCTCCGAGTTCTGATGGCCCGACACCCCCAGCCCCAACAGCCGGATAGGGTGCTGCCGGCTGTAGTCCACCTCCTTGAGCAACTCTTCGGAGAGCGGCTTGATCTGCTCGGCAGTAGTGAGCACCAGCGTTCCGGTGATGCTACGGGTGATCTGTTGAAAGTCGGCATATTTCACCTTCAGCGTCAGCGTGCGGCCCTCGAAACCGCTGCGGGCAATGCGGCGCTCCAGCTCAGCCATCGTCTTCTCCAGCGCATCGGCCACCTGCCGCTCCTCCCATATATCCTGCAGGAAGGTCTGCTCACAGCTCACCGACTTGCGCTCCCACTCCGTCACCACCGGCCGGTCGTCGATGCCCTGTCCGAAGTTCCAGAACACATGCCCCATCTTTCCGAACACCTCGGTGAGCCTCACCGGTGATGCCCGCTGCAGGTCGGCACCGGTGAAGATTCCCATCTGATGCATCTTCTCCGCCGTCTTCGCCCCCACACCCCAGAAGCGCGAGATGTCCAGCTGGGCGATGAACTCACGGGCGCGGGACGGGTGCACCACACAGAGACCGTCGGGCTTGCGGTAGTCGCTGGCTATCTTCGCCAGAAACTTGCAGTAGCTCACGCCGGCAGATGCCGTCAGCTGTGTCTCCTGCATGATACGCGCTTTGATTTCGCGGGCTATCTCCACACCCAGGCGCATCCCCTTCTTGTTCTCAGTAACATCGAGGAAGGCCTCGTCGAGCGACAGCGGCTCCACCAGGTCGGTATACTCATGGAAGATGGCATGGATCTGCTGCGACACCTCCTTATAGGCCTGGAAGCGCGGCATGACGATGGTCAGCTGCGGACAGAGGCGCTTTGCCGTGACGATGGGCTGCGCCGAGTGGACACCGAAGCGCCGTGCCTCGTAGCTCGCCGTCGACACCACGCCACGCGGACCGTCAAAGCCAACCGCCACGGGGATGCCCCGCAGCTCAGGCCTGTCGCGCTGCTCCACGGCAGCAAAGAACTGGTCCATGTCCACATGGATAATCTTCCGGTCGGTCGTCATTGCCTGTGTCTATTTTCCTGCAAAGGTACAGTTTTTTTTGATGAAAAGACCCCACGTCGGAAATATTCCTTCAAAAAGGTTGTGGTATTCTAAGATATAATGCTTACCTTTGCAGCATGAAAATAGGAGATATCGCTTTTGGCGACCACCCGCTATTCCTCGCTCCCATGGAAGACGTGACGGATATCGGTTTCCGACACCTGTGTAAACGCTATGGTGCCGCGATGGTCTACACGGAGTTCGTCTCTGCCGAAGCCCTCGTCAGGGATGTGAAGACGACCGTCAGGAAACTGACCATCAGCGACGAGGAGCGCCCCGTAGGCATCCAGCTCTATGGCCGCGACGTGCCGCAGATGGTCGAGGCGGCGAAAATTGTGGAACAGGTAGGCCCCGACGTCATCGACCTGAACTTCGGCTGCCCCGTGAAGAAGGTGGCTGGAAAGGGTGCCGGCTCCGGCATGCTGAAGAACATCCCGCTCCTGCTCGCTATCACCCGCGAGGTGGTGAAAGCCGTCCATACGCCCGTCACCGTGAAGACACGGCTGGGATGGGACTGCGAACATATCATCATCGAAGAGCTGGCCGAACAGCTGCAGGACTGCGGCATCCAGGCACTGACCATCCATGGCCGCACCCGGTCGCAGATGTATACGGGCACCGCCGACTGGGAACCCATCGGACGCGTGAAGGCGAACCCCCGCATACAGATTCCCATCATCGGCAACGGCGACATCCACTCGCGCCAGGAGGCGGACGACGCCTTCCGCCGCTACGGCGTTGATGCCGTGATGATCGGGCGTGCCACCTTCGGATGCCCGTGGCTGTTCTCGGCAGAGCCGCTCACCACTGACCAGAAAATCGACATCCTCGAGGAACAGCTGCGCATCAACGTCGAACGTACGGACGAGCGGCGCGGCATCCTCCATACCCGCCGACACCTGGCTGCCAGTCCCCTCTTCAAAGGCATCCCCGACTTCCGACAGACGCGCATCGCCATGCTCCGCGCCGAACGCGTCGACGACCTCATGGACATCATCGAGTCGTGCCGCGACATCGTACGAACGCACGAACAGATGGACTGATGGACAGAAGAACAGAAGGACAGAAAAACAGAAGAACTGACGTTAAAACCCATCAAGACGAACCACTAATATCCCCAAACGACCAAACCACCAAACGACTAATAACCACCAAACGACTAATAACCACCAAACGACTAATAACCACCAAACGACTAATAAATATGAACAGAAAAGCTACCATCCACTTAGAAGAAGAGGCAGCACGCTGTCTTCTCTGCACCGACGCCCCCTGCACAAAAGCATGCAAGCAGGGCGACCCCGCACGCGCCATCCGCGCCATCCGCTTCGACAACGCCGCCATCGCCGCACGGTGGGTGGCAGCATGTTCTGACGACGACCTGCAGGCTGCCGAAGAGGCCTGCATCCATTACGACCGACCCATCAGGATCAGCGCACTGGCGAAACAGCTCCCGACGCCCACCGAGGAGCACGCTGCCGACCTACAGATAACATTCTGCGGCATACGCTGCGAGAATCCTTTCTTCCTCGCCTCGTCGGCGATATGTACGAACTACGAGATGGTGGCACGGGCCTTCGAGATGGGATGGGCCGGCGTATACTATAAGACCATCTGCATGGACGACATCCATGAGGTGTCGCCACGCTTCGATGCCGTCTCCCCGAACCCGTCGTCAGGAGAGGGCGGAGGGACATTCATCGGCTTTCGCAATATGGAACAGCTCAGCGAGAACCCTGTCGATGTAGACTTCGACATCCTCCGTCGCCTAAAGGAGAACTATCCCTCGAAAATCGTCATCGCCTCCATCATGGGCAACACCGAGGAGCAGTGGATAGAACTGGCGAAGATGGCTGAGCAGGCTGGTGTCGATGCCGTGGAACTGAACTTCTCCTGCCCGCAGATGCGTATAGCAGGCATGGGGTCGGACGTAGGCCAGAATGCTGAGCTGGTAACCTTCTACACTGCTTTCGTCAAGCGGAACGTCAGCATTCCCGTCATCCCCAAGATGACGCCCAACATCACCCATATCAACCAGCCGGCCATGGGCGCCTACTTTGCCGGAGCCGATGCCATCTCGGCCATCAACACCATTAAATCGGTGACGATGACGGGCCGGTCGGCCGTCAGCGGCAAGAAGACCATCTCCGGCTATTCCGGACGTGCCGTAAAGCCCATTGCCCTGCGTTATGTCCTTGAGATGACGAAGAACCCCATCATGAAGAATGTGGAGTTCAGTGGCATCGGCGGCATAGAGACCTGGCGCGATGCGCTGGAATTCATCCAGCTGGGATGCCGTAACGTGCAGGTATGCACGGCCGTGATGCAATACGGCTATCGTATCATCGACGACCTGATTCTCGGCCTGCAAGACTATATGCACCAGCGGGGCGTCAGCCGGCTGGAAGACCTTGTCGGCGAGGAACTGCCTAACTTCGTCACGCCCGGTGAACTCGACCGTGGCACGATGGTCTATCCCAATATCAATCGCGACAAATGTATCGGCTGCGGCCGTTGCTATACGTCGTGCATGGACGGCGGTCATCAGGCCATTGATTTCGATACCGCCACACGCCAGCCCCGTATCATCGGCACCCGTTGCGTGGGCTGCCACCTCTGCCGACTGGTATGTCCCAGCGGAGCCATCGGCACGACACGGAGGATAGCAAAAAAATGAGTAATTAGAAATGCCCGCAAAGCGACTGATAAACGGCGGCACGATGTTGCCCCTGCGGGAAGTGCCAGCCGTTTACAGGAGTCTTGTGGGTATCGACGGAGTCAATGAGAAATGAGTAATTATGATTACTCCTGCCTGATTGTGGATAGTTGCTTTATTACGCGATATTGTGCGAGTCTATCAACATATCCCAAGGAGGGCTTGGTAATCATAATTACTCATTACTAATTACTCATTACTAATTACTCATTCTTTCTTTCCTGTTTATTAATTAATAATGTGTTATTTCAGACTGCCGTAAACCTCGTCGGTGACGGGCTCGAGCCATTCGTTGGAAACGTCGCCACCGATAGCGACATGGTTGGTGAGGTGCTGGAACCATGAGTCGCGCTGTGCGCCGTGCCAGTGCTTCACCTCGGCAGGGATATCGATGATCATTCCGGGCTCGAGGGCGATAGGCTCCTTGCCCCACTCCTGATACCATCCCCGTCCGGCGACGCAGATGAGCACCTGATGAGCACCGTGATGGATGTGCCAGTTGTTACGGCATCCCGGTTCAAAGGTGACGTTGACATAGCTGGCCACGGAAGTATCGCTATCGGTGAGGTTGGCGGGCTTGACGGGTGCCACATGGCTGTTGCCGATGAAATACTGAGCATACCCGGTGTTGGGCTGTCCTTTCGGCCATGCCCCTGCGTTGGCATCGGCGGCACTGTCGGACTGCGACAGCCCGTTGTCGCTGAGCCAGCGGCAGAGTTCGTCGACCTGTTCCTGGCTATTGCCCATGTTCACGGCACCGGCCTTGTGGGCTGCCAGCTGCGGTGCTACGCCTTTCAGTGCCGACAGTGCCGACAGGGTAACGAGTTCGCGGTCGGCGGCTGTCAGCTGGTCGCCGGCGAAGATATCGCCGAAGAGGTGGCTCTTCAGGTAGTAGTCGTTCTGCGGACAGAAGATGTAGTCGAAGGGTTTCCCGGAGAGACGTGTCTGTACGTCGGTACCCTGCCGGAGGGCCTGTTCGGCATTGTCCCACAGGGCAGGCCGGGTGAATGCCTTGCCTTCGTTGTCGGTGATGCCGGCAGCGTGACGGTCGGCGAGTACGCGCTGCAGCGTTCCCAGCGCATTCAGTGAGCGCGGGAAGCCTGTATAGGCATAGAGTTGCGAGAAGGCCTCTTTGAGTTCGTTGATGGTGACGCCGCTGTCGAGGGCCTGTCGGATGGCGGTGTCGAGACGTTCCTGGTCGCCTTGAGCCTCAAGGGCTGCGCAGGCACACAAGGAAAGCTGGCGCGTGGTCAGCGTCTGTGCAGAAATATTCATTGCTGTTATGAGTGTTAAAAGAATGATTGTCAGTCGTTGCATAGGCCGTTTATACGTTTGAAGAGTTCATACTCACGATGTTGCCATCACCGTTATCGCCTGCAAAGTTACGAACAAAATCTTTTCATGGAGTAATCCATTTTACGGATTTATTTACCTTTTTTACCGAACGCACGCATAGCGACCGATTATTTTCAAGCCGACGCTGCCCCTGCGGGGAGGCTTAGAAGTTAACGGGGGGCTTGCGGGTGAAGACGAAGTCAACGCACGCATAGCGACCGATTATTTTCAAGCCGACGCTGGCTACGCCTTCACCCTCAAGACTCCCTATAACGACAAAACCTCCCCGCGGGGCAACGTCGGTTTGTCGTTATCCGGTCGCTTTGAGTGCGTTGCCCCTGCGGGGTTTCTGTCCCCCGGGAAACGGGGGAACCGAAGGGGGGTATAGAAGTCATCAAGGGGCTTGCGGGTGAAGACGAAGTCAACGCACCCTATGCGACCGATAAATGGCGGCGGGCCATGTTCATCTTTTCCTGACCAGTTCTATGGCTTCCTTCCCTGTGAGGTGTTCGATATCAAGCCTGATGATCAGCATCCGGGCGAAACCTTTTTCCAGTTCCTGCAGCAGGGCTTCCTCGTCGTTAGGGTTGTACCTGTTTGAGGGCGTTGGCCGCATCGCTTTCGATGAGGTGGAGCAGGTGGTCTACGGCATCGTCCTCGGGAATGTTTTTTTCTACACATTCTTTCCCGCGATAGAGCGACACGCGCTTCGGTCCGGCTCCCACATAGCCGTAGTCGGCATCGGCCATCTCTCCGGGGCCGTTGACGATACACCCCATGATGGCAATCTTCACGCCGACGAGGTGGCTTGTGGCTTTCTTGATGCGGGCGATGGTCGTCTGCAAGTCGTAGAGGGTGCGTCCGCAACCTGGACAGGAGATGTATTCTGTCTTCGTGAACTTGATACGCGCAGCCTGTAGGATGGCGTCGGCGAGTGCCTGTGCCTGTTCGCTGCTGAGGAGCGGAGTATGGATGACGAGGTTTGTGGCACGGCGGTCGATGAGCAGCGACCCGGCAGCCATGGCCGCCTTCAGCTGCAGTTCGTCGGTGTTGGCAGCATGGAGGTACAGGTGGAGGGTGTCGCCGGCTATCCACATGTGCTCTCCGTCGCCGTCTTCCTGAAGGGGCAGCGGCAGGCTGTCAGTGAGTTCTACTAACTTGCGGGCTACGGGGATTTCGTTTTCCGGCTCCTCGCTGAGCGACACACGGATGGTATCGCCGATGCCCTCGGTGAGCAGTGCGCCGATGCCCAGTGCGCTCTTGATACGTCCGTCTTCGCCTTCACCTGCTTCTGTGACCCCGAGATGCAGGGGATAGTGCATGTCCTCACGGTCCATGGCGCTGACGAGCAGTCGTACGCTCTGTACCATGACGACGGTGTTTGACGCTTTGATGGAGATGACAACGTTGTTGAAGTCGTGTCTACGGAAGATGCGCAAGAATTCCATGCAGCTCTCAACGATGCCGGCCGGCGTGTCGCCATAGCGGTTGCGGATGCGGTCGGACAGCGAGCCGTGGTTCACACCGATGCGCACGGCGGTATGATGCTCCTTGCAGATGTTGATGAACGGTATGAGGCGCTCCTCTATCTTGGCGAGCTCCTGCCGGTATTCCTCATCGGTATATTCCTGTTTCTTGAAAGTCCGCGCGGGGTCAACATAGTTGCCGGGGTTGATGCGCACCTTCTCCACATATTGCGCGGCGACATCGGCCACATTGGCGTTGAAGTGGACGTCGGCAACGAGCGGGGTATGGTATCCCCGGCGGTTAAGCTCGGCTTTGATGTTTTTCAGGTTCTCGGCTTCGCGTGTACCTTGTGTGGTGAGTCTGACGAGTTCGCCACCGGCCGTGATGATGCGGATGGCCTGTTCCACGCAGGCGACGGTGTCGTTGGTATTGGTGGTAGTCATCGACTGCACGCGGATGGGGTTGTCGCCGCCGATGGCGGTATTGCCGATGGTGACGGCAATGGTGGGGCGTCTAATTGGTTTTGTATTCATACGTCACTTCTGCGAGTGCTTGGTTTGCTTTTTCTATTTTCTGTCCGAGTGTCGCCTTGTGGTCTTCCACCTGCTGCGCAACGGTGCTGTCGGCAAGGGCGATGATCTGTGCGGCGAGGATGGCGGCATTCTGTGCGGCATTGACGCCGACGGTGGCCACGGGTATTCCCGGTGGCATCTGAACGATGCTCAGCAGGGCGTCGAGGCCGTCGAGCATGCCTTTTATGGGTACGCCGATGACGGGCAGCGTGGTCTGTGCGGCGATGACGCCGGGTAGTGCTGCCGACATTCCTGCTGCGGCAATGATGACGCGCAGGCCACGCTCCTTGGCGCTTTTGGCAAACTGCTCCACGGCGGCCGGTGTGCGGTGTGCAGAGAGGGCATTCACTTCGAAGGGGATGTGGTGGTCGTTGAGCCACTGGCAGGCTTTCTCCATGACGGGCATGTCACTGGTTGAGCCCATGATGATACTGACGAGCGGTTGCATGGTTGTTTCTATGGGTTATTGTTGTTTTGGTCTGTATTTCCGATAGGCGAGAGGGGATATTTAGCTGATGATGAAAAAGGCAATGGCAGCACCGAGGAGGAACCCGGTAACGACCTGTGCCAGGGAGTGCTGGCGGAGCATCATGCGGCTGGTGCCTACGAGGCCGGCGAGGAGGATGACCAGGCAGAGCCACCACAGCGGGTTGAAGTTGAACTTCGCGGCATAGGCAGCGAGGGCTCCTGCCACGCCGCCGATGGCTGCCGAGTGGGTAGAGATCTTCCACCATACGTTGACGACGGCGCAGCAGATCTGTATGGCCAGCGAGGCCACGAGGATGCTGCTCATGAAATGGGGTATGCGCAGGTTGTTCATCAGGTAGAAGCACATGAAATAGCAGACGATGGAGATGGTATACGGCACCATTCGGCGTTCTTTCTGCCCGATTTCCATGCGTGTCCATCCGAGCATCTTCCGATAGTATCTGATGCATAGTGACGGCAGGAGAATCGTGAAGAAATAGACGATGGTCAGTACCAGTGCCTTATACTGCCAGGGGAATATCTGGTTGACGTAGCTCAGGAAGAGGAGCGCCGTCATGCCGACGATGGGCAGGTAGAAGGGTGTGAACACCACGCTCACCGCCCGTGCGAAGAGGAGCATCCCTCGCCGTGCCGCCGTCTTCGGATGGTGCGAGGGTCGTGGCAGATGCCGTAGTGTGTTGTTCACCGTCTGTGTTTCCATTACTTTCTTCTCAATCGTGCCGATGGGATATTCATCAGCTTGCGGTATTTGGTCACCGTGCGCCGGGCTATCGGCAGCCCGGCCTTCTTCATCTCCTCTGTCAGCGCCTCGTCAGAAAGAGGGTTCGCCGGGTCTTCACGGTCGATGATCTCCTTCAGTGCCAGACGCACACGCCGGATGGCCAACTCCTGACCATCGCTGGTGGTGTAGCTGTCGGTGAAGAAATGGCGTAGCGGGAAGGTGCCCCACCGTGTCTGTGCATATTTCTCGTTGGCCACGCGCGACACCGTGGAGATGTCGAGTCCGGTCTTTGCGGCGATGTCCTTGAGCACCATCGGCCGCAGGTCGCTCTCATCGCCGCTTCGGAAATAATTCCGCTGCCAGTCGATGACGGCACGCATGGTGACGAAGAGCGTCTTCTGTCGCTGCCGGATGGCGTTGATATAGTTCTGTGCGCGCTCCACCTTCTCCTTGGCATAGAGCAGTGCTTCCTTGTCGCTGCGGCTCATCCCCTCGGGGTTGCGGCGGTAGGCGTCTATCATATCTGTGAACGATGCCGACACCTTCAGCTCAGGCACGTCTCCGTGGTTCAAGGAGAAAGACACCTCGCCGTCGTCACTCGTGTCGACGATGAAGTCAGGAGTAACCTGTTGGATGCTGCGCCCCTCGGTCTCGCCCAGCGCGGCGCCGGGCTTAGGGTTCAGCCGCCTTATCTCGCGACGCACGGCATCCTCGTCGTCGCTGCTGAGCTGCATCACCTGTCGGATGCGCTGCCAGTTATTCCGTCGGAACAGTTCGAAGTATTTACTGATCAGCTGCCGCGTGAGCATCACGACATGGCTCTCTGTCCTGCGGTTGAGCTGAATGAGCAGGCACTCCTGCAACGAGCGGGCACCGATGCCGGCAGGGTCGAAATGCTGGAGCATGTCGAGCACCTGCTCCACCTCCTCTGCCGTTGCGTTGACATTCCATCGGAAGGCCAGCTCGTCGGCAAGGTCGTCGACGGTTTTGCGCAGCAGACCGTCGTCGTCAAGCGACCCGATGAGGTAGTCCATGATGTCGTGCTGCTTGTCGGTGAGCTCGAGTTCTCCCACTTGCTCGCGTATCTTGTCGTAGAACGATGTCGTATCGCCATACACCATCTCTTCGTAGTCGGCCTCGCCATTGTCGTCATCACTGCTGTATGTGGCAGTAGGCATGCGGTCGTCGCGGCCGAAACCTTCGAGAGCAGCGTCGAGGGCATCCTCCCGTTCCTGGCGCTCTTGTCCACCGTCGTCGCTGCTGTCGGGGGTGTCATAGGACTCGGAGGCCGTCAGGGCATCATCGGGAGCGTATGTCTCCAGTGCCGGGTTGTCGTCAGCCTCGGCCCTGACATGTTCCTCCAGTTCGGCAATAGGCATGCTCAGCAGCCGCACAAACATCATCTGCTGTGCCGACAGCCGCTGTTGCTGTTGCTGCTGTTGTTCCTGCCGTTCTATAAGTTTCTGTGACACGATGATTAATTAGTAATTAGTAATTAGAAATTAGTAATTATGATTAGCCCTGCCGGGGTGGGATACTACTTCTCGTTTCTCATTTCAAAGAATTCCTGCATCTGTGCGGCGGTGGCGGCCAGTTCCTCCGGACGCCCGTTGCCATAGCGGTCCCAGACGGCCTGGCAGTGCTCCAGAAGCGGGTGGATGGTAAACTCGTCACGATGGAGGATAGGGTCGCAGAATTTAAAGACGTCCATCACCTCTACCACCTGGGCTGGTGTCAGACGTATCATCTTTGCCAATTCCTTGACATCAGGCGTCTCCGCAACCATAGTCGTCGGTGTCAGGCGAAAGTATCGGTCGAGGATGACTATCAGGTGGACAGGCATCAGCACGGCCATCCACGGCTCGCCGTCGTCAACGGCAAGCGGCCGGAAGTCGCGCTCAAAGGTCTCGTTGGTCTCCACACCGTCGTAGAAGTCATCGCCCAGGCCAAATCCTTTCATCTGGCGCAGGCGCTCCACGGCTTGCTGCAGACGTTTCGGACTGCGGCTGTAGGTCCGCCATAGGCGCTCCAGCCGCGGCTCCGACAGTTGGCGCAAGCGGAACATCTGCGAATACAGAAACTGCGGAGGAATATGCAGCTCCAATGCCAGGTTCACCATTCCTCTTGAATAAACACCTTTCACACCTACCGGCTTACGGAGATACTCCTGGATGAGCAGCAGCCAGTAGTCGTCGTTCCATTGCGTTTTCTTTGCCATAACTCCCGCTTTCTTTATCTTTTGCAAAATTACGTGTTTTTTCCGACAATCGTCTCTTTTATTATAAAGAAAATAGCGCCTGCACATGTTTTTTTCAGAAAAACAATGCCTTTTATCAAAAAAAACGTTACTTTTGCAGCAACGTATGCAGAAACATCATCTTTTCCACAGCGCCACACGATGGCTCGTCACACTCGCTGCCACCGTCACCATGCTCACTGCTGCCGCCCAGCAGCCTGCCTTCCCCTACCCTGCCCTGCCCGACAGCATCCACGGCGACGGACAGCGGCTGGCCTGGCTCATGGAACATTTCTGGAGCAGCTATGACTTTGCCGACACCACGGTCGTGAACCGGCAGATGGCAGAGCAGGGCTTCGTGGACTACTGCTACTATTTCCCCCTGCTCCTGACCGACAGCATCACTACCCGTCGTTGCGCACAAGCCTTTGCCGACAGCATCACTGCCGACACGCTGCGGGAGGAGTTCTTCACCGACCTCGCCCAGCAGTACCTCGGCAGCCCGCGTTCACCCGTCTACGACGAGGGCGTCTATGCCGCCATCCTTCGTGCACTACCCCCCACGCCACAGCGCACATTCCTCATCCGGCAACTATCCCTCAACGCCGTCGGCTCAGTAGCCACCAACTTCATCTTCACCGACAGCCTCCGACAGACCCATCACCTCTACGAACTCAGCGCCCGCCACATCCTCGTCGTCTTCTACGATCCATTCTGCGACCACTGCCGCGAGACGCTACCCCTTCTGCGCACCCTCCCGGAGTTACAACGGCCTGCCGACGAACTCCTCATCCTCACCCTCGACGTCTCCGACACTCCGCCGGCTCTACCCGTCGGCGAACTCGTCAACGGAACCCTCCCGACACCAAAGCCGCTTGGTGCAGACAAGCCCATCAGCATCCCCCTCCTCACCCCACACACCTACTACTTTCCCGAGTACCCCGCCCTCTACCTCCTCGATGCCGACAAGCGTGTCATCCTAAAGAATACCACCCTCGACAAAATAACAACCTTTTTCACAGCCAACAACCCATAACAGAAGCCCAAACCATATGAGCTGAAACGGAAGAAATACCATCGTACCGATTATACTCATCAAATAAAACCCCGCTGACACTATGCTTCGACCACTATTCCTGCTTCTATCCCTGCTGGCTGCCTTATCGCTGCCGGCACAGGTGCAGCAGGAGACGACATGGGAGGAACTGCTCGAAGAGTGGTTCGTTCAGGAAGGAGGCAACATGGATGAGGGTGAGACGGGAGAGGGGTCGCTGGAGGCACTGAGCGACATGCTGGCCGACATGGCTGCCACACCCCTCGACCTGAACAAGGCCACACGCGAAGAACTGGAACAACTGCCTTTCCTCACCGACAAGCAGGTAGAAGACATCATGGCGTATGTCGACCGCTACGGTCCCGTACGCTCCATGGGTGAGGTGGCAATGATACCGTCGATCGATGCCAGGCAGCGCCAGCTGCTCTCGTGCTTTGTCACCGTCAGCGACGACGGCACACAGCAGCACATGCCACGGTTGGCCGACATACTCCGCCACGGACGGCAGGAGCTGACGGCGACACTCCGCACGCCCCTCTACCGACGTCAGGGCGACAAGAACGGCTATCTGGGATACCCCTACCGCCACTGGCTGCGCTACGACTTCAGCTACGGTGGCCGTGTGCGGGCAGGACTGGTAGCCTCACAGGATGCCGGAGAGCCCTTCTTCGGACAGTACAACCGCATGGGCTATGACAACTATTCACCCTACATCATTGTGAAAGGACTCGGATGCGTGAAGGCGCTTGCCGCAGGCCGCTATCGGCTCCACCTGGGCATGGGACTGGTGCTGAACAACGACTTCACCCTCGGCAAACAGGGTGCGCTGCAGAGCATGCGACAGGCGGGCAACACCATCCGGCCGCACTCCTCACGCTCCATAGGCAACTACATGCAGGGTGTGGCAGCAACTGTGAATATCACACCACAGCTGGCAGTGACAGCCTTCGTCTCCTACCGACCCATCGATGCCACCCTGGCTGACGGCAGCACCATCACCACCATCCTCACCAGCGGCTACCACCGCACACAGAGCGAGATAGACCGGAAGCATAATGCCACACAGACGGCGGCAGGAGGACGCATCGGCTATACCACCAACAGCTGGCACATAGGAGCCACGGCAGTGACGATGGTCTATAACAAGGAACTGCTACCAGACACGCGGCAGCCATACCGACGCTACTACCCCGCCGGACAACGGTTCACCAATGCTGCCGCCGACTACGGCCTGCGCACCCGCCGACTCACCATCAACGGCGAGACGGCTACCGACGGCAGTGCCCTCGCCACGGTGAACATGGCGACGATGAACCTGACAGGGAGCATCGACCTCACCGCCATACAGCGATACTACTCCTACCGCTACCAAGCACCGCTGGCCAATGCCTTCCGGTCGGGCAGCCGCACACAGAACGAGAGCGGTGTGTATGTCGGCGGACGATGGCGACTCTCACGCCTACTCACCATCACCGCCTATGGCGACATAGCCTACCACCCATGGGCTCGTTACCTCGTCTCCCAGGCTTCCTACGACCACGACTACTTCCTCGCTGCCCAATGGCAGAAGGCAGCATTGGCGGTGACCATGAGCGGACGACTCCTGCAGCGGCAGCGCGACAACGATGACAAGACACTACTCATCAACCGTAACACCGGACGGCTGCGACTGGCGGTCAGTCATACCACCGACAGGCTGACGCTGAACACCCAAGGCGATGTGACACTGGCAGAACACGGCACACGCAGCATCGGATATATGATCCTTCAGAAAGCCACATGGAAGATGCAGCGCCTGACGGCCCACGCCATGGCAGCACTCTTCCATACCAACGACTACGACAGCCGCGTCTATGCCTACGAACGCGGACTGCGCTACGAGATGAACTTCCCCGCCTTCTTCGGACACGGCCTGCGCACGGCACTGCTCATCCAGCTGAAGGCATGGAAAAACACCACCCTGGCCGTGAAGGCTGCCAACACCCACTACTTCGACCGCACCACCATCGGCACTGCCCTGCAACGCATCGACAGCCGCAACCAGACCGACATCGACATGCAGGCAAGAATAGTCTTCTGAGTACACAATAAAACAACCGGTCCGCACGTTATTCATTATAGTCAATGACAACCCATATCGACAGAGAGAACAACACGTCACATGCCCTCGCACCCGCCTACTTCGGACCCGTGGCATGGTACTGCCGGCTGGCCACCGACCCGTTGGCATATATCAACATGGCAACACCCTACCGCAAGCAGGGAACCATGAACCGGTGCACCATCATGACGGCTAACGGACAACAGACGCTCACCGTACCCGTGGCCAAGCCCACACACCCTACGGCACTCATCTCCAACCACGGGAAATGGCGACAGGAACACTGGAACGCCCTCTGCACAGCCTATGGCGACTCCCCGTTCTTCATATACTACGAGGACGACCTCCGGCCTTTCTTCGAGGAACAGCGGTGGACCACGCTCTTCGACTTCGACAGCGACATCACCCGGAAGATGTGCGAACTCCTCGACATCAACCCGCCGCAACAGCGATACGACGACACTGCCATCCCTCTTGACAACGACACCGGCGAGCAATCGTTCACACCCTACTATCAGGTGTTCCAACAGCGACACGGCTTCCAGCCAAACCTGAGCATCCTCGACCTCCTCTTCAACATGGGTCCTGAAGCCACGGGAATACTATTAAATGAGAAATGAGAAATGAGGAATGAGAAATGCCCACAAAGCGACCGATAAACTTCAAGCCGACGCTGCCCCTGCGGGGAGGCTTAGAAGTTAACAGGAGTCTTGCGGGTATCGACGGAGTCAATGCCCGCAAAGCGACTGATAAATAGCGGCACGACGCTGCCACTGCGGGGAGTGTCAGCCATTTACAGGAGTCTTGCGGGTATCGACGGAGTCAATGAGAAATGCCCACAAAGCGACTGATAAACTTCAAGCCGACGCTGCCCCGCGGGGAGGCTTAGAAGTTAACGGGAGTCTTGCGGGTATCGACGGAGTCAATGAGAAATGAAAAATGAGAAATGAAAAATGAGGAATGAGGAATGAAAAATGAGCTGGTAGCGAACCGGCAGGGCTAATCATAATTTCTAATTTCTAATTACTAATTACTAATTAATATATGAAGAGACTACTATTCTTAACCATCGCCACGCTCCTGACGGCAAACGCCTTCAGCCAGCAGATGCTGGGCCAGCGTCCCAACGTGAAATCACCCGTCATCAACAGCGACGGGACAGTAACCTTTAACTTCTACGGACCCGAGGCCCACCAGGTCGGAGTCATCGGCGACTTCGACGAGATACACTTCCAGACGCTCTCCATGCAACGGCAGGACAACGGCGTTTGGACGGTGACCACACAACGCCTCACGCCAGAGCTTTACTCCTATGCCTTCATCGTCGATGGACAGCGCATCGTCGACCCTGCCAACAGCTATGTCAACCGCGACATCTCCACACTGAGCAACATCTTCATCATCAGTCGCGACAACAACGACAAGGGACATCTCTACCAGGCCAACAACGTTCCGCATGGAACACTGAGCCGTGTGTGGTACGACAGTCCGACCCTCGGCACACAACGGCGGATGACCGTCTACCTGCCGGCAGCCTACGACGGCAAACGACGCTTCCCGGTGATGTACCTCCTCCATGGCCACGGCGGCGACGAGACGGCATGGGGCGACCTCGGCCGTGCCGCACAGATCATGGACAACCTCATCGCCGAAGGAAAGGCCGTGCCGATGATTGTCGTCATGCCCAACGGCAACCCCACCTGCGACGCAGCACCCGGTGCCTGGCACGAAGGGATGTACACCCCCGACGGCAACGCCTTCAACCAACGCGGCGCCAAGGCGTCGATGGAAGAGAGCTTCATGGACATCGTCAACTTCGTCGACAGACAATACAAAACCATCCGCCGACGCGAGGCACGCGCCGTGACAGGCCTGTCGATGGGTGGCGGGCACACCTTCGGCATCTCACGCCTCTACCCCACCACCTTCGACTACTACGGACTGCAGTCGGCAGCAGCACGGATGAACAAAGATGCCGACAAGCTCGACGAACAGATGCAACGCCTCTTCGACTCCAAGCCGAAACTCTACTGGATAGCCATCGGCCACGATGACTTCCTCATGCAGATGAACACCGACCTGCGCCACTATCTCGACAGCAAGGGCTACACCTATGAATACTACGAGAACGACGGTGGACACCTCTGGCGCAACTGGCGCATCTACCTGAGCATGTTCGCACAGCGGCTGTTCAAATAGATCATGAATATTTCATCACCTTTACAGGAGTCTTGCGGGTATTCCTCATTGACTCCGTCGATACCCGCAAGACTCCTGTAAACGGCTGGCACTTCCCGCAGGGGCAACATCGTGCCGCCGTTTATCAGTCGCTTTGTGGGCATTTCTAATTCCTCATTTAACTATGAACAAAAAGAACTTAATCATGACCATCGCCGTAGCCACTGCGCTGACAACCACCATGGGCAGCTGCAAGCAACAACACGACAACCCGCTGCTCGCTGAGAGCACACTGCCCTATGGAGCACCTGACTTCAGTAAGATCCAGGTCGCTGACTATCTGCCCGCCTTCGAACAGGCTATTCAGCAGCAACGCAACGCCATCGCCGACATCGTCGGAAATACCGACTCCGCAACCTTCGAAAACACCATCCTCGCCTATGAAGACAGCGGACGGCAGCTCGAAAACGTCAGCCGGATATTCTTCGCACTCACCGAGGCCGACAAGACTCCAGAACTGGCTGAGATAGAGAAAAAGGTACAGCCCATGCTCACCGAACTCGAAAACGACATCGCCTTCAACATGCCGCTCTTCGAACGCATCCGACAGGTCTACGACAGTCAGCACGACGCCCTCCAGGGTGAAGACCTTAAACTCCTTGAGGAGACCTACAAGGAGTTCGTCAGAAACGGAGCACTCCTCACCGACGACAAGAAGGAACGCATGAAGGAAATCAACATGCGCATCGCTGACCTGCAGCAGCAATGGGGCGACATCATCCTCGAAGCCACCAACAATGCCATCGTGTGGGTCGACAGCAAGGAAGAGCTCGCAGGACTCACCGAGGCTGACATCGAGCAATGCCGGAAAGACGCCGAGAGCAACGGTGCTAAGGCACCCTATGCCATCGTCATCGTCAACACCACCCAGCAGCCTCTGCTCGCCGCTCTCGACAACCGCGACCTGCGCCGACGCGTCTATGAGGCTTCCTACCACCGCGCCGACGGCACCAACGACCTCAACACCTACCCCCTCGTCAGCGAGATAGCAACCCTCCGTGCCGAACAGGCCGCCCTGATGGGATATCCCAACTATGCCGCCTACTCACTCGAGAAAACCATGGCCAAGACGCCTGACAACGTCTACGCTTTCCTCAAAAACCTCATCGCACAATACACCCCGAAGGCACAAGCCGAGACAAAGGCCATCGAGGACTTCGCACGACAGACCGAAGGCAGCGACTTCCAGCTGCAACCATATGACCGCTTCTACTACTCCGCGAAGATGAAGAAACAACTCCTCAACGTCAGCGACGACGAGGTAAAACCCTACTTCACCGTCGACAGCGTACTCATCAACGGCGTCTTCTATGCCGCCAACCGCGCCTACGGACTCACCTTCAAGGAGCGTACCGACATACCACTCTACCATCCCGACATGAAAGCCTACGAGGTGTTCGACAAGGAAGGCAAGCCAAAGGCACTCTTCTACTGCGACTACTACCGCCGGCCTACCAAGCGCGGAGGAGCATGGATGGACGGCTTCGCCAAGCAGAGCCGACGCTACGACAGGCTGCCCGTCATCTTCAACGTCTGCAACAACGCCAAGGCACCGGAAGGAAAACCGTCGCTCCTCACCTGGGACGAGGTAACCACCCTCTTCCATGAGTTCGGACACGCACTCCACGGCATCCTCTCCGACTGCTACTACAACAGGCTCAGCGGCACGTCCGTGGCACGCGACTTCGTAGAGATGCCGTCACAGTTCAACGAGTCGTTCGCTACCATCCCCGAGGTCTTCGACAACTACGCACGCCACTGCGACACCGGCCAGCCCATGCCCGCAGAACTCAAGGAGCGCATGCTCAAAAGCATCAACTTCCAGACCGCCTACGCTCTCGGAGAAAACCTCGCCGCCACATGCCTCGACCTCGCCTGGCACATGCTGCCGGCCGACAAGGTGCCCACTGCCGACAAAGCAGCCGACTTCGAGACCGAAGCCCTCAACGCAATAGGACTCCTCGACACGCAGATACCGCCACGCTACCGCACCAGCTACTTCAACCACGTATGGGGAGGAGGATATGCAGCAGGATACTACAGCTATCTCTGGACAGAAGTCCTCGCCGTAAACATCGCCGACGTCTTCGCACGGCGCGGACCACTCGACCCTGCCACAGGCAACGACTTCGCCGACAAAGTGCTCAGCCGCGGCAACACAGGCGACCTCATGCAGATGTTCACCGACTTCACCGGCATGGCACAGCCCGACGCCACCAGCCTCCTCAAGGCCCGCGGACTATGATGATAAAAGAGTTATTGCTGTCCGGTAAAAACGGCCTGAAGGGCCAGAAAGATCTCAGCCCAGGGC